>NZ_JBQEPN010000007.1:93258-210842 GCF_052045775.1 Curtobacterium sp. 22159
CCGTCGCTCACGCCGAGTCTCGGGCTGCGCGCCGCGAGTCTCGGCTGGCGCGGACGGGAGGCGCGGGTCGGGGCCGCACCGCGCCTCCCGTCGGTCACCGGTCGGGTACCGTACGACACATGCCGGACAGCGCCGCGCGCGACCTCCAGCGGACGGGAGTCCGCGCCGTCGTCCGCCGCACCTACCACTCGGTCATCCGGCACCGGGTGGTCGACGCCGCCGCCTCCCTGACGTTCTTCGCCCTGCTGACCGTCTTCCCCACGGCGCTGACGGTGGTCTCCGCCCTCTCGGTGGTCGACCGGCACGGGGACAGCCTGTCGGACATCATCGAGGTGCTCGGGTTCATTGTCCGCGCCGAGACGGCACAGCACCTCGAGGGACCGCTCCGGCAGCTGCTCACGCTCGACAACCCGTGGCTCGGCTTCACGATCGGGCTCGTCCTGACCCTGTGGTCGCTGTCCGGGTACGCCACCGCCTTCGGCCGTGCGATGAACACCGCGTACGAGGTCGAGGAGGGGCGGCGGATCTGGAAGTTCCGCAGCATGATGCTCCTCGTCACGCTGCTCGTCATGGTCGGCGGCGCGATCGGGATCGTCATCCTGCTCGGGACGCCGACGATCTCCGCCGCGATCATCCGGCAGCTCGGGTGGGCGCCCTGGATCGACGACGTGTGGAACGTGGCGAAGTGGCCGATCCTGGCGGCGGACCTCGTCGTGATGGTCGCCGTGCTGTACTACGCGACGCCGAACGTGAAGACGCCGCAGCTGCGGTGGGTGTCCGCCGGAGCCGGGTTCGCGATCGTGACCTGGGCGCTGGCGACGTTCGGCTTCGCGCTCTACGTCGAGACGGTGGGCGGCGGGAACAAGGCGTACGGGTGGCTCGGCGGCGCGATCCTGCTGCTCGTGTACCTGTACATCTCCAACTTCGTGCTCGTCGTCGGGGGCGAGCTCGACTCCGAGGTGATCCGCATCCGGCAGCTCCTCGCGGGGATCGAGGCCGACGAGTCGATCCGCCTGCCGCTCCGGGACGTCACGCGGAACTTCACGCTCGCCCGGTGGCGGGACGCGGACATCGCCGCGGCGCACCGGGTGCGCGAGCTCTCGGCGCAGATCGCCGAGGAAGAGCAGCCCGACCCGACGCCCGTCGAGGAGCACCTGCGCCAGATGTCCCGGCAGGTGCGGGTCGGCGAACGGCCCATGCCCTAGGACCCCACGCCCGCGGGGCCCCTGCCCGCCGACGGACGCCCTCGCCGCCGCACGCCGCCCCGCCCCGTCAACGCCGCCGCACGCCGCCCCTCCGCGTCAGCGCCGCCCCGCCCGTCAGCGCCGCCGCGCGGCCTCGGCGTCGAGCATCTCCTCGGTCACGACCGGGATCGCCCCCGTCGCCAGCTCGATGCCCGACAGGCGCGCCGGCGAGAGGACGCGCTGCACCTGGTCCTCCTCCATGAGCCCGGCAGCGGTGACGAGCGTCGCGATCGGCGTCGAGGTCGTGAGTGCGGTGTGCGCGATCGACGCCGCTGCCGCGTAGCCGATGTACGGCGTGAGGGCGGTGACGACCCCGACGTTCGTGTCCACCTGCGCCGCGAGCTTCGCCTCGTTCGCCTCGATCCCGGTGACGCAGTTCTCGCGGAGCGTCGCGCACCCGCTCGCCATCCACTGCAGCGACTGCAGGATGGAGTGGGCGATGATCGGCTCGAACGCGTTGAGCTGGAGCTGCCCGCCCTCGGCCGCCATCGTCACCGTGGTGTCCGCTCCGGCCACGGCGAACGCGATCTGGTTCACGACCTCCGGGATCACGGGGTTGACCTTGCCCGGCATGATCGACGACCCCGCCTGGCGTGCCGGGAGGGTGATCTCCCCGAGCCCCGCCTGCGGTCCGGACGCGAGCAGCCGCAGGTCGTTGCAGATCTTCGAGAGCTTCGCGGCGCTGCGCTTGACGGTGCCGGACAGGGTCATGAACGCGCCCGCGTCGCTCGTCGCCTCGATGAGGTCCGGCGCGGTCACGATGTCGAGGCCACTGGCCTCCTGGAGCTGCCGCCGGACCTCGTCGCGGTACTGCGGGTCGGCCGTGATGCCCGTACCGATGGCCGTCGCGCCCAGGTTCGTCTCCGCGAGCAGCGGCATCACCGTGCGGAGCAGGAGGACGTCCTCCTGGATGGTGTGCGCGAAGCCGGTGAACTCCTGGCCGAGGGTCATCGGCACGGCGTCCTGCAGCTGCGTCCGCCCGATCTTGAGGACGTCGGCGAACGCGCGGCCGCGCTCCGCGAACGCGTCGGACAACAGGGACAGCTGGTCGGTGAGCCGCCGCACCCCGAAGATCAGTGCGAGCTTCACGCTCGTCGGGTAGGTGTCGTTGGTCGACTGGCTCCGGTTCACGTGGTCGATCGGGTGCAGGTACGCGTAGTCGCCCTTCGGCCGACCGAGGATCTCGAGCGCGCGGTTCGCGAGCACCTCGTTCGTGTTCATGTTCGTGCTCGTGCCTGCGCCGCCCTGGACGATGTCGACGACGAACTGCTCGCGGAGCGCACCGTCGCGGACCTCCTGCGCGGCCCGGTCGATGGCGTCGGCGCGCTCGGCGTCGAGCACGCCGATCGCCTTGTTCGCCCGGGCAGCGGCCTGCTTGACGGTCGCGAGGGCGTCGATGAGGTCCGGGTAGACCGCGATCGGCACCGAGGTGATCGGGAAGTTCTCGAGCGCGCGCAGGGTGTTGATGCCCCAGTACGCGTCGGCCGGGACCTCCCGGGATCCCAGGGAGTCGGTCTCGGTGCGGGTGTGTGCTGCTTCGTTGCCGGTCACGCCCACGAGGGTAGCCCGTCCGGCCGGTCGGGTCCGTGCCGTCGTGGACAGCGGGCGCGTCGCGGATGGACGCGGCGGTGGGCGCGCGTGGACGGCGGCGACGCCGGACGGGAGGCGCGGTGCGGGCCGGCACCGCGCCTCCAGGCCCGGAGGTGGTCGCGTCAGGCGACCCGCGGTCGGGTCAGTGGAACTGCGGGATGATCAGGTAGATGCCGTAGAGCACCGCTGCGCCGGAGACGACGAAGCAGGCGACGGAGACCGTCCGCAGCCAGCGCACGGCGGCGTTCGCGGCGCCGGGCACCGGGAAGCCGGCGGTGGCCGGTCCGACCGTGCCGTCGTCCTTCACGGTGTACTTCCCCGCGCGGGTGTCGGCGGCGCTCCAGAGCCGCAGGCCGACGGAGTAGACCGCGACGACGAAGCACGCGCTCACGAGGGCGACGATCGCCACGGTGAGGAAGGCGAACCAGTCGATGCCCATCAGCGACGACCCCCCTTGCGGCCGGCCATGCGGCGCAGGGTGCGCTCACGGCTCAGCTCGGCTCGGCGCGCGGCGACCGCGTCGGCGCGCTTCTTGCGCTGCATGTCGCGCAGCTCCTTGCGGGTGAACACGGCGTTCGCGGCGACGTCGACCTCGATCGCGGCGGCCTGCTCGTGCGGCTTGCGGAGCGACCACAGGTACAGGCCGAGGATGACCGCGGCACCGATGAGCGCGTCGATCACGAGCCCCGCGACGCCCAGGCGGGCGATGCCGGACGCCACTGCGCCGACGGCGGCCGATGCCGGCAGCGTGATGAACCACGCGATGACGATCTTGCCTGCGGTCGACCACTGGATCTTCGACCCGCGGCGACCCAGACCGGCACCGATGATCGAGCCGGACGACACCTGCGTGGTGGAGAGCGCGAACCCGAGGTGGCTCGAAGCGAGGATCGTGGCAGCGGTGGACGCCTCGGCCGCGAAGCCCTGCGTCGCACGGATCTCCGTGATGCCCGAGCCGAGCGTGCGGATGATGCGCCAGCCGCCGGTGTAGGTGCCGAGGGCGATCGCGAGCGCGCAGGCGACCACGACCCAGAACTGCACGCCCTGCTCGGACGACTGGGCCCCGGCGGCGATGAGCGTGAGCGTGATGACGCCCATGGTCTTCTGCGCGTCGTTCGTGCCGTGCGCGAGGGACACCATCGAGCTCGTGAAGATCTGCCCGAACCGGAAGCCGCCGCGCTCGTTCGGGAACACCGGGCGCCTGGTGATCCGGTACGCGATCCGGGTCGACAGGAACGACACGAGCGCGGCGATCACCGGCGACAGGAACGCGGGGATGATCACGACCGTCAACAGCGCGGCGTAGTTCACCGAGCCGAACCCGGCACCGACGATGGCGGCACCGATCAGTCCGCCGAACAGCGCGTGCGACGACGAGGACGGCAGGCCGCGCAGCCAGGTGATCATGTTCCAGACGACGGCACCGATGAGGCCGGCGAAGATCATCTCCGGCGAGATCGCCACACCCCCGGGCCCCTCGTTGATGAGGCCGTGCGAGATCGACGTCGCGACCGCGGTGCTGAGGAACGCCCCGACGAGGTTGAGCACCGCGGCGACGGTGACCGCCACCTTGGGCTTCATCGCACCGGTCGCGATCGGGGTCGCCATCGCGTTGGCGGTGTCGTGAAAACCGTTTGTGAAGTCGAAGAAGAGGGCCAACGCGATGACCAGGACGACTATGAGTGTGATGTCCACCGCGGGCCAGTGTCCCAGGCGGACGCCCGCGAGGCAAACCCTGCCGGCAACCTGACGTTCACCTTCCCTTCACACTCGTTCAGGTCCGGCCCATGCCTCTGGGAGAATGGACCGCATGGACACCGTCGAGCTCCTCATCCTCCTGGTCGGATCGCTCGCGGTGACGGGGTTCGCCCGGGCCAAGGGCCTGCCGGCGCCGCTGCTCGTGACGGCGGTCGCACTCGCGGCGTCGTTCCTGCCGGGGCTCCCCGCGATGGAGATCGACTCCGAGGTGATCCTCACCGTCATCCTGCCGCCGCTGCTCTACTCCGCCGCACTCGACGTGTCGTGGCAGAGCTTCCGCACCTCCATCAAGCAGATCCGCCGCCTCGGCATCTTCCTCGTGATCGTCACGGCGCTCGCGGTCGGGGCGGTCGCGTACTTCCTCATCCCCGACATGACGCTGCCGGCCGCGATCCTGCTCGGCGCGATCGTGGCCCCGCCGGACGCCGTCTCCGCTGCCGCGATCGGCCGGAAGCTCGGACTCCCCCGCCGCGTGATGACGGTGCTGTCGGGCGAGAGCCTCATCAACGACGCCGCCTCGCTGACCCTCGTGCGGGTGTTCACCCTGATCATCGCGGGGACGTCCCTGACCGTCTGGCAGGACCTCGGCATCTTCGGGCTCGCGATCGGCGTCGGACTCGCGGTCGGCGGGGTGCTCGGGGTGCTCGTGCACTGGATCCGGATGCGCATCAACGACCCGGTGGTCGAGACGATCATGAGCATCCTGCTGCCGTTCGTCGCCTACATCCTGGCGGAGCACCTGTCGGGCTCCGGCGTGATCGCGGTCGTCACCGCCGGCCTCTACATCGGGTACAACTCGCCGAAGGAGGGCTACGCGACCCGGCTGCAGGAACGCCCGCTGTGGACGAGCATCGACGTCATCCTCGAGGGCTTCGTGTTCGCCCTCATCGGTCTGCAGCTCCACACCGTGGTGGACGACCTGCTCAAGAGCGATCGCAGCCTCACGCAGACCCTCACCGCCGCGGGCGTCGTCCTCGTGGTGGTGATCATCGTCCGACCCTTGTTCGTCTTCGAGTCGTACGTCCGGAACCGGATCAACGGCCGGTGGCTGCGACCACTGCGGGTCCGGCTCTCCCGGGGGCACCCGTCCCTGCGGTGGCTCCGGGGCACGGCCGAACCGAAGCTCAACTGGCGGGAGCTCACCGTCATCTCGTGGACGGGCATGCGGGGCGTGGTCACCCTCGCGGCCGCCGTGTCGGTCGTCGCCAACCCGACGAAGATCCCCGCGCAGGACACCATCTTCATCATCGCGTTCATCGTGACCGTCGGCACCCTCCTCCTGCAGGGCCTCACGCTCCCCTTCGTCATCCGGGCGCTCAAGGTGCAGGACCCCGACGAGGACGACGAGGACCTCCGCAGCGAGATGCGCCTCAACCAGCGCACCACCGAAGCGGCGATCGAACTCCTCGAGCGCCGTCGGCCGGACTGGTCGGAGCGGTACGGCGCCGAGGCGACGGACACCGTCGTGAACCGGCTGAAGGCGCGACTCGAACGCCAGGCCGAGACCTTCCGTCGCGACGCCGAGGAAGAAGAGGACGAGGAGCGCAAGGCCCCCGTCCGGCTGCGGGGCTCGCAGATCCAGGACATCCGACGGGAGCTCCTCGACCGTCGCCGCGAGATCGTGCTCGAGGAACGCGAGAAGGGCAACCTCGACGAGGAGGTCATGCGGCGCGTGCTCGTCACGCTCGACGCGGAGGAACTGGCGATGGACTCCGCCCAGGCCTCGCGCAGCCGGTCCTGACGACGGCCGTCAGCGACGCGCGGACAGGTTCGCGAGCGTATCCTGGCGGCCCGACCCAGAACAGGAGCGCATCGCCGAGTGAGCACACCGCGGAACGACGTCCCCAGGAACAACGACCTCCCGGAACGTGACGGAGGGCCGCGGCAGCACCCCGCTCCGAAGCAGCGCGCGACACGTCCGTCGACCCGCGGCGGCTCGAAGCCCCGCCGGGGCGCAGCGGTCGCCGGGACGCGACCGGGTCGACCGAGCCGGACCACGCGCCCCCGTCAGGCGCCCGTCCCGGAACCGCAGCGCATCGGCCGGTACCGGCGCTGGTACGGCACGCTGCACCCGTCGCTGCAGCTCATCGGCCTGCAGCTGTGGATGCCGCTGTTCTTCATCGTCGGCTTCTGCCTCTGCTACGTCTTCGCGTTCCACGCACCGCACCCGCACGACGTCCCGGTCGCGATCATCGGCAGCGACCCGGCCCTCCCGGCCGCCGTGCAGAAGGCGCTCCCCGGCGAGTACGTCTTCCACGTCTACGACTCCCTCGCCGTCGCGAAGCGTGACGTCGTCGCGGGGACGATGGCCGTCGCGTACGACCCGGCCACGAACGAGGTGTTCAAGGCCTCCGCACACCAGTTCCAGGTCGCCTCGCTCGTCCCGGTGACGCTGAGCACCGTGCTCACCGCCATGGGCGTCGCGGCGCCGAAGATCACCGAACTGGCACCCCTGCCCGCCTACGACGAGTACGGCACCGTCGCCATGTACGTCATGCTCGCCTGGTGCATCGGCGGGTACATGGTCGCGATGTTCATCGGCATCATGGGCGGCCCGCTCCGACACCGCACCCGGATGGCGGTGATCGTCGTCGGCGGCCTCGTGATCTCGCTCATCACGAACACGCTCGCCGGACCGGTCGTCGGCGCGATCCACGGGCACTGGATCCAACTCGTCCTCATCGCCTGGGGCTGGATCGTCGCCATCGGCCTGGCGGTCAACGGGCTGAGCTACTTCGTCGGCCGGTTCATCGCCGCACCCGCCATGATCTGCTTCGTGTTCCTTTCCATGCCGTCGTCCGGTGGCGCCTACCCGAAGTGGTTCATGCCGGAGCCTTTCGCGTGGCTCAACAACGTCGTCGTCGGGTCGAGCATGGTCGAGATGATCAAGCACCAGATCTACGGAGTCGGCCCCGGACCCACCCGCGGACTCGTGACGATGGCCTGCTACGCCGCAGCCGGGCTGGTGCTCATGTACTTCGGGAAGATGTGGTGGGAGCACCGCCGCATCAGGGCAATCCTCACCGGGCGCACGACGATGTTCCAGGACGCCCAGAACGCGAACCGCGAGTTCCTCGGGAAGCAGCGCGACGCCGAGCTCGAACGGCACGGCCTCACGTCGACCGAGACCGGCACGCTGAGCGTGCTGCGCGACGACGACTGGGAGGACGAGCGGGTCAGCGGCGACGTCTTCATGGGCGGCCGGGACGGTCTCGAGACCGAGTCCACGCCGACCGGGCGGATCCCCGTGGTGCGCAGCGGCTCCGCGCAGCGGCCGGGAGGCACGCAGAACGGTCCGCGCAACCGTCCCGCCCCACGCGTGGACGACACCAGGGCACCGGCCCGCCCCGACGCGTCCGGCGAGCGCCCGCACGGGAGGCACGCGGATCGCTGAGCGCGCACGGCCGCGTATCCTGGGGACCATGAACCCCCGCATCGCCTGGCACCGCGTCCTCGTCACCGTCGTCGTCGTGTTCCTCGTGCTGACGGTCGGCTTCTACGTCGCGAGCGTGGTGCTCGCCCCCGCCGACGGCCGCAACGTCGCCGGGCTCTTCGTGGGCTGGGCGATGTTCGCCATGGTCGGCGCGATCGTGTTCGGCATCGTCGACTTCTTCGTCCGCCCGCTCGGTGGCCGGAGCGGCGACGCCGAGGTCATCGCCGCCGCCGAGGAAGCCCGCACCGGCAGCACGCGCACGCAGACCCGCTAGAACGCGGTACCCGTCCAGCCGGCGACGGTGGCGTTGTCCTCGGCGAAGGTGAACCGCGCCCGCACCGATCCCCCCGCGAGGACGCCCGGCAACCAGTAGCGGGCGTCGTCCCACATCGCGTCGTACGGCACGGCGTCGACCGGGATCCACCGGGGTTCGAGCTCGTCGCTGCCCGACGGGCTGCCGTGCCAGCGGCGGCAGACGAAGACGTCCGAGACCTGGGACCAGCTCGGCCGGTACGGGAACCGGTAGTCCAACGTGCCCCGCGCCTCCAGGTCGGCCACGTCGATCCGCAGGCCGACCTCCTCCGCGACCTCGCGCACGGCCGCCGCGGCCGGTGCTTCACGGGGCTCGCGCTTGCCGCCCGGCCCGACCAGGCGGCCGGTTCCGAGCCCGCGGCGCTTCTCGCCGAGCAGGACCTCCGGACCGTGCTCCCCCGCCCGCAGCAGGTAGACGACCACGACCGGGGCGTGCTGGGACTTCGTCTCGTCGCGTGCGGTCACGGGTCCAGTCTGGCCTGGCGTAGCATCGTTCCATGGCAGGCGTGCTGCGGGGGCACCATGGCTGAGCCCCGCAGGACCGGGCGCAGCCTCGAAGTGCTGCGCGCCGAGGCCGCCGAGGAGATCTCGATGATCGTCGAGCACCGGAGCCGCCAGGGCGAGGACCCGTGGGAGTTCATGCCGACGCTCCCCACCGTCGACGAGCAGGTCGTGCTCATCCTGCGTGCGGACGCCGTCGAGCTCGACGCCGCGATCGGCCAGCGGAGCGCGCAGTGGTCGATGCACCCTGCCTCCGGCCAGGGCACCAGGCTCGGCGAGGAGTACCACCGCCTCCGTCGGATCGCGTTGCAGCACCCCGAGCTCACACCGGCGGTGTGGAAGCTCATGGGCGCGCTGCCCGAGGCCGGGTAGCCCGTTCCCGGCCCGGCTGCGGTTGGATGGGTGCCATGACCGAAACCGTCCTCGCCGTCCTCAACCAGCCCTCCCGCGACGCCGCCCCGCACGACCCCGCCGCGGACGCCTTCACGTGGGCGAAGCCGCTCGAGGAGCACATCCAGGTGCAGGACCTCGGCATCACCCGCGGTGACGGCGTCTTCGAGACGATCACCGTGGTCGACGGTCGTCCGCAGGCACTCGAGGCGCACCTCGCCCGATTCGGTCGTTCGGCCGCGATGCTCGACCTCCCCGCGCCGGACACGGATGCGTGGCGACAGGCGATCGAGGCGGTCTGCGCTCGACTCGACCCGGTGCGCGAGGCGTTCGTGAAGACCGTGCTCACGCGCGGCGTCGAGGGGACCGACCGGCCGACGGGCTGGGTGTACGCGGCACCCTCCGGCGACTCGACCGCGGCGCGGACCGAGGGCATCTCCGTCGTCACGCTCGACCGCGGGTACCGGCACGACGTCGAGCGGACCTCGCCGTGGCTGCTCCAGGGCGCGAAGACGCTGTCCTACGCCGTGAACATGGCGGCGCTCCGGGAGGCCGCTCGCCGCGGCGCCGACGACGCCGTGTTCGTCTCCACCGACGGCTACGTGCTGGAGGGCACCCGCGCGAACCTCATCCTGTCCGTGGGAGGCCGGCTCGTCACGCCGCGCACCGACATCGGCATCCTCGCCGGCACGACGCAGGCGGACGTGTTCCGCTTCGCGGAGGAGGCGGGCATCGAGACCGCGTACGAGCTCGTCACGCTCGCGGACTTCAACGCGGCCGACGCGGCGTGGCTCGTGTCGAGCGTGCGGCAGGCGGCGCCGATCCGCGAGGTGAACGGGAACGCGCGTGCGATCGACGCCGAGCTGACGACGCGCATCAACGACTTCCTGCTGGCGCGCGAGGTCTGACGGCTCGCGCGCGCTGCGCGCTCGCGCGGCCCGCGCGCGCTGCGCGCTCGCGGGGGCTGCGGGGCGGGCCGAGTCTCGCGGTGGGCGACAGTCCTCGCGGTCGCGAGCGCGAGAACTGTCGGTGGGCGCGAGACTCGGGCGGTCGCGGCGGCGTCGGACCGGACAGCCGGACGGACGGGAGGCGCNCCGCGCCTCCCGTCCGTGGCCTGGCCGCTACCAGCGCGGGGTGGTGACGCCCGCACCGTCCGCCCACTCGAAGACCGGCTTGCCCTCGATCCAGACGCGCGTCGCGCGGCTCGTGGCGTCGAGCGGGTCGCCGTCCCAGAGCACGAGGTCGGCGTCGTACCCCTCGGCGAGACGGCCCACGCGGTCGCCGAACCCGAGGAACTCGGCGGGGTTGGTGGTGAGGGCCTCGAGCGCGGTCTGGCGCGGCAGGCCTTCCTTGACCGCCGCGGTCGCCTGGTCGACGAGCATGTTGATCGGCACGACCGGAGCGTCCGTCGTGATGGCGACGCGCACACCGGCGGCGGCGATCTTCGCGAGGTTCGGGATGCCGCGGTCGCGGAGTTCGACCTTCGAACGGCTCGTGAAGAGCGGCCCGTAGATGACCGGGATGTCCTTCTCGGCGAGGACGTCGGCGATCTTGTGCGCCTCGGTGCCGTGGTTGACGACGAGGCGGTAGCCGAACTCCTCCGACAGGCGGATCGCGGTGGCGATGTCGTCGTGGCGGTGGGTGTGCTGGTCCCAGGCGAGCTCGCCGTCCAGCACGCCCACGAGCGTCTCCTTCGTCAGGTCGCGTGCGAACGGATCGCCCTTCGACTCGGCGGCGTCGCGGGCTGCCCTGTAGTTCTGCGCCTCGACGAAGGCGTCGCGGATGATCTTCGCCACGCCGAGGCGGGTGGACGGCGTCTGCCCCTTGCCGCCGTAGACGCGCTTCGGGTTCTCGCCGAGCGCGCTCTTGATGCTCACGGCGTCGGAGATGAGTTGCTCGTCGATCGTGCGGCCACCCCACGTCTTGATGGCCACGGTCTGGCCGCCGATCGGGTTGCCCGAACCGGGCTTCACGACGATGCTCGTGATGCCGCCCGCGAGCGCGTCGCGGAAGCCCTCGTCGTCGATGTCGATCGCGTCGATCGCACGGACGCCCGCCATGTTCGGACCGGTCATCTCGTTCGTGTCGTTGCCGGCCTCACCGTTGGCTTCCTCGTGGATGCCGACGTGGCCGTGCGACTCGACGAACCCGGGGACGAGCCACGCTCCCGCCGCGTCGACGACGGGCAGACCGGGCGGCGGGGTGACGTCGGGGCCGACGGCGGTGATCCGGCCGTCCTCGATGACGACCGCACCGCCGTCGAACTCGGGGGCGGAGACGGGGACCACGTGTGCGTTCGTGACGACGAAGGAGTTGCTCATGCCTCCACGCTACCGACCGCGACCGACGTCCCGGTCGTGCATACGGAATACCGAGGGTTGGCGGTCCCGAAGGGCCTCCGCCTACGTTCGGACCACGCCCGCACCCGCACTCGCACCCGGAGGAACGATGCACCGCCCGGAGCACCCCTGGCCGACCCACTCGACGACGACGCTGCCGTGGCGCAGTGCCACCCGGAGGCCACGGCCCGACCGCGAGACCACCTCGGTCGAGGCGTCGGTGCCGCCCAGCATCGCCGACGCCAGGTGGTCGCCCGATCCCGACACGGCAGCACTGCTCGCCCGCGCCACGACGGCACTCCGCACGCTCGACGCGCACCACGGCGACGAACTGGCCGCCCTCGGCGGGGTGCTCGCTCGGACCGAAGCGGTGGCGTCCTCCCGCATCGAGGAGGAACCCGCCTCCGTCGACGACGTCGCCCGGGCCGTCGTCGGGATCCGGGCGAACGCGAGCGCGACGGTCGTGGTCCGCGCAGGCCGGGCCATCGACCGGCTCGTGTCCTCCGCAGACGCCGGCACGATCACGGAAGCGGCCGTGCTCGACGCCCACCGATCGCTCATGCGCGACGATCCGGTCGACGGGCGGTACGCGGGCCGGTGGCGCGACGTGCAGAACTGGATCGGCGGCGGCTTGACACCCCGCACCGCACGCCACGTCCCGCCACCACCGGCCCTCGTCCCCGCGCTCATGGACGACCTCTTCGCGTTCCTGGACCGTGACGACCTGCACCCGATCGCACAGGCCGCGATCGGCCACGCCCAGTTCGAGTCGATCCACCCGTTCACCGACGGCAACGGACGGATCGGCCGCGCGCTGATCGCCGCGGTGCTCCGGCGGCGGGGGCTGACGCGCGTGGTCACCGTGCCGGTGGCCAGCGCGCTCGTCGCCGAGCGGAACCGCTACTTCTGGCACCTCGAGTGCTTCCGACGCGGCTCCGTCGACGCATGGATCCGTGACCTCGCCATCGCGATCGGCACGGTGTGCGACGAGGCCACGCTCACGGCACTGCACCTCGCCGAGATCGAGACGGACCTCGCCGCGATCGCCCACGGGCTCCGCCCGGCCGGCGCTCGGCGGGGCCCGCACGACGTCGTCGTCGGCGCCCTCGTGGACGACCCGATCCTCACCGACGACCGCCTCCACGACCTGCTCGACGGCGACGACCCGGCGATCGAGCAGGTCGTCGACGATCTCTGCCGAGCCGGAGTGCTCCGCCCCGTCACCGAGCGGAAACGCCGCCGCGCCTGGGTCGGCACCGCCCCCGCCGCCGAACTCACGGCGTTCGGTGACCGCGTCCGGGCCGCCGTCACACAGCGGGCGAATAGGGTGGGGTGGTGAGCAGCGAGGACACCCAGGCCACCCCTCCCACCGCCGCGAAGCGGCCCGTGACGCGGACCCACCACGGCATCGAGTTCGTCGACGACTACGAGTGGCTGCGCGACAAGGAATCGCCGGAGACCCTCGCCTACCTCGAGGCGGAGAACGCCTACACGGACGCCGCAACCGCGCACCTCGGCGGCCTGCGCGACCGGATCTTCGCCGAGGTCAAGGGACGCGTGCAGGAGACCGACCTCTCCGTGCCGGTCCGCATGGGCGACTGGTGGTACTTCACGCGGACGGCCGAGGGCAACCAGTACGGCGTGCACTGCCGGGCGCCGATCACCGGGCCGGACGACTGGACCCCGCCCGCGGTGGCGGAGGGTGCCGCGACGCTGCCGGGCGAGCAGGTCGTCCTCGACGGCAACGCGCTCGCCGAGGGCCACGACTTCTTCTCCCTCGGCACGTACGACATCAGTGACGACGGCACGCGCCTGGTGTACGGCATCGACGTCGAGGGCGACGAGCGGTACACCCTGCACGTGCGGGACCTGACGACCGGTGCGGACCTCGGCGACGAGATCCCGAACACCGGTGCCGGGGCCACCTTCGACCCGTCCGGCCGTTACGTGTTCTACCCGACCGTCGACGACTCCTGGCGGCCCGACCGGATCTGGCGACACACGGTGGGCAGCGCGGCCGCCGACGACGTCGTCGTGTTCGAGGAGCCGGACGACCGGTACTGGGTCGGCGTCGGGGTCACCCGCTCGTCGCAGTACATCGTCATCGAACTCGGGTCGAAGATCACCTCCGAGGCGCTCGTCCTCGACGCCGCCGACCCGACCGGCGAGTTCCAGGTCGTGTGGCCGCGGCGCGAGGGCGTCGAGTACGAGATCGAGCACGCCATCGTCGGCGGCAGCGACCGGTTCCTGATCCTGCACAACGACGGCGCTGAGAACTTCGAGCTCGTCGACGTCCCCGCCGACGACCCGACCTCCGAGCGGGACCGCCGCGTGGTCGTCGCGCACCACCCCGAGCGACGGATCGAGTCGGTGGACGCGTTCGCCGGGCACCTCGCGATCGAGTACCGGTCCGAAGCACTCCCCCGCGTCGCGATCATCCCCATCGAGGGCGACGGCTACGGCGACGCGCACGAGGTCCCGTTCGACGAGACGCTGTTCTCCGCGGGCCTCGGTGGCAACCCGGAGTGGGACCAACCGACCCTCCGCATCGGCTTCACCTCGTTCGTCACCCCGTCGGAGGTCAGCGACCTCGACCTCGCGACCGGTGAGGTGACCGTCCTCAAGCGCCAGCCGGTCCTCGGCGGCTACGACCCGGCCGACTACGTGCAGGAGCGTGACTGGGCGACGGCGGAGGACGGCACGCGCATCCCGATCTCGCTGGTGTGGCGTCGCGACGCGCTGGACACCGACGGCCCGGCTCCGCTCCACCTCTACGGCTACGGCTCGTACGAGCACTCCATCGACCCGGGCTTCAGCGTGATGCGCCTCTCGATGCTGGACCGCGGCGTCGTGTTCGCCGTCGCACACGTCCGCGGCGGTGGCGAGATGGGACGGCACTGGTACGAAAACGGCAAGACCCTCACGAAGAAGAACACCTTCACGGACTTCGTCGCCGTCGCCGCCCACCTGATCGACACCGGTCGCACGGCAGCCGACCGACTCGTCGCCGAGGGCGGCAGCGCCGGCGGCCTCCTCATGGGAGCGGTCGCGAACCTGGCGCCGGAGCGCTTCGCAGGGATCCTCGCGGCCGTGCCGTTCGTGGACGCGCTGACGAGCATCCTCGACCCGGAACTCCCCCTGACGGTCATCGAGTGGGACGAGTGGGGCGATCCGCTGCACGACGCCGAGGTGTACCGCTACATGAGCGAGTACTCCCCCTACGAGAACGTGCGGTCGGACGTGCAGTACCCGAAGATCCTGGCCGTCACGTCGATCAACGACACTCGCGTCCTGTACGTCGAACCCGCCAAGTGGACCGCGAAGCTGCGCGAGGTCGGTGCTCCGGTGCTCCTCAAGACCGAGATGTCCGCTGGGCACGGTGGCGTGAGCGGACGGTACGACTCGTGGAAGGAGCGGGCGTTCGAACTCGCGTGGCTCCTGGACGTGCTCGGTCTCGCGGAGGTGTCGCCCGCCGCGGCGAACGCGAACCCGATCGCCGCTGGCTGATGCGTGCTCCGGTCGACGGCCCGCAGCTGTCGACCGGAGCCGCCCGCGCGCAGGCTCACACGCGGTTCAGTGCGTGCACCGCCTCGTCGTAGGACTGCTCCGCCAGCCGGACCCGGTCGCCGGCCAGCACGCCGTACCCGAACGTGCCCTCGCCTCCGCGCTCGGCGATGCCCGAGTGGACCCGGAGCACGTCGAGGGCGTGCAGCGACCGCACGCGCTCGGTGAGGACGTCGGCCGCGTCGCCGATCCGCTTCCACAGCGCGTGCGGGAACGCATCGTCGCCGAGGACGTCCATCGCCACCCGAGCACGGGTCGCCGCTCGCCAAGCCGCCTCGGTGGCCTCGCGCGCAGCGGCTTCCCGATCGAGGACGGCCGACGGGTCCTCGTCGTCGTCGCCCACCGCGTCCCGCACGAGTTGCCGCACGCGCGGCTTCTCGACGGCGGACACGTCCTGTGCGACCTGCTTCGGGGACCGGAGCGACCAATCCGTCGGTGCCGGCCGTTCCACCGCGTCGTCGAGCACGTCGAGCAGTTCGAGGAACGGCTCACCATGGAGGAACGCCACCACGTCGCGGACGGCGACGGACCGGCGTTCCCGGGTCGCGGCGAGGATGCGTTCCCGGGTCATGCTGTCGACGAGCGCATCCTGCGCGGGTGTCGACGCCCGCGGCAGACGGTCGACGAGGTACTCCGCCAGGGCGGCCCGCGCGGTCACGGCGGCGAGCCCATCGGCGGCCTCGGCCGCCCGGTCCACCGCTTCGGTCGCGGGGAACGCCGGACGGTACGACCCGATGACCGCGGCGATGCCGAGTGCGGTCTCCGCCGTCTCGTGGAGGTCCGCCTGCCCGCCGGAGCGGAGCAGCGCCTCCTGGGTGAGCAGCGCGCTGCGGAGCTTCCGCAGCCGCTTCGTCAGCGCGCGGGCAGCCGTCCCCTTCTCGGGACGGTCAGCGGTCTGGAGGCGCGGTGCCGGTGCGCCGTCCAGCGCACGTGCCAGCTTCGAGGACACGGCGGCGGGGCCGGCGCCGACGGCAGCGAACCGCCCGTCGAGCGCCGCGAACAGTTCGTGTGCGATCTGCGGGTCGACGCCCTCGACCGCTTCCACCTCGACCTCGCGCCAGGTGCGCGGCGACTCCGGCGCTTCGTCGTCGAGCCGCTGCGCCGTGACGTGGTCGTCCGCGAGCTCGCCGACCTGGTCGCCGTCCTCGTCGAGGAGGCGCGTGACCGTGCGCGTCGTGGTGATCCGCACGACCGGGCGGAGTCCGCGACCACGACGTTCGGTGAACAGGGCTGCGAGGACGTCGTCCGGGACGGAGTCGGCGTCGTCGGTGAGCGGGAAGTGTTCCTCGTGCCGGACGGTGTCGGACGCGGCGCGCTTGATGTGCCAGCCGGCGTCCGGGCCGCCCGTCCGTCGACGGACCGTGACCCGGGCGGCCACGAGGTCGTACCGCTCGGTGTCCCAGTAGGTGGCGTCGAGGTCGAAGGGTTCCTGGTGCTCGGTGCGGAGGATGCCGCCGGCGCCGATCAGGTCGGGGAGGTCGCCGCCCTCGGGCAGGTCGTAGGTGCGCTCGATCTCGAGGTGCGTGTCGCTCACGCCGTCCTGTCTACCAGGGCATCGCCGTCTTCCTCGAACCGTGCGGGTGCGACTGTGGAGAACCGGGTCGCGACGGCCGTGTGGGGATGCCAGACGCGGGGGTTACCCTGAGCCCATGAGCGAGACCCTCACCCGTGACGCGTTCGTGCCCGAGGCCGGCGCCGTCACGATGTTCACGACCAGCTGGTGCGGCTACTGCGCGCGGCTGAAGAACCAGATGACGAAGGCCGGCGTGCCCTTCCGCGAGGTCGACATCGAGCAGACACCGGGCACGGCCGAACTCGTCGCCGAGGTGAACGGCGGCAACCAGACCGTGCCGACGCTCGTGTTCCCGGACGGCAGCACGGCGACGAACCCGTCCCTCGCCGAGGTGCAGTCGCGCGTCTGACGCACGCACGCTCTGCCGGAACCACGAAACCGACATCGAACCGAGCGCAGAGCCGGGTTCGATGTCGGTTTCGTGGTTCGTTGGTGCGGGCACCCCCGGCGCCCCACACCCGGCGCCCGGCCCCTACTTCGCCCCGCGCTCCAGCGCCTCCGTCAGCAGCGCCGCCATGGCGTCGAGCTGGATGTCGCCGGAGTCGACCACTTCCTCGTCGGACCCGTCGAGCGCACGAGCGGCGAGCGACGCCTTCGAGTCGATGAGCTCGGCGATCTTGGTGTCGATCGTCTGCGCCGCGATGATGCGCCACGCGGTGACGGGCTCTTCCTGCCCGATGCGGTGCACGCGGTCGATCGCCTGCGTCTGCTCGGCGCTCGTCCACGACAGCTCGGCGAGCACGACGTTCGACGACACCTGCAGGTTGAGGCCGACGCCCGCCGCGGTGAGCGAGCAGACGATGACGGCGACGTCCGGGTCGTTCACGAAGGCGTCGATCTCGGCAGTGCGCTGCGCGGGCGTCTGGTCGCCACGGACGGTCGCGGTCTTCAGGCCACGGCGGGCGAAGACCTCCTCCGCCTGGTCCATCACGTCGAGGTGCTTCGCGAAGAACACGACCTTGCCGACGTTCGACGCGAGCTGCGCGGCGTAGTCCGCCGCGAGCTGGGCCTTCGCACGGCCGATCCGACGGACCATCGAGAACACGTTCTCGCCGGTCGACGAGGCGTCCTGGTCCTCGAGCTCCCAGCGGGCGACCTGCCGGACGAGCTTGTGGTCGATGCCGACGACCGGGTCCTGCCCGGTGCGTGCGTCGAGCGCCTGGTGGTACCGCTTGACGAGCTTCGCGGTGAGCTCGCGCTCGGCGTCCCGGATGGAACGACCGACCTCGTCGTCGAGTTCGACCGGGATGTCGGCGATGCGACGGGCGGGGATGTCCGCCGCGACGTCGACCTTGCGGCGCCGGACGATGCCCTGGTCGATGACGGCCTTGCGCGCCTCGACGAAGAAGCCCGGGTCGGCCGGGGTGAGCCCGATCTCCTCGAGCTCGTTCATGAGCTTCGCGCGGGGCTTCTTGTCGTCGATCCAGCCGAGGTACTCCCAGATGGTGCGGAAGTCCTCGACGGAGTTGATGAGCGGCGTCCCCGTCAGGGCCATGAGCAGCGGCGAGGCGGTGCGGGAGCGGATCGCCTCGGCGAGCTGCAGCACGAACCTGGAGCGCTGCGAGTCCTTGTTCTTGATGAAGTGCGCCTCGTCGACGACCATGCCCTTGAACCCGAAGTTCGAGAGCCAGCCGACGTGCCGGTCGAGGATCTCGTAGTTCACGATGACGATGTCCGCGAACCCGTCGAGGTCGTCCCCGTCGCCGTGGATCACCGTGGCGGTCCGGTTCGGCACCCAGCGCGACGCTTCACGCGCCCAGTTCGTCTTGACGACGTTCGGCACGACCACGAGCAGCGGGAACGCGTTCGCGGCGTCGGCGGCGAGCAGCGACTGCGCCGTCTTGCCGAGGCCGGGCTCGTCGGCGAGCAGGAACGTGCGGTGCCCCTGCGCGGCGGCGGCGATGAGTTCCGCCTGGTGCTTCATGAGCGTGGTGCCGGACTTCGAGTGGAGCGTGGTGGGCTCCGGCAGCGGCATCGACGCCGCTCCCCCGCCCGCGCCGTACTCGAACGACTTGAAGAGCGGACCGAACAGTTCCCAGTTCGCGAGGCGTCGCGGGTGCGCGACCGGCTGGTCGGCGAGGGCGAAGTCCGGCGGGAGGAACGGGTTCGCGAGCTGCCGCTGCACCACGGCCTGCGGCACGACCGCGCGCACCGGGGTCTCGACGACCGGGGACGGCTCGGCTGCGATGACGAGTTCCTCGGGCTGCAGCTCCATGCCGCCGGCGATCATCATGTCGCGCTTGACGGTCCGGGTCGCCTCGCTGACCGAGGCCTCCTCGGTGAGGAGCTGGATCACGCTCGTGTCGCGGGCCGCCGTCTTCGCGAGGATCGTCGCGACCCCGTCGAGCCGCTTGAGCTGCTCGGCACGCTGCGCATCGGTGAGCTCGGTGTCCGCCTTGACCCGCGCGCGTTCCTCGCGCATGAGCAGGGCGACGGCCTGGAACTTCGAGCGGTTCGACGCCTTGAGCGGTCCACGCTGCGCCGCCGCCTCCACCTCGCGCACGGCGCGGGCGAGGACGGGGATGACGCCGTCGTTGTCGAGCGGCCTGGTGCGACGCGACGCGGTCCGCGTCCCGCCGGCTGCTCGCCGGGTGCCTGATCGAGCCAACGCTCCTCCTGTTCCGCCCGTTCGTGCCGGGCGAGCCGCCCGTCGGGGCGGAAGTCCTGAACCGGTGCCTGACACGGCTCCGGTGTGCGGGAGCCACCGTGGCCCCCGCGTCGCCGGTCCCCGCCTCGGGACGTCCGGTGGAGTCCCGCGGACCGTTCCCATCGCGGCCACCGTGGGTACCGGATGCGACGGTCCGCGCCGGGATCCGGCGCCGTCACACGCACGTGGTGTCCCCTCGGGACGACCACGGATCCGGTTCCCACGTCGATCAAGTGACCGACTGCTGCGTCCGGAATCGACGCGGCACGCGGGAACGCGGTGCGTGCACGCTCAGTTTACTCCCCGACCACCGACAGGGGCGACTCGACGCCGCCCGCGCGCGTCGTGCCTCCTGGGCGGTCCTGCTGACGGCCTGGAGGCGCGGTGCCGGCCCGACCCGCGCCTCCCGTCCGTCACCCGGTCGCGCCCGCCACGCGCTGGCCCGAGACTCGCGTCGGCCGTGCCGAGAGTCGCGCCCAGCGACAGGCCTCGCGCGCCGATGCCCGAGGACCGTCGCCCAGCCCGAGACTCGGGTCCGCAGGGCCGCGACTCGCACCCCGCAGGGCGAGACTCGCGTCGGCCGCGCCGAGACTCGCGCCCAGCGACAGGCCTCGCCCGCCGATGCCCGCGGACCGTCGCCCAGCCCGAGACTCGCGTCAGCCGGGCCGAGATTCGCGCCCGGCGCCGGGCCGAGACTCGCGCGGCGTCAGGCCTGGGGCGCGGACCGCGGCCGCACGAGCCCGTCGGACGGCACGATCGGCGTCGCCTCGGCCAACGCCACCTGGGTCGCGGCGAGCAGCTGTTCCGCCGTGTGGATGCCGTTCGCGGACCCGGTCGTCGCCTGCCCGCCGGCGTGTGCGAGCAGCTGCGCGCCGATCGCCGGTCCGATGCGGTCGGCCTGGTCGGGGTTCCGCGCGACCCAGTCCCGGGCGACGGCGTCGGCGAGCCGTTCGGCTGCGGCCCCTCGTTCCGCGTCTCCACGCGACCGGTGCCAGAGCCCGGTGACGACGAGGTGCGCCACGACCGCGCCGATGTCGCGCACCGGGAAGCCCCAGCCGGCAGTGTCGATGTCGAGGAGTCCGGAGATCCGCCACGGCTCGTCCTCGTCGACGAAGACCTGTTCGAGGTGCAGGTCGCCGTGCACGACCTGCTTCGTCGCCGTCGCCCAGCCGATCGACCGTCGGCCGATCGCGTCGTAGAGCCCGTCGATCTCCTCCGCGTCCTGCGGCAGCGCTGCGACGAGCGTCCGACGGTGCCAGTCCGCGTGGTCCATGGCGTCGGCACGTGCCTGCTGCGTCATCGGCACCGTCGCGATCCGCCCGGTGAGCGCCGCGAGGGACGCCACGAAGCGCGGGTCGTCCGCGATGTCGAGGATGCGGCTACCGGCGGGCACCCCGCGGATGCGCTCGAGCACGAGGAGCCCGTCGCCGCGACTCGAGAGGACCCGCGGCACGGGGAGCCCCGCCTGGACGAACTGCTCGTGCGTCTTCTCGATCGGCGCCACGCGGTGCGGACGCACGACCTTGAGGAACACCGTGCCCTCAGCCGCGTCCACCCGGACCACCGCGCGCTTGCCGGGTCGGTACGCCGCGACCGTGAGGGTCGGATCGGTGACCGGCATGCCGAGCGTGGTGAGGAGCTCCGCGACCGCGTCACGGTAGGTGACCTGCGGCAGCACCGGCAGGCCGGGGTCGTTCGGGTACGCCCACACGGAGACCGGGTCGCCGGTGGCAGGGTCGGTCACGATCGCACTGTTCTGGTCGTGCGTCCCACCGGTGTCGACGTAGGTCAGGACGGTGGCGCGCTGACCGTTCCGGTCGACGGTGTCGACCTCGTAGCCGTAGAGGTAGCCGTTCCCCGACGGTTCCACCGAGTGCGCCCGCGCGGCCACGACGGAGGTCCCGGAGCCGGCGAAGGCCTGCGGGATGACGCGCTCATGGTTGGGCCACACGAGACCAGTCAACCGGACTGCACGGGTTTCGTCGCGTTCGTGCACGGCTCGGCGTGCGCCCCGTGGCTACCGTGGTCGTCGTGAACCCGGTCGCGCGCCTCCGCAGCTCCAGTCGCACGCCCTTCCTGCAGGTCGTGAAGACCGCGGTCGCGGTCGTCGCAGCGGTCCTGCTCTGCCGGGTGCTCATCGACGGGCCGTTCCCGACGTTCGCTGCCATCGCCGCGCTGCTCGTGGTGCAGCCGAGCATCAACCAGTCCTTCGTGAAGGGCCTCGAACGCAGCGCCGGCGTCGTCCTCGGCGTCGTCCTCGCCACCGGTTTCCACCTGCTGCTCGGCGACACGGTGTGGGTCGTGCTGCTCGTCATCGTGCTCGCGATCCTCATCGCGTGGGCGCTCCGGCTCACCCCGACGTCGGCGACGCAGGTCGGCATCAGCGGGATGCTCGTGCTCACGGCGGGGGTCGTCACGCCGAACTACTCGGCGGACCGGATCCTCGAGACCGTCCTCGGCGCCGTCGTCGCACTCGCCGTGAACGCCGCGATCGTGCCGCCGGTGCTGCTCGGGCCCGCGCACCTCGCGGTCGCCCGACTCGCCCGTGACACCGCGGGGGCGTTCGAACGCATCGCCATCGGCCTCACGGAGGGGTGGGACCAGGACCGCTGGCACGAGGCACTCCTGCAGGCCCGAGCCCTCCGGCAGCAGCACGCGCGCGCCGAGGCGTCGCTCACCGCCGCCCGTGAGTCGCTCACCATGAACCCGCGGGGCGGTCGTCACCGTCGGATCCTCGACGAGGACATCGCGGTCGCCGAACACCTGCGGGTGCTGGTCACCCGTGCCACGGGCATGACCCGCGCGATCCACGACAACACCGCGCCGGACCTCCGCGCCGACCCGGTGGTGGGCAGCATCGCGACCGAGGTCGCCCGGATCGCGGTCGAGGTCCGCGCGCTCGGGGCCCGGGTGGCGGCGTCCGAGGCGACGGCGACGACGTCGGTGACATCGGCGGACCTGACGGACACTGCGGAGGATCCCGGGCCCGCACTCACGGCACCGCTCGAGGTCATCCGGCCGAACTCGCGGCACTGGGTGCTCATCGGCGCGCTGCTCGAGGACATCCGGCGCATCCGGGAGGAGCTGCTCGGCGAGGACGACTGACCGGCGGCTGCGGCGCGGCGCGGCGCGGCGCGGCGCGGCGCGGGTCTGCGCGGCACGGCGCGGTGCGCCGTGGCGCTCAGCGCGAGTTCACGCGCTGGGCGACAGTTCACGCGGCCACGAGCCCGTGAACTGTCGCTGGGCGCGAGAAGCGACCGCGCGGAGCGGGTCGGCTCGGCACGGCCTGGAGGCGCGGTGCGGCTCCGACCGGCCCCCGCGCCGCCCGGGTCGGTCGCGTCAGCGTGCTGCCGCGGACGCCGCCTCGGCAGCGGAGTGCACGATGTCGTCCCAGATCGTCGCGGTCGGCAGGGCCGCGTCGCCGGACACGACCTCGACCTGGGCGAACCGGTTGATCTCGGCGACGGCCGCTTCCGCTCCCGCCGCCCGTGCCGCTCGGCTCGCCACGTCGGGCACGGCGGTCCGGAGTTCGGCGACGACACGGTCGCGGCTGCTGTCCTCCATGTCGCCGAGCACGCCGATGCCCTTCCAGGCGGCGTCGAGCTCAGCACGCAGACGGACGAGGGCCGGGTGTTCCGGCGAGTCGTTCATGGTGCCCCCAGTGCGGACGGGCGTCGGGTACGCCGCATCCGGAGCGTGAGCCTAGCAACGACAGAAGAAGTCCTCACGTCCCACGAACGAGGGACAGACCGTTCTACCTGGAGGTGCCGCTGACTGTGACGAGATTCAGCGACATCAGCCGAGGAGTACCCCTCAGCTCCCGGTTCGATGCCACGATGGGTCCGAGGAGGTCGCTATGCGCCTGTTGGTGGTCGAGGACGATGACGAGATGCGCGCGCTCATGGAGCGGGGTCTCGCCGCTGAGGGGTACCGCGTCACCGCGGTCGAGAACGGGGTCGAAGCGCTCATCGCCCTCGGCGAGCAGGCGTTCGACCTCGCCGTCGTGGACGTCATGATGCCCGGCATGTCCGGCTTCGAGCTCGCCCGGCGCATCCGGGAGCGCGAAGACCCCGTGCGCATCCTCCTCGTCACCGCGCGCGACGCCGTCGACGACCGGGTGTTCGGGCTCGACGCCGGCGCCGACGACTACCTCACCAAGCCGTTCGCGTTCGCCGAGCTCACCGCACGCCTCCGCGCGCTGGGCCGCCGCGAGACCACCGGCGCTCCCCGCACCATCGAGGTCGGCGACGTCTCCATCGACTCCGAGGCCCGCCGCGTCTCGATCAAGGGGCAGCGCGTGGCCGTGAGCCCGACCGAGTTCGCGCTCCTCCGGCTGCTCGCACGCTCCGTCGGCACCGTGGTGGACCGCCCGAAGATCCTCGAGGAGGTCTGGGACGGCTCGCAGCACGTCGACCCCAACGTCGTGGAGCAGTACATCTCGTACCTCCGCAAGAAGCTGACCTCGCACGAGGCGACGGTCGCGATCTCCACCGTGCGCGGTCGCGGGTACCGGCTCGACCTCCTCGGGGCGTGACCAGGTCGGGGCGTGGGCTGATCCGCCCGTTGCGGATGCTCTCGCTCCGGGCCCGGATCACGATCGGGTCCACGGCGATCGCAGCCGTCGTCATCGTGCTGCTCGTGCTCGTCATGCGGTTCCAGGTGGTGAGCGTGGTCGCGAGTGCCACCCGCACCCTGCTCGACGCCGATGCCGACCCGTACGTCGCCACGCTCGAGGTGGACAGCGCGCCCGACCTGTCCTCGCCGGGCAACGCGCAGCTCGTCGCCGTCGTTTCGCCGAGCGGTGAGATCGCCCTCTCGACCATGCCGCACCGGGTCGAGCGGGCGCTCGGCAGCCTGACGGAGGCGAAGGCCGGCACGTCGGTCATCCGCGTCGCCGGGTCGGAGTACCGCGTCGTCGTCGAGCACCCCGTGAACCGCGCCGGTCGCTGGACCGTCGTCGCCGCCCGCAACTCGCAGGCCGAGGCGATCGTGGTCGACGACCTGACCTCCACCCTGTCGCTCACGGGACTCGCGATCCTCGTCGCGTTCGGCGTCGCGTCGTGGGTCCTGGCGACGGCTGCCCTCCGCCCGGTGAACCGGATGCGCCGCGAAGCCGAACGGCTCTCCGTCGCTCCCGAACGCGCCGAGCTGCCGGTCGGCCCCGCCCAGGACGAACTCGCATCGCTCGCCACCACCCTGAACGCCTTCCTCGCGCGGACCCGCCAGGCGACCGAACGCGAGCGGCAGATGGTGTCGGACGCGAGCCACGAACTCCGGACCCCGCTGGCGATCCTGACCACCCAGCTCGACCTGGCGTCCCTCGACGGCGACGACGCGGCAGCCCTGGCCGCCCACATCGAGCGCGCGAAGCTGAGCGTCGCGCGGCTGTCGCGCCTCGCCAACGACCTGCTCGCGCTGTCCCGGATCGAGGAGTCCGAACGCCGGGAACAGGACGGCGGTGCACCCCCGACGACCGGCTGGTCCGACCTCGGCGACGAGGTGATGTCCGCCGTCGACCGCGTCCGGCTCATCGCGTCGGCGAAGGACATCACCGTGGACTTCGACCTGGAGCCCCCGGTCGCCGTCGGTGGCTCCGGCCCCGGCATCGGCGGCGGCACCGTGGAACCGCGGTACCGGTTGGACACCGGTGGCATGGCGCAGCTCGTGACGAACATCGCCGGCAACGCCGTGTCCGCGCTCCCCCGCGGCGGCGGCATCTTCGTGTCGTGGCGGAGCGCCGACGGCGAGGGCATCCTGCAGATCACCGACGACGGCCCCGGGGTCCCGGAGTCGTTCATCCCCGTCGCGTTCGACCGATTCACCCGTCCGGACGAGGCCAGACGGTCGCGCCCGAACCCCGACCCGGCCACCGGCGGGATCCCGCTGCCCGGGGGTTCGGGTCTCGGACTCGCGATCGTCCGGGCCATCGCGGAACGGGCCGGCGGCACGGCATCGCTCAGGAACGTCCGCTCCGGCGGTCTCGAGGTCACGATCCGCATCCCCGAGGTGTCGTAGCCCGGCCGGCGGGACCACGGCGTCACTGGAAGTCCCGCGACCGGGTGCGGACGGACAGGGACAGGTGCTCGATCCGGTCGGCCACCAGGTTCACGACCCCGTCCGGCGAACGTTCGAGGATCCCGCGGATGATGACCGCCGGCGCTTCCCGCGCGACCCGGCGGTAGCGCCCCCACACCCCGACGCTGCAGATCACGTTGACCAGCCCGGTCTCGTCCTCGACGTTCATGAACGTGATCCCCGACGCCGTCGCCGGGCGCTGCCGGTGCGTCACGATCCCGCCGACCTCGACCCGCCGACCGGTCTCGGCCGTCGCGGTGTCCTGGACGCTGAGCACCCCCCGCGCGGTGAGGCCGTCACGGACGTGCCGCACGGGGTGGTCGTCCGTCGTCATCCCCGTGGACCACATGTCCGCGATGAGGACGTCCCCGCTCGTCATCTGCCCGAACAGCGGCGGCTGCACCATCACCTGGGTGTCCGGGAGTTGGTCGGGGCGCTCGGCGGCGGCCTGCGCTGCCGACCACATCCCGCCGCGTCGATCGACGCCGAGCGCGGCGAAGGCATCGGCGGCGGCGAGCGCCTCGAGCTGCGCGGTGGTGAGGCCGACCCGGCGGGCGAGGTCGGACATGTCGGTGAACGGTCCGTGGGCCTCGCGTTCGGCGACGATCTTCTCGGCGCTCTTCCGTCCGAGCGACGAGACCTCGGCGAGGCCGAGCCGCACCGCGAACGCGCCGTCCCGTCGGTGCCGGGCGGTGTCGTCCGGAGCGGACGCGTCGAACGGCAGCACCGGGGGTTGGTCCGCGGCCAGGCAGTCGTCGTGACCGGTCGTGCGGCGCCGACCCGCGCCTCCCGGCCCGACGCAGCCGTCGGACCCGTCGGACCCGGCTGCGCTGTCCGCGTCCAGCGGTTCCAGCGTGGCGTCCACGCCGGACCGGAGGATGTCGGGCCGGAGCACCCGCACCCCGTGCCGTCTGGCGTCCGCCACGAGGGTCTGCGGCGAGTAGAACCCCATCGGCTGTGCCCGGAGCAGCGCCGCCAGGAACGCCCCCGGGTAGTGCAGCCGCATCCATGCGCTCGCGTAGACGATGAGCGCGAAGCTGATCGAGTGGCTCTCCGCGAACCCGAAGTTCGCGAACGCCTGGATCTTCGCGTAGATGGCGTCGGCGTCCTCGCCGTGGATGTCGTTCGCGGCCATGCCGGCGTAGAGCTTCTCGCGGAGCCGGTCGATCTTCTCGTGCCCCCGCTTCGACCCCATCGCGCGCCGGAGCAGGTCGGCGTCGTCCCCCGAGCAGCCGCCCACCGCGATCGCCATCTGCATGAGCTGCTCTTGGAAGAGCGGCACACCGAGGGTCCGCTCGAGCACCGGCTCGAGCGACGGGTGGATGTAGGTGATCGGTTCCTCTCCGGTGCGTCGCCGGATGTACGGGTGCACTGCGCCGCCCTGGATCGGTCCGGGGCGCACCAGGGCGACCTCGATCACGAGGTCGTAGAACCGTCGCGGCAGCAACCGGGGCAGCGTGCCCATCTGCGCCCGGGACTCCACCTGGAACACCCCGATCGTGTCCGCCCGGCAGAGCTGGTCGTAGACCCCCTGTTCCTCCTTCGGGATGGAGTGCATGTCCCAGCGCTCCCCGCAGTGCTCGTCGGCGAGGTCGAACGAGTACTGCAGGGCGGCGAGCATGCCGAGGCCGAGCATGTCGAACTTCACCAGGCCCATGTACGCGCAGTCGTCCTTGTCCCACTGCAGCACGGTGCGGCCGTCCATCCGGGCGTGCTCGATGGGCACGACCTCGCCCACCGGTCGATCGGTGAGCACCATGCCGCCGGAGTGGATGCCGAGGTGCCGCGGGAACCCGAGCACCTGCTGCGCCATGTCGACCACGGTGTCCGGGATGTCGTGGTCCTGGCTCTCCGTCACCGACCCCCACCGCTCGACCTGCTTCGACCAGGCGTCCTGCTGGCCCGGGCTGTGGCCGAGCGCCTTCGCCATGTCACGCACGGCGCCCTTCGGCCGGTAGGTGATCACGTTCGCCACCTGGGCCGCGTTGAACCGGCCGTACTTCTCGTAGACGTACTGGATCACCTCTTCCCGCCGGTCGGAGTCGAAGTCGACGTCGATGTCGGGTTCCTCGTCGCGCATCGCCGACAGGAACCGTTCGAACGGCAGGCCGTACCGGATCGAGTCCACCGCGGTGATCTCGAGCAGGTAGCAGACCGCCGAGTTCGCCGCCGACCCCCGGCCCTGGCAGAGGATGCCGCGCTCGCGGGCGTACTGCACCATGTCGCGCACGATGAGGAAGTACCCCGGGAAGTCCTTGTCCTCGATCACCGAGAGCTCGCGTTCGATGCGCTCGCGCTTCTGTGGGTCCACCCCGTCGGCGCTGCCCGGGTAGAACCGGCGGGCACCGCGCCAGGTGAGTTCCCGGAGCCACGACATCGGGGTGTGCCCCTCGGGGACGTCGATGCCGGGCAGCCCGGGCTTGACCGTCTTCAGCCGGAACCCCAGCTCGTCGGCGAGTTCCACGCTGTACTCGACCGCGCCGGGGTACCGCGCGAACCGTCTGGTCATCTCCACGCCGGAACGCAGGTGCGCGGTGGGGGCTGCGGGCAACCAGCCGTCGATCTCGTCGAGACTCCGACGCGCACGGACGGCGGCGAGCGCCGTCGCCACCGGGAACCGGTCGGGGGTCGCGTAGTGCACGTTCCCCGTGGCGACCGTGGGCAGCGCGTGCTTCGCGGCGAGTGCGGCCAGTGCGTCGTTCCGTGCGGTGTCCATCGGATCGCCGTGGTCGGTGAGCTCCACGACGACACCGCCCGTGCCGAAGCGGTCGAGCAGGGCGCGCAGGGCCGTCTCGGCCGCGGTCTCGCCCCCGCGCTCGAGCGCCTGCCGGACGGCGCCCTTCCGGCACCCGGTCAGGACCCGCCAGTGTCCGTCGGACCGCGCTGCGAGGTCGTCGAGGTCGTAGCGCGGCCGACCCTTCTCGGCGCCGGCGGCCAGGTGTGCGCTCGTGACCGCGCCGGCGAGCCGGTGGTAGCCGTCCTGCCCGTCGGCGAGCAGCAGCAGGTGCGTCCCCTCGGGGTCGGGGACGCCGTTCTGCGGCTCGGTGAGCCCGAGCGACAGCTCGGTGCCGTACACGGTGGCGACGGTCGGGTACGCCTCGGCGACCTCCGCCATGCGTGCGGCGCCGTAGAAGCCGTCGTGGTCCGTGAGGGCGAGGCCGTGCAGGTGCAGCCGGGCGGCTTCCTCGAACAGGTGCTCCGGCCCGCTCGCGCCGTCGAGGAAGCTGAACGTCGAGTGCGCGTGCAGTTCGGCGTACGGCACGACGGGCGCGTTGTCGTCGACGAGGACCGGGGGGACGGCCGGCGCGTAGGGCTCGCGCTTGCGGGACCAGGCGGGGCTGTCGCCGCCGTCACCGTCGTGGGCACTGCCGGGGTTCCGTTTGTCGGACAGGGCGCGTTCGAACTGCGACCACGGGATCGGCGGGTTGCTGTACCCCATCAGTGCTCCCCCGCCCACGTCGTCACGCGACGCGCTCCCGCGGTCACGTCGCCACCGCCTCGGCCCACCACCGGTGGTCGGCGAGCACCAGGTACCAGGCGCGCCCCTCGGCGTCGACGAGCTGCAGCCGGTGCAGTCGCCTGCCACCGGCTTCCCACCAGCGCACGACGAGCGGCCACGGTCCGGCCCACGCCGTGACGGAACCGAACCGACCGCCGCGCTCGCCCTCGGCCCGGAACCGTTCGGGGGTGCCGGTCAGGGCCCCTCGGTCGTCGACGTCGACGGTGCCCCCGTCGGCAGCGACGACGTCCACCGGCCGCGGACGGTCCAGCACGGTCGCCGGGGGTGGCCCGGGCAGCTTGCCGGGCCAGGGGCGGTCACGGACGGTCGCCAGTGCACGCTCGCCGCCGACGGGCGCATCGCCCCACGGGACGAGCACGACGCGTTCGGCCAGGGTGCGGCCGCCGCCGATCCGGGGCGTGACGACCCCCTCGTGCCCGACCAGCCCCTGCACACGGGCGAGACCGTGGTGCACGCGTTCGTCGGGTCCGGTCCCCCAGAGTCCACGCTCGTGGTTCGCCATGTCGTCCACCGCGACCGGCTCGAGCACCACCTGGACCACAGGCGCTTCGAGCCCGGTCGGGTCGACCCCGCCCGCGAGCTGCCAGCGCACCCGGTCGACCACGTCGGCGGCGTCGAACCACCGCGGGTGCACCCACGTGCGTTCGAGCAGGATGTCCCGCTCGTCGACGATGCCGACCCGGATCGTCGTGGCCACGAGCCCCGCTGCCCGGAGTCGCGCGGCGAAGTCGTCGGCGGATCGCCGGAACGCGAACGCGATCTGGTCGGCGCGGTCGAGCGGCGGTTCGAACGCGGCCTCGACCCGGAGTTCCGGGGGCACTGACCGCGCGGCGATCTCACGCGGGTCACGGCCGCCGGCGAGCCGGTGCAGGAACGCCCCCGCGACCCCGAACCGATCACGCACCTGCACGTCGCTCAGCGCCGCGAACTCGCCGAGGGTCCCGATGCCGAGCCGGCCCAGCAGCATCGCCAGGTCGGGGTCGCCGAGCACCCCGAGGGGCAGCCCGGAGAGGAAGGACGCCGATCCGTCGACGGGCACGATCCGGACCCGTTCACCCGGACGGGTCGGACGCGCACGCGCGGCCTGTTCGGCGGCGAACGGGGTGTCGGCGACCCCGGCACGGACCCCGGGCGCGCCGTGGTCGGCGGCGATGCCAGCGAGGGTGGCCGCCGCCGCGCGCTCCCCGCCGTAGTACCGGGCCGGTCCGCGGGAGCGCAGCGCGAGGGTGCCCGGCCGGAGGACCTCGACCCCCGGGACGGCCGCTTCGACCGCGCGGATGACCGGTTCGAACGCCCGGTGGTCGAGGGCGTCGTCGTACGGCTGCACCACGAGCTCGGGGCACCGTGCCTGCGCCTCACGCACGCGGAGCCCGCGGACCACACCGTGCTGTCGTGCACTGGCGGAACTGGCGTACACCTGCCCCTTCACCACGAGGGCGAACGGGTGTTCCGGCGGGGACCCGGCGGCCCGTGCAGCGGCGATCACCGGCCAGTCCGGGCACCACAGCACGATCGTCCGGGTCGGTGGCGGCTCGGGAAGCGCACCCCCGCGGGCGAGCGCGTCGGCACGGATCGCCCGCGCGTCCGGGACCGCGGCGTTCCCGGCGCCACCGGCCGCACCGGCGAGCGCACCGGTGACGCGAGCGCCGGACGTCCGGGTGCGGCCGCCCCCGCGCGGGCTCACGACGCCACCGCCACGGGACGCAGCACCCCGGGAGACGCGGCGGGTGCCACAGCGGGGGTGGCCGGCCGGACCGTGCCGTCCGCCGCGGGCAGCAGCAGGTCGGCGCTCACCGGACGCACCGCTCCGGCGCGACCGGTCGCCGACACCGTGACCCGTCGTTCGGTCAGGAACCCGTGACCCGACCCGATCCCGCCCCACTCGGACCGCGTCACCCGCAGCGTGACGTCCGCCCCCGGCCAGGACCCGAGCACGACCAGCGCGCCGCCCCGCTGCCGGAGTCGGGCCGACAGCCGGGAGACGTCACCGGGCACCACCCGACCGAGCGGACGGGTGAGGACGATCTGCGCCACGTCCGCCAGGGCGGCGGTCACGGTGAGCCACTGGTCCCCCGGGTCCGGCACGAGCACGAGCCGTTCGAGGTCGATGCCGGCCGCCGCTGCCGCTTCGACCCCGAAGGACGGCACCCCCACCACGGCGCACCATGCCCCGGCTGCCGACGCAGCCTGCAGCATCGTCATCGCCAGCAGCACGGATTCCTGCACCGCGTAGGAGCCCCCCACCCGGATCGCACCCCCGGGCAGGAGCGGCGCCAGCGCGTCGGCGGTGGGCAGTCCCTCGGTGTCGACGCGCGTGGACTCCATCTCGGCGACCCGCGAACGCAACGCCGTGATGCGTTCGAGCGCGGCCCGCGCATCCCCCAGGTGGTCGACCCGTCGAACCGGGCGGGCAGGACCGGAACGCCCGGTGGACTCCCGTGGAGCGCCGGGCGACCGGAGTGCCGCCGCCGTCTGCATGCCCTCATATTCGAACATGTGTTCGATGATGTCAATCGGGACCGACATCCTGTGGACAGAGGATTCGAACACCCGTTCGACACGCCGATGTGCTCTTACCAGCGGGCGACGGACCCCACTCCCGAGAGCACCGATCGGGTCTTCGTCTCGACCTCGTCCGCCTCGTCGGACGCGACCGACGACCACGTCACCGCGCCACCGGCACCGAACGTCCGGGTCCGTACCGAACCCTCATCGTCGAGGACCGTCACCAGTGTGCGGATCACCACCGACAGGTCGACCGCACCGCTGGCCGAGAAGTACCCGATCGCACCCGAGTACACCCCGCGAGGCGCGCGTTCGAGCCGGTCCGCGATCGCCATCGCACTCGTCTTGGGCGCGCCCGTCATCGACCCCGGCGGGAACGCCGCACGCACCACGGCCGCGCGGGAGACCCCGGCCGGCAGCACCGCGCCGATCGTGGAGACCATCTGGTGCACGCTCTCGTACGTCTCCACGTCGCACAGCCGATCGACGTGCACCGAGCCCGGCACGGCCGTGCGGAGCAGGTCGTTCCGGAGCAGGTCGACGATCATCACGTTCTCCGCGCGGTCCTTCACGCTGGCGGCGAGTTCCCGACGCACCGCTTCGTCCTCCACAGGGTCGTCGGCACGCCGTCGGGTCCCCTTGATCGGTTCCGCGGACACCACACCCGATGCCTCGATGCGCAGGAAACGCTCCGGGGAGCGGCTCGCGACCCGCAGCGGACCGAGCCGCAGGTACGCACCGAACGGGACCGGGTCCACTGCGCGGAGACGCAGGTACTCGACCAGGTGCGGGTCCGCGGCGGGGCCGACCCGCGCCTCCCGAACCGCGAACGCGGTGGTGAGGCACACCTGGAACGCGTTGCCCTCGCGGATCTCCGCACGGCACGCCTCCACGGCCGCCACGTAGTCGGCGCGCGTCACGCGACCCGTCGCATCGTCCAGGAGGCGCGGCTCGCCCTCCGTGACGTCCGCTCGCGTCGACCAGGCGCCCACCTCGTCGAGCCAGGTGCGGTTCGCGACGCTCGCGTCCGGTTCGGTGTCGTCCACCAGGGTGAGTGCCCAGGCATCCCCGCCCGTCTCGACGACCACCGCGCGGTCCGTGAACCGCAGGTCCGCATCGGCGTGACCGTCCGCCGTCCGATCGACACCACCCGACTCGCGTCCGAGCTCGTACCCGAGGAACCCGACCCAGCCGAGCGCGAACCCGCAGCCCGAGACGGGCTCGGGCAGCGTCGGGGTGCGATCGAGCAGGTCGGCGAGGACCTCGAACGCCGGACGGTCGGATGCCGGTTCGGCCCCGAACCACCGCTGCGACGCCGATGTGGTCTCGACGGACGCCCGCCGTGCCTCGTGCCGGAACCGCGCGGCGAACGGCCCGTCGGTCATCGCGAGCACCGACCAGCGCGCCCGGGCGCGTGCGGTGGGTGGTGCGCCGTCCGGCAGTGACGAGTCGAGCCAGACGACGTCCGCTCCGTTCGAGGCGGCCAGCGCTCCGAGGTCGGGGATCGCCGTCAGCCGCCGGACCTCGATCCGGGCGGTGGCGGGAGCTGCCGTCAGACGGCCGCGATCGTCCACGAGGCCGCCGAGGAGGCGCCCGGCTCGAGCACGACGAGACCGGCGTCGGCGCCGGCGTTGAACGCGTCCGGTGCGCAGGTCATGGGCTCGACGGCGAGGCCCGCGCGGTGGTACTCGGGGACGACGTGGTCCGCGGTGTGCACCTGCGCCCACCCGCACTCCGGGCCGAAGGCGACTCGGACGCCGTGCCCGTCCTCGGCGGTGAGCACGATCGCCGCGATGCCGTCGGCGTCACGGTCGAACCCGGTGAACGCGTGGTCGATGAACCGGTCGCCGATGCGCGTCGCGGTGCGCAGGTCGAACTCGTCGTGCACCGGCGCGAGGCCCGTCGGGACGAGGCGGTCCTCGGTGACCTCGAGCACCTCGGCGGCGGGCAGCGTCAGCGTCCAGTCGTCGACCCGACCCGGGCCTGCGACGAGGTACGGGTGGGGTCCGGTCCCCCATGGCGCTGCGTCCGGGCCGGTGTTCGTCCCGGTCACGGTGGTGTGCAGCCCGTCCGCGTCGAGGCGGTACTCGACGAGCACGTCGACGCGGAACGGGTAGCCCGTCTGCGCGGGCACCGTGGTGGCGAGGACGGCCCGGTCCGGCTCGTGCGACACGACCCGGAAGTCGGTCCACGCGACGAGACCGTGCAGGGCGTGGTGGCGCGTCGGCTCGGTCAGCGCCAGCTCGTGCTCCTGACCACCGAACGAGTACTGCCCGTCGACCACCCGGTTCGGCCACGGAGCGAGGACGGCCCCGCGGAACACCGGGCGGACCTCGTCGGCGTCGAACGGCACGACCAGGTCGCGGCCGGCGGAGCGGAGGGTCCGGAGCGTCGCCCCGACCGATGCGATCTCGGCCGTGTACCCGCCGGCGGTGATCGTCAGGGCGGAACCGGACAGGGGCGCGACGCTGCTCATGCGCTCAGCGTATCGGGATCACGGGGTGGGTCAGGACGAGAGGACCCTCGCGGCGCGGAGGAGGACCGCAGATCATTCACCGGCTCGGGTGACGGGGTCGGCTCCCCCGCCCGTCCCAGCTCAGGGCAGGTCAGTCGGACGAGGGTTGAGGGGGTCGCCGAGCTTCGGCGCCTTGCCCGGGACACAGTGCCCGGAGATGATGGCTGCCGCGTAGTCGGTGCCCGCTTGGAACTGGATGCCGAATCCGTCCTCCGCGGTGCCGTTGTTGTACCCGTTCGGGTAACCGATCACCGTGCGAGCTGGCTTGAGACTGGGATCGTGCTGGATCCGAACGTCCTTGTACCCGGCTGATTCCAGTGCCTTTGCCACCTCGTTGGTGACGGCATCCGGTGTGCCGGGCAATCGCAGGCGTCGGGCGGCGTAGAGGCTGAACTGTGCACCATCACCGCCATGCGAGGGGCAGGTCCCCCAGGACGAATCCGAGTCGTCCCAACCGTCAGTCCCGACGACCGACTCGATGGCATCGAGGATGTCCAGAACGTCCTCATGGGATTGTTCTGGCGTCGTTGCTCGATCCTTGCTCGCATCGACTGTCGGATCGATCCCGGCGCACGCCGTGAGCGCCACGACTGCGATGGCCATGGCGACGAGGTACCCCGTTCTGCGTTCCGCCGCCGTCACTCTGGTTTTCACTGGATCACCCTCCTGGCCAGCTTGTACCTCACGCTTGTGTACACGAACACCGCCGCTTCGGTGTGCTCTCGTCCTGGCCTTCGTCAGATCGATTCGCGCCGTCGGTCAGCATGGTGCGTCCTGTGTGTCAGTCGGACACCCGTCTCAATGGTTCGTGGTCGGTGGATCCGAGTTCGACGAAGCAGCCCCGGTCTTCGAACGCCGTGTTCGCAGAGCCGACGTGCCCGCGCCCGAGGTGCCGGAGTCCGACACCTTCGGTGATCTTCCGCTGCTTCTGTCGCGGGTATCGCGCCGAGGACCGGCCGCGCCGCAGTACTCGCCAGGACGGGGACACGAAAAACCCCCGCGGCTCCGAAGAACCGCGGGGGTTGTTGGTGGATCTGAGGGGACTCGAACCCCTGACCCCCTGCATGCCATGCAGGTGCGCTACCAGCTGCGCCACAGACCCGAAGTGTTGTGCTTCAGTGTCCCTCCGTTCCCCGGAGGCACCGTAGAAGCGTACACCATGCGAACGCCGGGTGACGAAATCGTCCTCGCCACCCGGGCGAGTCGCGACTACGCGGTGTGGTCCACCGGGAGCTCGAGCGTGATGGTCGGGCAGTCCGACCAGAGGCGCTCAAGCGAGTAGTACTGGCGGTCTTCTTCGTGGAAGACGTGCACGACGATGTCACCGAAGTCGATGAGGACCCAACGCCCCTCGGTCCGGCCTTCGCGACGGAGCGGCTTGGCCCCGGCTTCGAGGAGGCGCTCTTCGATCTCGTCCGCGATGGCGAGCACGTTGCGCTCGTTCCGGCCGGTCGCGAGCAGGAACACGTCGGTGAGCTGCAGCGGTCCGGTCACGTCGAGGGCGACGAGGTCTTCCGCCTGCTTGGCGTCGGCCGCCCGAGCGGCGATCTGCACGAGTTCCAGTGCACGTGAGGAGGCGGTCACGGATTCCTTCCGGTCGTCGATCCGGCAGGCAGCCGGTTCGCTTGATGGGTCCCGATCATAAGCCACCCCGCCGACAGCGGCCAGGCTGCGGTCGACGGGGCGCCGGTTTCCGGGGTGTCGGGGGTCGTCTCTAGCCGCCGAACGTGTGCGTGGTGACGAGGGCGACGATGATCACCGCTGCAGCCGCGATGCCGACGGCACCGACTGTGACGCCGAGGATGAGCGGCGTGCGCGACTCCTTCGGCTTGGCGGCGGCGAGCACCACCTGCCGCGTCGAGGTGTGGCTCGAGACGGCACGGCTGGCGCGGACCGGGCTGGCATCCGTGTCCGGCTGCTCGTCGTGCTGCTCGAGCAGGCGGTCCACCTCGGCGCCGTCGATCGGCCGGTGCGAACCCGTCGAGGACAGCGAGGAGGGCAGGTCGATCGAGCCCGTGAGGATGACCTCACCCGTGGCGTTGAGCGCACCCGTCGGGTCGGCCAGCGCCGAGTTCGGCAAGATGATGGCGTTCGTGTTGGTCACGGCGACGCGGCGGGCACCGGTCTCCTCGTCGTGGACCTCGGCGTCGTTCGAGTCGTGCGCCTGCTGCGACCAGTGACCCACGGGCGGCTCGAACGCGGTCGTCAGCGGCTTCGGTTCGGACGGCCGCTGGAACGACGCCGGTACCCGCGGCGTCGACGACGGTGCCGAGGCCGGGCGGGCGGTCTGCGCGGGCTGCGCCTGGACGGGCACCTCGTTCGTGTCGTCCTCGTCCAGCGAGAGCGGGAAGACCGCCGGGGTCGACGACTCGACCGTCGGGAACGACGAGCGGACCGGGTCGCCGGACGGCGCGTCCGTCGGGGCTCCGGCGGCTGCTTCCGGTCCGGACGGCGCGTCAGACGCGTCGTGCGGCGCCCAGGTCGAACGGTGGCGACGCGGCTCGTCACTGTGGGCCACGGCCGTCTCGAGGGGCTCGATGGCGTCCGGCGAGCCGTCCGCCTCGGTCGCCTGGGCAACCGCAGCCTGGTCCAGCGCGACGGTCTCGACCCCGGGCTCCTGTGCGTCCGGCTCGGGAGCGCGTCCGGCTCCGGCATCGACCTGCAGGGCGTCGACCGAGCCGAGCACGTCCTGCACGGTGCGGTCGGACGACTGCGGCGTGGGGTTCTGCAGCGGGACGGGCTGGATGGCCTGCCCCTCGGCGGCGCGCATCTCACGGATCTGACGACGGGTCAGTCCGCCGCTGCCCGGGACGATCTCGGTCGCGGACGCCGGCGGCATCACCGGGATGCCCGCGTGCGCGGACGCAGCGGACGTCGGTGCGGAAGCCGACGAGGGGACGGCGGACTGCGCCGGTGCTCCCGGTGCGGGTGCGACGTGGCTCCCCGGGCGGTGTCGGACCCCCGACTCCGCTGCGGGAGCCGCGACGGTCGGTGGCGGCGTCACGGGCTGCGCGCCGGCCGCGGCGGCGCGCTCACGCTCGCGCGCCTGGCGCCGCGACAGGGGCGGCTGCGCGTCGGACGAACTCATGCAACGCTCCGATACAGATGGTGCTTCGAGATGTACTGGACGACACCGTCTGGGACCAAGTACCACACGGGGAAACCGCGTCTCACCCGGTCGCGGCAATCGGTCGACGATATGGCCAGCGCGGGAACTTCGAGCAAGCTTACGTCGCGTTCTGGCAGTCCCGTGATGCTCAAGGCGTGTCCTGGTCGTGTCACGGCGACGAAGTGCGCGAGGTCCCAGAGCCCATCATGGTCCTTCCAGTCGACAATCTGCTGGACGGCGTCTGCGCCCGAGATGAAGACGAGCTGCGCATCGGGCCGCTGGGCATGCAGGTCGCGCAGCGTGTCGACGGTGTAGGTCGGGCCGGGGCGGTCGATGTCGACGCGGCTCACGGTGAACATGGGGTTCGACGCGGTGGCGACGACCGTCATGAGGTACCGGTGCTCGGCGTCCGTGACGTCCGACTTCATGTACGGCTGGCCCGTCGGGACGAAGACCACTTCGTCGAGGTCGAACGCACGCGCGACTTCCGACGCGGCCACGAGGTGGCCGTTGTGGATCGGGTCGAACGTGCCACCCATCACACCGATGCGTGGCCGCCCCGTGCTCTCGAGCATGGAGTGGCGGGTCAGATCTCGGTGCGACCGAACTCGTCGACACCCGTCTCGTGGGTGCGCGTGGCCTCGAACTTGTGCGAGTGACGGTAGGCGACGTCGCGGAAGCTCCAGGTCACGAACCCGAGGAACGCGAAGAAGAGGGCACCGACGAGCGGGAAGACGTACGCGGGGACCCCGGAGGCGTGCTCAGCGGCTTCAGCGAGGAAGGTCATGTGTCCGATGCTCCGTTCGGTCGGGGGAAGTCGCCGTTCAGTCTAGCCGCGGATCTGGCCCTGACCGCGCACGATCCACTTGGTGCTCGTGAGTTCGGGCAGCCCCATCGGGCCCCGTGCGTGGAGCTTCTGCGTCGAGATCCCCACCTCAGCGCCGAACCCGAACTCCCCGCCGTCGGTGAACCGCGTCGATGCGTTCGCCATGACGACGGCCGAGTCGACCTCGGCGATGAACCGCTCGGCCGTGTCGACGTCGTTCGTGACGATCGACTCGGTGTGGTGTGTCGACCACCGCGCGATGTGCGCCATGGCGCCGTCGACGTCCGGCACGACCCGGATCGACAGGTCGAGGTCCATCGACTCGGTCGCCCAGTCCTCGTCGGTGGCACGGAGCACGCCGGGGACGATCGCCCGGGTTGCGTCGTCGCCCCGCAGCGTCACACCGGCAGCGCGGAGCCGGTCGGCCAGGACGGGCAGCAGGCGTTCCGCGGCGTGCTCGTGCACCAGGAGGGTCTCGAGGGCGTTGCACACGCTCGGCCGCTGCACCTTGCTGTTCAGCACGATGTCGACCGAACGGTCGAGGGGCGCCGACTCGTCGAGGAACACGTGCACGACGCCGGCGCCGGTCTCGATGACGGGGACCTGCGACTCGGTCACGACGGTCTGGATGAGCGACGCACTGCCCCGCGGGATGAGGACGTCGACGAGCCCGCGGGCGCGCATGAGCTCGTTGGCGCCGGCGCGACCGAACTCGTCGATGGTCTGCACGAGCTCACGCGGCAGGCCGACCGACGCGACCGCGTCCTGGATCCGGGCGACGAGCACGGCGTTCGTCCGCTGTGCGGCGGAGCCACCGCGGAGCACGACCGCGTTGCCGCTCTTCAACGCGAGGCTCGCGATGTCGACCGTGACGTTGGGCCGCGCCTCGTAGATCGCCCCGACGACGCCGAACGGCACCCGCACCTGGGTGAGCTGCAGGCCGTTCGGCAACCGGGAACCGCGGACGTGCTGACCTACCGGGTCGGTGAGTCCCACCACGTGCTCCACGGCGTCCGCGAGGGCGTCGATGCGGTCGACGTCGAGCCGGAGCCGGTCGAGCAGGCCCGACGAGAGGCCGGACTCCTCACCCGCGACGAGATCGCCGTGGTTCGCCTGGACGATGTCCGCCGTCGCTGCCCGGACCGCCGCAGCGATCGCCCGGAGCGCCGCGTCCTTCACCGCGGTCGTCGCCGTCGCGAGCGCCGACGAGGCGTCGCGCGCGGCGACGAGCTTGTCGGTCAGGGTCGGTGCTGGTGCGGTCAGCGACATGGCTCGATTCTAGGTGCGCGCGAGCCCTGTGACGGAGCCGTGCCGCGCCTGGCGAACGGGCACGAGAGGAACCGCGAGCCGAGCGGAACCCCCGCACCGTCACCCGCGCGGTGCGGCCTCGAACCAGGTGCCCACCGCGTCGCCCGCGAGCGCCCGCTCGACCAGCGCCGTCGCCGTCACGAGCACCGACGTGCCCGCCTCGGCCGCGAGCCGAGCAGCGGCCACCTTCGTCCCCGCTCCCCCGGTGCCCACACCGGCAGCGCCGATCGACCCGAACGTGACCCCGATGAGCTCGTCGCCGAACGGCACGAGGTCGATCGGGGCCGCCCCGGGCTGTTCCGGCGGTCGCGTGTACAGCGACTCGACGTCGGACAGCAGCACGAGTGCGTCCGCTCCGAGCAGCCGCGCGACGAGGGCCGCGAGCCGGTCGTTGTCGCCGAAGCGGATCTCGTGCGTGGCGACCGTGTCGTTCTCGTTCACGATCGGGAGCACCCGGAGCGCGAGCAACCGGTCGATCGCCCGCTGTGCGTTGACGCGGTGCGTGGGGTTCTGCAGGTCGCCGGCGGTGAGCAGGATCTGCGCGGCGACGACGCCGTGGCGGTCGAGTTCCTTCTGGTAGCGGAACATCAGCACGTTCTGCCCCGTCGCCGCGGCGGCCTGCTGCGTGGCGAGGTCGTCCGGGCGCCCCTCGAGTCCGAGGAACGGGAACCCGGTGGCGATCGCACCGGACGACACCAGCACGACCTCGGTGCCGCGGGCGTGGGCGGCGGCCAGGGCGTCCACGAGCGGCGCGATCTGCCCGGTGTTCTCCCCGCTGACCGACGACGACCCCACCTTGACCACGATCCGCCGCGCGCGTGGGATGTCCTCACGCCGGGTGACGGGTCCGAGGTCGGCGCGTGCGGTCGTGTCGGTCATGCTGCGGTCAGTCCCTCTCGTCCTGGTCGGCCGCGTCCGTGGTCAGGTCGCCCTCGTGCGCCACCTCGTCCTCAGCCCACAGGCCCGAGATGCGCTCCTGCTCGAGTTCTGCTCGGGCCGCGGCCTTCGCGTCCATGCGTTCGAAGTACTCCTCGCGGCGCTCGTTGCGGGTCGGACGGGAACTGCCGCCGATGCGCGAGTCGGTGCCGCGGGCACTCGTGATGAGTTCGGCCGTCGAGGTGAGCGTCGGCTCCCAGTCGAAGACGGTGCCGCCGTCGCCACCGATGACGACCGTGGACCCGGCGACGGCGCCGGCCTTGAACAGGCCGTCCTCGACGCCGAGCTTCGCCAGGCGGTCGGCGAGGTAGCCGATCGCCTCTTCGTTGGTGAAGTCGGTCTGCTGCACCCAGCGCTCCGGCTTCGCACCGCGGACGCGGTAGAAGCGGTGCTCCTCGCCGCCCTCGGCGCGGACGGTGAACGGCTTGTCGTCGACGGCCTTGGGACGCAGGACGATGCGCTCGGCGACCGGCTCCGCCGCACGGGAGGCGCGGGCCTGCTCCACGACGTCGGCCAACGCGAACGTCAGCTCGCGCAGCCCCTTGCGGGATGCGGTGGAGATCGGGAAGACGCGGTAGCCGCGCCCTTCGAGCTCGGCCGTGACGAACTCGGCGAGTTCCGCGGCCTCGGGCACGTCGATCTTGTTGAGCGCGATCATCTGCGGGCGCTCGAGCAGCGGAACCTGGCCCTCGGGGACCGGGTAGCGCGCGAGCTCGCCGAGGATGACGTCGAGGTCGCTGACGGGGTCACGACCGGGGTCGAGCGTCGCGCAGTCGATGACGTGCAGCAGTGCCTCGCAGCGCTCGACGTGGCGGAGGAACTCGAGCCCGAGGCCCTTGCCCTCCGACGCGCCCTCGATGAGACCGGGGACGTCGGCGACGGTGAAGCGGGTCGAACCGGACTCGACGACGCCGAGGTTCGGCGTGAGGGTCGTGAACGGGTAGTCGGCGATCTTCGGCTTCGCGGCGGAGATCGCGGCGATGAGCGAGGACTTGCCGGCGCTCGGGAACCCGACGAGTGCGACGTCGGCGATGGTCTTGAGTTCGAGGCTGACGTCACCGGACCAGCCCTCGGTGCCGAGCAGGGCGAAGCCGGGGGCCTTGCGCTTCGTGGTCGCGAGAGCCGCGTTGCCGAGGCCGCCCTGGCCACCGGGGGCGATGACGACGCGCATGCCGGGCTCGGTCATGTCCGCGATGACCTGGCCGTCCTCGTCGTACACCACGGTGCCGATCGGGATGGGGAGCTCGAGGGTCTCCCCGCTGATGCCGCTGCGCATGTCGCCCATGCCGGGCTGGCCGTTCTTCGAGGATCGGTGCGGCGAGCGGTGGTAGCCGAGCAGGGTCGTCACCTGCGGGTCGGCGACGAGGACGATGTCGCCGCCGTCACCGCCGTTGCCGCCGTCCGGGCCGGCGAGGGGCTTGAACTTCTCACGGCGGACCGACACGCAGCCGTTGCCGCCGTTGCCCGCGCTGAGGTGCAGGGTCACGCGGTCGACGAACGTCGCCATGGGTCCACTCCTAGGTGTTGCGAAAGAGAACGGGAGGGGCGGGCACGTGGCCCGTCCCTCCCGCAGAGTCTGGTCGTCGGTGTTACGCGTTGACGATGTTGACGACCTTGCGGCCGCCCTTGGTGCCGAACTCGACCGCACCGGCCGAGAGGGCGAACAGCGTGTCGTCGCCACCGCGGCCGACGTTGGCGCCGGGGTGGAAGTGGGTGCCACGCTGGCGGAGGATGATCTCACCGGCGTTGACGACCTCGCCACCGAAGCGCTTCACGCCGAGGCGCTGTGCGTTCGAGTCACGACCGTTGCGAGTGGAGCTCGCACCCTTCTTGTGTGCCATCTTCTACTCCCGCCTTACGCGATCGAGGTGATCTTGACACGGGTGAGCTCAGCGCGGAAACCCTGACGCTTCTTGTACCCGGTCTTGTTCTTGAACTTCTGGATGACGACCTTCGGACCGCGGAGGTCCTCGAGCACCTCGGCGGTGACGGTCACGTTCGCGAGCTCGGAAGCCGCCGACGTGATCTTGTCACCGTCCACGAGGAGCACCGGGGCGAGGTCGATGTTGCCCTTGTCGTCGGCCTTGGCACGGTCGATCGTGATGATCGTGCCGACCTCGACCTTCTCCTGACGGCCGCCGGCGCGCACTACTGCGTAAACCACGTGGAAATCCTTACGTAACTCTGCTTGAGGGAAGTCTCGGGTGCCCACTTCTGCACGAGCGGCTCCCGGAGGCCGGGCCCGATCGGCGACGCAGGCAGAACGGCCCGCTGACACCAGGGATCGAGAATACTCGATGCCCCCAGGTCCGGTCAAACGGGGACACACGTACGATTGCCGTGTGACCGTGCTGATCGACCCGCCGACGTGGCCCGCACACGACACTCTGTGGTCGCACCTCGTCAGTGACACATCCTACGACGAGCTGCATGCGTTCGCGGACCGCACCGGGGTGCCGCGGCGGGCGTTCGACCACGACCACTACGACGTCCCGCTCTCGCGGTACGAGGAACTCGTCGCGGCGGGGGCGCGGGCGGTCACCGGACGCGAGCTGGTCCTCCGCCTCATCGGGAGCGGCCTGCGGGTCGCGCAGCGGGACAAGCGCACGCTCTGAGGCGCCGTCGGGCGCACACGCTCGACCTGGCAGCGACCTGGGGGCACGGGGCACCACCGCGCGCCGGCGCCGCCCCGGCGGATGCACGGTCGTACACAGCGCGCCGGCTCGCGCGGACACGGCACGCCCGGCACGGGGACACAGCTGTCGGCGCGCGACGGCGCCGCACGGCTCAGCGGGGCCGCGGACCACCCCAGGGGTCGGACGGCGGCTGCGGCGGCGCGTACGGCGGCACGGACGGCTGCTGCGCGCCCTGCTGCGACGTCGGCCGGACCGTCGCCGGCGGTACGGCGTCCGGCTGGCGGACGGTGCCGGGCGTCCCCGGTGCTCCCGGCCCACGACGAGGGCCACGCGGACGTCCGAGCCAGAGCCACGCGGCGGTGGAGGTCGCCAGGAGCATCAGCGTGAGGGGCAGGCCGCTCTGCAACGGTCTCGTGAACACGTCGATCACGATCCGCGCTCCCCCGGAGGTCACGGCGCCGAACGCACCGGTGAACACCCCGACGAGCGCGAGGGCGACCGTCCCGGCGGCGCCGGCGAGCACGGTGCGGAGCAGCACCGTGGGCAGCGGGCTCCGGCGGGCGATGGGGGTGAGGAACGCGAGCGCGAGGAACGCCCCCGCGTAGAAGGGGAACGGCGCCGCGAACACACCCGTGACGAACCCGGAGACCAGGCTGTCCCCGGCTCCGTACGACGAGAACGGGTGCACGACGAGCGACGCCCCCAGCAGCCCGAACAGCCCGGCGACGAACTCGACGAGGACGACCGAGACGACGGCGATGAGCGCTCCGGCGGTGTTCGTCACGGAGGCGCCCGGCGCGAAGGCCCGGCGCGGGTCGGCGTCGGGGCGCGGCGGCCGGGGCGGTGGGTACGCGCCGCGCTGGGGTGCGCCGTACCGGTCCCCTGCGGTCGGGTACGGACCGCCCTGCGGCGCCCCGTACTGCGGCGCGGACGGCGCGGGCTGTGACCAGCCCGCGCCGTAGTACCCACGGTCCTGCTGCGGCCGCTGCGGGTCGCCGGGGATCGACATCGTCAGTTCCCCAGGATCACGGCGCCGTCGTCGGTGCTGTCGCCGTCGGTGCTCGCCGGCGCGCTGATGCTCGGCGACGAGACCCGCCGGGAACGCGAGCGTCCCTGGCCGGGCTGCTTCGGCTCCGGGAGCGCCTGCAGGACGGAGTCGAGCAGGGACTCGGCGTCGCCGCTGACCTTGCGGGGCTCGCGCTTCGTGGCGGCGATCGGGATGTCGAGGATGGCGACCGAGGTCTCCGTCGGGGTCACGGGCGCGCTGGAGCTGACGCGGCGGCGGACCGGGGCCTTCGCCGGGGCGTCGTCCGTCGTGGTCGGTCCGGCCGTCGGTGCGCCCGCAGACCCGGACCCGACGGACGTGGACGCCGGAGCGTCGTCGACCGACGGAGACGGAGCCGAGGCGGGCGACGGGACGTCCACCGTCTCCGGCGCTCCCCCGCCCCGCCCGCCGCGACGGCGACGACGCTTGGACCCCGACGGCTGCTCGCTCGGTTCGGCGGCGTCGGAGGCCGGACCCGTGGCGGGACCGTCGGACGGTGCCTCGGGTGCGGAGGCCTCCGGTGCCGACACCGGCGTCGCCGGGGTCGGGTGCGACTCGTGCTCGTCGTGCGGGATCGTCGACGCGGCGATCCGCGAGAGGGCGTTCTTGACGTCGTCGGTGATCTGGTGCGTCTGCGACGACGAGCCGTTCGACCCGCCGTTCGACGCACCGGAGCCGTTCCCGCCGCCGTTGTTCCCGCCGTTGCCGTTGCCACCGCGGCCCTTGCGACGGCCCTTCGACGGCCCCGGGTCGGCGTTGTTGTCGTTGACCTTGGCGTTCACCTCGTCGAGGGACTCGCGGAGTCCGACGCCGATCTTCTTGCGGGTCATCTGCACGAGGCCGAGCGAGGTGACCTCGGCGACCTGGTGCTTCGTGCGGTCGCGGCTGAGGCACTCGACGAGACGTCGCAGCACGAGGTCGCGGTTCGACTCGAGGACCATGTCGATGAAGTCGACCACGATGATGCCGCCGATGTCACGCAGACGGAGCTGGCGGACGATCTCCTCGGCGGCCTCGAGGTTGTTCTTCGTGACGGTCTCCTCGAGGTTGCCCCCGGAGCCGACGAACTTGCCCGTGTTGACGTCGATGACCGTCATGGCCTCGGTGCGGTCGATCACGAGCGAGCCGCCCGACGGCAGCCAGACCTTGCGGTCGAGGGCCTTCTCGATCTGCTCGTTGAGCCGGTACTCCTCGAACGAGTCCGGACCGTCGTAGAGCTCGACGCGGTCCTTGAGGTCCGGTGCGACCGCCGACAGGTACTCGTCGATGGTGGCGCGGGCCGACTCGCCGTCGATGATGAGCTTCGTGAAGTCCTCGTTGAAGACGTCGCGCACGATCTTGACGAGCAGGTCGGGCTCGGAGTGGAGCATGGCCGGCGCGTGCCCGTTCGCGACCTTCTTCTGGATGGCCTCCCACTGGCTGGTGAGGCGCTGCACGTCGCGGGTGAGCTGCTCCTCGGTGGCACCCTCGGCCGCCGTGCGGACGATGACGCCGGCGTGCTCGGGGAGGACCTCCTTGAGGATCTTCTTGAGACGCGCACGCTCGGTGTCGGGGAGCTTGCGGGAGATGCCGTTCATCGAGCCGTTCGGCACGTACACGAGGTAGCGGCCGGGCAGCGAGACCTGGCTGGTCAGGCGCGCACCCTTGTGCCCGACGGGGTCCTTCGTGACCTGCACGAGGACCTTGTCGCCCGGCTTGAGCGCGGCCTCGATGCGTCGCCCGTGGTTTCCGGTGTCGACCGATGCCCAGTCGACCTCGCCCGCGTAGAGCACGGCGTTGCGGCCGCGGCCGATGTCGACGAAGGCGGCCTCCATCGAGGGCAGCACGTTCTGGACCTTGCCGAGGTACACGTTGCCGATGAGCGACACGTTGTGCGACTTCGTCACGTAGTGCTCGGCGAGGACGTTGTCCTCGAGCACGCCGATCTCGATCTTCGAGGAGCTCGACCGGACGATCATCTGCCGGTCGACGCTCTCGCGGCGGGCGAGGAACTCGTCCTCGGTGACGACCTGGCGACGACGGCCCGCGTCGCGCCCGTCACGACGACGCTGCTTCTTGGCCTCGAGCCGGGTCGAGCCCTTCACCTTCTGCGGCTCGGTGATGTACTCGACCTCGCGGCGACGCGGTTCCTGGTGGTCGCGCGGCTCACGCGACTCGCGATCGGCGCTCGTGCCGCGGCGACGCGAACGTCGGCGTCCGCCGCCCTGCTCGTCGTCCTCGTCCTCGTCGACGCGGGGCGCACGGTACGGCAGCTCCGGCAGGACCGGTGCGTGGAAGATGAGGCTGAGCGTGCTCGTCGCCTTCGGCACGAACGGCTCGTCGGCGGCCGGCTGCTCCGGCTCGGCGGTCGGGGCAGGCGTCGTGTCGTCGGAGGACAGCGACCGGGAGGCGCGGTCCGCCTCCGCCACGTCGCTCACCGGGGCAGCGTCGGTGCCGTCCACGACCGGCAGGTCGCCGGTGACCGTGCTGACGTCGTGCGGCTCGTCGCTCGCCGCGGCGACCGCCTCCACCTCGACCGAGACCGCTGCCGCGACGGCGCCGGACACGGCGTCCGGCTCCGCAGCAGGAGCGGCGGTCGTCACCGTCTCGTCGCTCGGCGCGACCGACCCGTCAGCGGTACCGTTCCCGCCGGCGTCCCCCCGCGCCTCCTGGCCGGCGGACCGGGCGCGACGGCCGCCGAACAGGCGACCGCGACGCTTCGGCGCGACTTCTTCGTTGTTCGTGTTGTCGTTGTTCTGCTCCACCATGGACCTGGTGCACTCCTTGACCCCGCTCGCGTCCTCGTCGGACGGCGGGAACTCTGTCGTTGTTGCGGGCGGCGTCCACGCCCCCGCGTTCGCTGTCTTGTGACCGGCGCGTCGACTTCTCGTGTCCGCTGCCGTTCCGTGTCGGGCACCCGGCCCTGACGGCTCGGCGTCGGAGTGACGCGAGTCCCGGTCACGGTGCGCTCTCACCGCACCTGATCGTCCGGGCGGCGCCCGGAAAGCTTTCGTCGTCGCGCGGATCGGCCGCACGACCTGGAGCGATTATCGCATGCCGCGCCCGGAAAGGACCGGAGGCGGCATGCGATGATGACGCCGTGAGCACGCCAGCACCCGCCGCCCGCCGTCCGATCGCCATCGCGGTCTTCCTCCTGATCACCGGCGCGGTCGGTCTCTACGGGTCCTTCTCGCTCGTCCTCGACGAGTTCGCGAAGTACGCGAACCCGAAGAAGGTCCTCTCCTGCGACGTCAACCCGTTCATCAGCTGCTCGGACGTCATGGCGAGCTGGCAGGGGCACCTGTTCGGCTTCCCGAACCCCCTGCTCGGGGTGATGGGGTTCGTCGCCCCGATCGCCGTGGCGATCCTGCTCCTGGCCGGGTTCCGGAACGGTTCCCGGTGGTTCTGGATCGCGTTCAACGCCGGGGTGTTCCTGGCGTGGGTGTTCGTGACCTGGCTGTTCACCCAGACCGTCTGGTTCATCGGCGCCCTCTGCCCGTGGTGCATGCTCGTCTGGTCGATGACCATCCCGATGTTCTGGGTGTTCACGATCTGGAACGCCGCGCAGGGCCGCTTCGGCGCCGGTACCCAGCGCCTCGGACGGGTGCTGCTGCCGTTCTGCTGGGCGTTCCCGCTCGCGAACTACCTCTTCATCGTCGTGACGATCCTCATCAAGTTCCCGACGCTCCTTTCGTCCTTCTGAACCTCCGCTGTGCGTTGTCGATGACGCGTCATCCGATTCCTGGGTGCTTCCCAGCCTGAGCGACCGATCGGCCGCCGACCTGCCCCTACGCTCGATCTCGATGAGCGAGAACGAGAGCAAGAAGGCACGGCGGGACGCGGCACGGGAACGTGCGCGCGCGGCTCGTGAGAAGGAGCAGGCGCGTCGTCGTCGCAACCGCACGCTGGGGATCAGCGGCATCATCGTCGGCGCGCTCGCGGTGATCGCGATCGTCGTCGTGGTGATCGCGAACTCGGTGCAGCCCGCCGGCCCCGGCCCGAAGAACATGGCGAGCGACGGCGTGCTCCTGCACGGGGTGAACGGCAAGATCGTGCCCGTGACGACCGGGGCCGTCCCGGACGGTGGCAAGCCGACCCCGACGAAGCAGGACGACTCGGTCGCGAACATCACGGTGTACTCGGACTACATGTGCCCGTACTGCAACCAGTTCGAGACGAGCCAGATGTCCCAGATCCAGCAGTGGGTGAAGGACGGCTCGGCCACGCTCGAGCTGCACCCGTTCAACCTGCTCGACCGCTCGTCGCTCGGCTCGAAGTACTCGACCCGTTCCGCGGCGGCAGCCGCCTGCGTCGCGAACTACGACCCGGACGCCTTCCTCGCGTACAACAGCGCGCTCTACGAGAACCAGCCGTCCGAGAACACGCGTGGCCTGACGAACGACAAGCTCGCCTCCTTGGCGAAGGCGGCGGGGGCGACGAACGGCAAGGTCGCCTCCTGCATCACGGATCAGCAGTTCGCCGGATGGGTGGGGGCCGCGACGAACCGCGTCCTCAACGACAAGATCCCGAACTCGTCGCTCGACAAGGTCACCGGCACTCCCACGGTGATCGTCAACGGCAAGCAGTACAGCGGTTCACTCACCGACACGGACGCGTTCGCGGCGTTCGTCGAGCAGAACGGCGCGAAGGCGTGACACCCGGACACCCCGGACGACCACGGCCCCCGCTTCCGATCCGGAAGCGGGGGCCGTGGTCGTCCGGCGGGGGTCCTACTCCGACTTGGACGCCGCGTCGATCTCGCTGACGACGTCGGTCAGCGTGGCGATCTTCTTGCCGTTCACGAGGACCGTCGGCGTGCCGAAGCCCTGCGTGCCCTGCAGGCTCTTGTCCGCGAGGACGGCGTTCGTGGACTTCGTCACCCATCCGCGGAACTGCTCGCTCGAGAGGCACTGGGAGACGTCCGAGCCCGTCGCGCCGCCCGCCTTGACGAGTTTCGCGATCTGCGCGTTCGTCAGCCCGTCGGAGCCCTCCGCCGGCTGGTTGTCGAAGAACTGCGTCTGGACGTCGAGGAACTTGTCCGGCGCGTGGTCGGCGACGCACATCGCGGCGTTCGCGGCGCGGCTGGCGTACCGGGAGTTCCGGTAGTTCCGGTCGAGGATCGACACGGGCTGGATCGCCAGCGTCGCGTCGCCGGACTTGACCTTGTCGAGGATCTGGTCGGCGTACGCGGCCTCGAACTGCTTGCACACCGGGCACGCCCAGTCGACGTACTCGGTGACCGCGACTGCACCGTCCGGGTTCGACGTCGGGACGGCGGACGGCGTGCCCTTCGCGGACACCGCCTTCGTGGTCACCGGGGTCACCTTGCCGTCACCGCCGGTGAACTGGATCGCACCGGTCGCCATGTTCCTCGGGCCCGCGGCCGAGGTGCTGCCGCCGTTGTTCACGTTGACGACGACGATCGCGACGATCGCTGCGATCGCGACGATGCCGAGTCCGATCCCGCCCTGCAGGAACCACCGGTTGCGGCGCTTCCGCCGCTTCTCGGCCTCGGCCCGCTGCCGGGCGACCTCACGCGCGTGCTGACGACGCTCGTTCTTGGTGGGACGGTCGTTGTTGGTCATGCTCGACGCTCCGGGCTCACGCGAACCAGAGTGCGAGCTCGCGGGCCGCGGACTCGGGGCTGTCCGAACCGTGCACGAGGTTCTGCTGCACCTTGAGGCCCCAGTCGCGACCGAGGTCGCCACGGATGGTGCCCGGCGCGGCGGACGTCGGGTCGGTGGTGCCCGCGAGGGACCGGAAGCCGGCGATCACCGCGTTGCCGGCGACGCGCACGGCGACCACCGGCCCGGACTGCATGAACTCGACGAGCGGTTCGAAGAAGGGCTTGCCCTGGTGCTCCTCGTAGTGGGCGTCGAGCAGGTCACGGGGGGCCGTCAGCATCTTCAGGTCGACGATCTCGTAGCCCTTGGCCTCGATCCGGCGGAGGATCTCACCGGTGAGCTGGCGGGCGACGCCGTCGGGCTTGACGAGGACGAGGGTCTCTTCGAGGTCGGACACGCAGAACTCCTAGTGTGTTCGGGGTCGAACGGTGTGGTCAGTCCTCGCCGAGCGCGGCCCGTCGCCGCGCGTTCTGACGGTCGAGCTGACCGCCCTTGGCGAAGCAGAAGACCCACAGCGCCAGGAACACCACGGCGACCGCGAACATGAACGGCTCGATGAACCCGGTGGCGAGGATGGCCGCCTGCAGCAGCCACCCGAACCATACACCGGCGCGGTTGCCGGTCAGGCGTGACGCGAGCGCCAGTACGATCATCGAGCCGATGCCGCCGCCGAACGCGGCGGCCGGCGGCAGCGTGCCCTTCCCGAACACGACGAGCATCGGGAAGAAGAACATGATCGCCTCGAGGATCAGGGTGATCGACAGCAGACTCTCCTGTGCCCCGCGTTCCCGGCGCGGCTTCCGCGTGCGCGGTGCGCGGCCGGTCCGGGAGGCGCGGTCTGCGTCCGTCACTTCGTCTCCCCTTCCGCGTGGACCAGGTCCATGACCTTCCCCACCATCACGATGGAACCCGCGACGAGCACCATGGCGTCCTCGGCATCGGCGTCGTCGGCGAGGTCGCGCGCCTCCTGGAGCGCGGCCTCGAGCGCCGGTTCGACGACCACGCGGTCCTCGCCGACCTCGTCGACGACGATGCGGGCGAAGGCGTCCGCGTCGAGCGCGCGGTCCCCCGGCGGTTGCGTCACGACGAACGTCTGCACGGTGTCCTTCAGCGCCCGGACGAACCCGCGGGCGTCCTTGTCCGCAAGGATCCCGACGACCCCGACGACGTGCCCGGACGGGAACGCGACGGGGAGCGCTTCGGCGAGTGCTCGGGCGCCGTGCGGGTTGTGCGCCGCGTCGACCACCACGGTCGGCTCCTGCGCGATCGGCTGCAGGCGTCCGGGGCTCGTCGCACCGGCGAGCCCCTCGGACAGGACGTCCTCGTCGAGGGCCTGCGAGCCGCGGCCGATGAAGGACTCCACCGCGGCGATCGCCACGGCGGCGTTGTCGGCCTGGTGCCGCCCGAACAGCGGCAGGAACAGGTCGTCGTACCGACCGGCGATGCCCTGCACGGTGATGAGCTGCCCGCCGACCGCCGGGGTGACGTCGACCACCCGGAACCGATCGCCCTCGACCGCGAGGGTCGACTCGGTGAGCTCGGCCGCGCGCTGCAGTTCGGCGAGCGCCTCGGGCGTCTGGGCGCTCGACACGACCGACGACGACGGCTTGATGATCCCCGACTTCGTGCGGGCGATCTCGGCCACGGTGCCGCCGAGCTGCTTCGCGTGGTCGATCGCGATCGGCGTGAACACCGCGACCTGGCTCTGCACGACGTTCGTGGAGTCCCACTCGCCGCCCATGCCGACCTCGATCACGGCGACGTCCACCGGTGCCTCGGCGAAGCACGCCAGGGCGAGGACCGTGAGCGCCTCGAAGAACGTCAACGGGAGTTCGCCCTTGTCGGTGAGCTCGCGGTCCGTCATCTCGAGGATCGGGACGATGTCGTCCCAGTTCTCCACGAAGCGGCTCGGCTCGATCGGTGCGCCGTCGATGACGATGCGTTCCCGGATCGACACCAGGTGCGGGCTCGTCATGAGCCCGGTACGGAGGCCGTGCGCGCGGACGATGCTCTCGGTCATCCGAGCGGTCGAGGTCTTGCCGTTCGTCCCGGTGAGGTGGATCACCGGGTACGACAGGTGCGGGTCGCCGAGGAGCTCGACGGCCCGTCGGGTGGCGGACAGCCGGTGCTCGGGCGACTGCTCCCCGATGCGGGCGTACAGCGCCTCCTCGACGCGCCGGACCTCGTCGTCGTCCCCGGCGTAGGCCACCGCCTCCGTCGGAGCGGCATCGCCGGCCGGACCGACCGGGATCCGGATCCCCTCGGCCTGGTCACCGTCGAGGTCGTCGTACTGCTCGTCGTTGATGTCGCTCATGCGCGTGCCACCTCCACGGACACCTTCGCACCGTCGCCGACGTCGGTGCCCTCGCTCTCCGCGAACTCGGTCGGCTCGACCTCGACGCTGGTCGACAGGGTCTCGCCGGCGATGAGCTGCTCGTGCGCCCGCACGGCGTCGGCCGCGTCGGGGGACACCCGCAGGCGTAGGGCGATGCGGTCGCTGACGTCGAGGTCGGCGTCGCGGCGGGCCTGCTGCACGGCGCGGACGACGTCGCGGGCGAGCCCCTCGGCCTCGAGCTCGGGCGTCGTGACGGTGTCGAGCACGGCGAAGCCGCCGCCGTCGAGGAACGCCACGGCCACGGAGTCGTCCGCGACGGTGAGGTCGAGCGTGTACTCGCCCTCGACCAGGTCGACGCCGCCGACGGTCACGCCGGACTCGGTGGCGGTCCAGTCGCCGCGCTTGGCGGCGGGGATGACCTGCTGGACCTGCTTGCCGATCCGCGGGCCGGCGGCGCGGGCGTTGACGGTGAGCTTCCGCTCGATGCCGTAGCGGCCGAGCGAGGACTCCTCCTGCTGCTCGAGCACGACCTGCTTGACGTTGAGTTCGTCGCGGAGGATGTCCGAGAAGGGCTCGAGCGCCGCCGGGTCGGGCACGACGAGGGTGAGCGTCGCGAGCGGCAGGCGGACGCGCTTGCCCGTGGCCTTCCGGAGCGCGAGGCCCTTCGAGGCGACGTCGCGCACCCGGTCCATGGCATCGACGAGGGCGTCGTCGGCCGGGAACTCCGCCGCGTCGGGGAAGTCCTGCAGGTGGACGCTGCGCCCGCCGGTGAGGCCCTGCCAGACCTCCTCGGTGACGAGCGGTGCCAGGGGCGCGGCGACGCGGGTGAGCGTCTCGAGCACGGTGTACAGCGTGTCGAACGCCGCCTGCGCCTCGGGCGACGATGCCGCTCCGGCCCAGAACTTGTCACGCGACCGGCGGACGTACCAGTTCGTCAGCACGTCGGCGAAGTCCCGCACGGCCTGGGCGGCGAGCGGTGTGTCGAGCGCGTCGAGGTGCGCGGTGACGTCCTCGACGAGCACCCGGGTCTTCGCCAACAGGTACCGGTCGAGCACGTCGGTGCTGTCCGTCCGTCGCGACGCCTGGTAGCCGTCGGCACCGGACGCGTTCGCGTACAGGGTGAAGAAGTAGTACGTCGACCAGAGCGGCAGCAGGAACTCGCGGACGCCCTGGCGGATCCCCTCCTCGGTGACGACGAGGTTGCCGCCGCGGATCACCGACGACGACATGAGGAACCAGCGCATCGCGTCGGCGCCGTCGCGGTCGAAGACCTCGGACACGTCCGGGTAGTTCCGCAGCGACTTCGACATCTTCTGCCCGTCCGAGCCGAGCACGATGCCGTGGCTGATGACGTTCCGGAACGCGGGCCGGTCGAACAACGCGGTGGAGAGCACGTGCATGACGTAGAACCAGCCGCGCGTCTGTCCGATGTACTCGACGATGAAGTCCGCCGGGTTGTGCGACTCGAACCACTCGCGGTTCTCGAACGGGTAGTGCACCTGGGCGTACGGCATCGACCCCGAGTCGAACCAGACATCGAACACGTCGGTGATCCGGCGCATGGTGGACTGTCCGGTCGGGTCGTCGGGGTTCGGGCGCGTCAGGTCGTCGATGAACGGCCGGTGCAGGTCGACCTCGCCGTCCGCGTTCACCGGCAGCCGACCGAAGTCACGCTCGATCTCCTCGAGCGACCCGTACACGTCCGTGCGCGGGTGGGCCGGGTCGTCCGACTGCCAGACCGGGATGGGCGTGCCGAAGTACCGGTTGCGGGACACCGACCAGTCGATGGCGTTCCCGACCCACTTGCCGAACTGGCCGTCCTTGACGTTCTCCGGCACCCAGTTGATCTGCTGGTTCAGCTCGCCCATGCGGTCGCGGAGCTCGGTGACGCGGACGAACCACGACGAGACCGCCTTGTAGATGAGGGGCTTCCGGCAGCGCCAGCAGTGCGGGTAGCTGTGCTCGTAGGACGCCTGACGGAGCAGCCGTCCGGCGTCGCGGACGGCCTTCGTCAGCGGCTTGTTGGCGTCCGACCACAGGAGCCCGGCGACCTCGCCGAACTGCGACGTGAAGACGCCGCCCTCGTCGAGGGACAGGACCACGGGGATGCCCGCGGCGGCGCAGACCTCCTGGTCGTCGGCGCCGTAGGCCGGGGCCTGGTGCACGATGCCGGTGCCCTCGCCCGTCTCGACGTAGTCCGCGACGAGGATCCGCCACGCGTGCTCGTACCCCTCGGTGCCGTCGAGGAAGTCGAACAGGCGCTCGTACTCGACCCCGTCGAGCTCGCGCCCCGCGATCGTCCGCGTGACGGCCTCGGCAGCGGCGTCGGCCGACTCGTAGCCGAGGTCCTTCGCGTACGCGGCCACCGTGTCGGACGCGAGCAGGTACGCGGCGGAACCCGCGGGACCACCGTCAGCCGCGCCTCCCGGCCCGGCGGGCAGCACCACGTACGAGACCGCGGGCCCGACGGCCAGTGCGGCGTTGGTCGGCAGGGTCCACGGGGTCGTCGTCCAGGCGAGCGCCCGCACGCCGTCGAGGCCCAGCTCGGCGGCACGGGCACCGCGCAGCGGGAACGAGACCGTGACGGACTGGTCCTGGCGCATCTTGTAGACGTCGTCGTCCATGCGCAGCTCGTGGTTCGACAGCGGCGTCTGGTCGTTCCAGCAGTACGGCAGGACCCGGAAGCCCTCGTACGCCAGCCCCTTGTCCCAGAGCTGCTTCCACGCCCACAGCACGCTCTCCATGAACGTCACGTCGAGGGTCTTGTAGTCGTGCTCGAAGTCCACCCAGCGCGCCTGGCGGGTGACGTACGCCTGCCACTCGTCGGTGTACTGCAGCACCGACTTCTTCGCGGCGGCGTTGAAGACGTCGACGCCCATCTCGTCGATCTCGTGCTTCTCGGTGATGCCGAGCTGCCGCATCGCCTCGAGCTCGGCGGGCAGGCCGTGCGTGTCCCACCCGAAGCGGCGGTGCACCTGCTTGCCGCGCATCGTCTGGTAGCGCGGGAAGACGTCCTTCGCGTAGCCGGTCAGCAGGTGGCCGTAGTGCGGCAGGCCGTTCGCGAAGGGCGGGCCGTCGTAGAACGTCCACTCGTCGCAGCCCTCGCGCTGGTCGATCGAGGCCTGGAACGTGCCGTCGCCCTTCCAGAAGGCGAGGATCCCCTGCTCGACGGCGGGGAAGCTCGGCGAGGGCGTGACGCCGTCGGCGTTCGAGTTCAAGGGGTAGCGCACCGCATGGCTCCTGTGGTCGGGGTTCTCTGCCACGAGGACGGAGCGTGCTCCGCGGTACCACCTCGCTTGCCGCGCCTGGTTGCTGCGCGACCGCTCGTGTTCGGGGTTCGCGCGGCCCGGTCCGCCCGGCTCTACTGACGGCCCGTGTGATGGTCCGCGTTCTTCCGGAGGCTCCCCGGTGATGGCCGGTTCGACGCCTGTGTGCACGAGTTTAGCGGACGGGAGCATGCTGGAGCGATGCCGTCGTCTGATCCTGCCCCTGCCCAGCAGGACCGCCCCGAATCCCTGCTCACCGTCGTCATCGCGTTCGGCGCGAACCTGCTCGTCGCGATCGCGAAGACCGTCGCCTCCATGATCTCCGGGTCCGCGTCCATGGTCGCCGAGGCGGCGCACTCGTGGGCGGACACCGGCAACGAGGTGTTCCTGCTCGTCGCCGAACGGCGCGGGGCGCGCAAGCGGGACACCGCGCACCCGCTCGGGTACGGCCGCGAGACCTACATCTGGTCGATGTTCGCCGCGTTCGGCCTGTTCACCGCCGGCGCGATCGTGTCGATCTACCACGGCATCACCGAGCTCGGGGACACCGGTCCCGCCGAGGACGTGCTGCTCAACTACATCGTGCTCGGACTGTCGTTCTGCCTCGAGGGGACGAGCTTCCTGCAGGCGTACCGCCAGGCGCACGGAGCGGCGACGAAGCGGCGCGTGCCGGTGCTCCGCCACGTGCTCCAGTCGTCGAACCCGACGCTGCGGGCCGTGTTCGCCGAGGACGCCGCGGCGCTCATCGGGCTCGTCGTCGCGTTCCTCGGGGTGTTCCTGCACCAGGTCACCGGACTGGCGGTGTTCGACGCCGTCGGCTCGATCGCGATCGGCGTCCTGCTCGGCGTGGTCGCGGTCGTGCTCATCGACCGGAACCGGCGCTTCCTGCTCGGCGAGAGCACCTCCCCCGAGCTGGAGAACGCCGTGCTGCTCGAACTCCTCGGGCGCGAGCAGATCGAGCGCGTCACCTACCTGCACCTGGAGTTCGTCGGACCGAGCCGGGTCTACCTCGTCGCCGCCGTCGACCTGACCGGGAACGAGAACGAGGAGCACGTCGCGGTGCGGCTGCGGGACGTCGAGGCCTCGCTCGAGCAGAGCCAGTACATCGAGGAGGCCGTCCTCACGCTCAGCTACCCGGGCGACGACTCACTCGTGCCGACCGCCCGCGACGTCCCCGAGGTCGTGCGGGACGGCACGGTCGAGGACGTCGCGTCAGGCGGCGCGGGGACGCTCCGCACCGACTGACGGACGGCGCGTCGGCGTCCGTCCGACAGACGGCACGCCAGCCCTCCTCCAGCGGAAGGCTCCTCAGCGGGCGTCGAGCCCCGCCGCGACCGGGGTCAGCGCCGCGCCGACGTACTCGACGAGCGGTCGACGTCCCACACCGTCCGCCACCCACACGCCGAAGGCCGCCGCGGCGGCTCCGAGCATGGCGCCCGACACCGTCTGCGGCCACAGCGCGGCCGGGTGGTCGCCGGTGCGGCCGGCCACGAACGCGGAGACGGCGGCGTGCTGTGCCATCACCCGGGCGGCGACGCTCGCGACGAGTTCCGGCCCGATGCCCATCACCTCCGCCTGCGCGATCGCCCACGGGACCCGCTCGGGGTCGTGCGCGCGGGCGGCGGCGAGCAGCGCGTCCTCGACGGCCCGGACGGCCGAGCCCTCGGTGGACGCCGCGAGGTGCTCCGGGAGCGAGCCGACCGCCGCGTCGAGGTCCAGCCAGAGCACGTCGGACTTCGCCGTGAAGTAGTTGAAGAACGTCGCACGGCTCACCCCGGCACGGGCGGCGATGTGGTCGACCGTCGTCCGTCCGTAGCCCTGTTCGAGGAAGAGCTCGGCGGCGGCGTCCGCGAGCACCTCCGCACTCGAGCGTCGGGGGCGGCCGCCGCGGCGCATCGGTTCGTCCATGGCCCCAGTAAACCGCTAGACTCGTCCAGCCATGATCTTGGACTCAGTACAGAAAACCCGTCTCCGCATCGCGAGCGCGGTGGCGGGCGCCGCCACGATCCTCCTGGCCGTCTCGGCCTGCACCGGCGGCGGCGCGGCCACCGCGAACAGCACCCCCGTGGACGGCGGCACGCTCGTCTACGCCTCCGGCGACGCCGAACCGACCTGCCTCGACCCGCACGTCGGCGGCAACTACCCGCAGGCGCTGCTCTCCAGCCAGTACATCGAGGAGCTCACCGCGCTCCACGACGGCAAGCCGGTGCCCGCGCTCGCGAAGTCGTGGACGACGAGCGCCGACGGGAAGACGCTGACCTTCACGCTCCGCGACGACGTCAGGTTCACCGACGGCACCCCGTTCGACGCGGCAGCCGTCGTCGCGAACATCGAGCACGTGCAGGACCCGGCGACGGCGTCCAGCACCGGGTACCTCGCGTTGCAGTCCATCCAGCGAGCAACCGCCACCGACGAGCACACCGTCACGCTCACGCTGAGCCGCCCCGACAGCGCCCTGCTCGAGTCGTTCTCACAGCCCTGGGTGGGCATGGAGTCCCCGAAGGCCCTCGAGCGGCCGCAGGCGCAGAACTGCGAGTCCCCCGTCGGCACCGGGCCGTTCGCGGTCACCGGGTGGAAGCACGGCGACCGGGTGACGCTGCTGAAGAACACCTCCTACACCCCACTGCAGGGGAGCACGAAGCCCCGCCTCGACGGCATCACGTGGCGCTTCCTCCCGGACTCGACCTCGCGGTACGCGGCCCTGCAGTCCGGCCAGGTCGACGTCATCGACAACGCCCAGCCGGACCAGATCAAGGCTGCGTCGTCGAAGGGCTCGATCCGCGACCTCGACGCCCCGCGCCCCGGAGCGTCGAACCGCCTCGAACTGAACTCCGGCCACGGGGTGTTCCGCGACGAGGCAGTGCGCAAGGCGTTCATCGCCGGCGCGGAGGTTGACCCGGGCATCCGGTCGCTCTTCCTCGGCACCGCGAAGCGCTCATACTCGGTGCTCTCCAGCGTGGAGCCGTTCGCGTACTCGGACGAGAGCCTGTTCCGGTACTCCCCCAGCACGGCGAAGCGACTGCTCGACGAAGCCGGCTGGAAGACGGGCCCGGACGGCGTCCGCGAGAAGGACGGGCAACAGCTGACGGTGACGTTCCCGGTGTCGACGAACCAGTCGGTGCCCGCCGAACGCAGCCTCTTCCAGCAGATCCAGGCGTCCGAGAAGGCCGTCGGCTTCAAGGTCGTCCTCGACGAGCTCGACCTCTCCAGCTGGTACGCGGCCCTCGCGGCGAACCACTACGACGTCGTCAGCGCCCCGTACACGAAGGTCGGCGCGGACGTCCTGCGCATCCTCTACGACAGCGCGAGCATCAAGCCGGCACCCTCCGGGTACTTCGCCAACCTCGCGCAGCTCGACGACCCCGAGGTCGACCAGCTGCTCGAACGCGCCGCCCGGACGTCGGACACCGCCGAGCGCGGCGACCTGTACCAGCGGGCGCAGCAGGACATCCTCGCCAGCGGCACCGTCCTGCCCCTCTACGACCAGCAGAACCACTTCCTGCTCCGATCGAGCGTGCACGGCGTGCGGACCACCGCGGTCTCCACCCCGTGGTTCGGCGCGGCCTGGCTGGACCGCTGACGCGGCCCGGACCGGGAGGAACGGATTGCGTCGCGGACACCTGACCCCGCCCGCCGCGTGGTCGGCGTGGGCACTGTGGGGACTCCGCCGCCTGGCCGGCGGCATCGGGGTGCTCTGGGCCGTCGCGACGATCGTGTTCGTCGCGATCCGGCTGATCCCCGGCGACCCGGCGCTCGCGATCCTCGGCGGCCCGGGCTCGCAGGCATCCGCGGAGGCGGTGGCCCATGTGCGGCAGGAGTACGGACTCGACCGTCCGGTGCTCGTGCAGTACGCGGTGTTCCTCGGCCGGCTGGCGACCGGGCAGCTCGGTGACTCGTACGCCTTCCGGACCCCGGTCGCGACGCTCCTCGGTCAACAGCTCCCCGTGACGCTGACGCTCGCGGCGCTCGGCCTCGTCGTGGCGTGGGCGCTCGCGATCGTCGCCGCGTGGTGGTCGACGCAGCGGGGCCGGTTCGCCGCCGGGCTGACCAGCGCGTTGAGCGTCACCGCGAGCGTGACACCGCACTTCTGGCTCGGCAGCGTGCTCATCGTCGTGTTCGCGAGCGCGCTCGGGTGGGTGCCCGCGGTCAGCGACGGAACGGTACGCGGGTGGGTGCTCCCCGTGGTCACGGTCGCGGTGCCGGTCGCCGGCTACCTCGCCGAGACCGTCCGGGACGGCGTGGTCGACGCCCAGCGGTCCGCGTTCGCCCTCGCCGCCCGCAGCCGGGGCGAGACCCGCGCCGGGCTGTTCGGGCGGCACCTGCTCCGGCACGCCGCGCTCCCGGGGATCGCGCTGTCCGCGTGGGCGTTCGGCTCGCTCGTGTCCGGCGCCGTCGTCGTCGAGTCGGTCTTCGCGCTCCCGGGCATCGGGCGCGCGCTGGTGACCGCCGTGACGCAGCGCGACATGCCGCTCGTGACGGGCATCGCGCTCGTCTCGGCCGCGGCGTACGTGGTGGTGCTCGCCGTCGCGGACCTCGTCGAACGCGCCGTGGACCCGAGGACGGCCCGGACCACCGAGGACGGCCGCGCACGACGCCGCAGCCCGGGCGCCACCAGCGCCGAGGCGGGCGCACGGTGAGCGGCATCGCCGAGCCGCGCCTCCAGGCCGGTGCCCAGGGCGACCCGACCACCGGCCGGTCCGAGCGATTCCGTGGGGGGACGCTCGGCCCGGCCGGCACGATCGCTGCCGCCGTCGTCGCCCTGGCGGTCGTCGCGGCGGTCTGGCCGGGGCTGCTCGGCGGCGGGGACCCACTCGCGGTGCACCCATCCGAGGCCCTGACCGCGCCGAACCCCCAGCATGTGTTCGGCACCGACGAATCCGGCCGCGACGTCCTCGCGCGCGTCGTCGCGGGCACCCGGGGGTCGCTCCTCGTCGGGGTGGTCGCCACGCTCGTCGGTGGCGGGGTCGGCGTGGTGCTCGGCGTCGTCGCGGGCCTGGGCGGCAGGCTCGTCGACGCCGTCGTCGGGCGCGTCACCGAGGTGGCGTTCGCGCTCCCGCTCCTCCTCGTCGCGCTCGTGGTCATCGCGGTGACCGGGCCCGGCCCCGTCCCCGCGATGCTCGCCGTCGGGTTCGCGACCGCCCCCGGGTACGCGCGGATCGTCCGCGGACTCGTGCGGAGCGCACGGCACTCGCAGGTCGTCGAGACCGCCGTCGTCATGGGCCGCTCCCCCGCCCGCATCGTCCTCCGGCACGTGCTGCCCGCGGCGCTCTGGCCCGTCGTGGCCGTCGCGACGCTCGGGGTCGGGCAGGCGATCGTGTGGGCCTCGGCGCTGAGCTACCTCGGCGTCGGGACGCCCCCGCCGGCTCCGGAGTGGGGCGCGATGCTCGCCGACGGCCGGACCTACCTCGAGACCGCCCCGTGGATGAGCACGTTCCCCGGACTCGCGATCGTCGTGCTCGCGACCGCGGTGACCGTGCTCGGGCGAGCCGTCCGACGGACAGGAGTCGTCCGGTGAACGTGCTCGACATCCACGGGCTCACGGTCGCGATCGGTGGCCGGACCGTCGTGCAGGACGTCGCGCTGCGCGTGGCGGCCGGCGAGTGCGTCGCCCTCGTCGGAGCGTCCGGCTCCGGGAAGACCGTCACCGCCCGGGCGGCACTCGGTCTGTCCGCCCCCGGCTCGGCGGTGCGCGTCGACCGGCTCACCGTCACCGGTCTCGACGTCCGGGCGTTCTCGGACCGCCGGTGGCGCAGCGTGCGCGGATCCCGGGTCGGCTACGTCGGCCAGGAGGCACTCGGCGCGCTGGACCCGCTGCGACCGGTCGGACGCGAGGTCGCGGACACCCTCCGGCTGCACACCGAGATGACGGCGGCCGCCCGTGTCGAGGCGGTCCGTCGCGCACTGACGTCCGTGGGCCTCGACCCCGCGATCGCGACGGACGGACGGCTCGCGGGGACACTGTCGGGCGGGATGCGACAGCGGGCGCTCATCGCCGCAGCGACCGTCGGGAGACCGGCCCTGGTGGTCGCGGACGAGCCCACCACCGCACTCGACGCCGGCGTCGCCGTCACGGTCATGGAGCAGCTCCGCGCGGCACAGCTCGCGGGAGCCGGTCTCCTCGTCATCACGCACGACCTGGGGCTCGTCGCGGGGTGGGCGGACCGCGTGGTGGTCATGCACGAAGGACGCGTCGTCGAGGAGGGTGCCGTCGCAGCGGTGTTCGGTGCGCCGCAGCACGACGCGACGCGCGCGCTCGTGCGGGCGGCCGGTCGCGACGGGGACCCGACCCCGCCCCTGGCGGCCGGAGCGTCCGTTGCACGACCGGAGGCGGGGCCCGGGCCGGGTCCGGTACTCGCCGTCGAGGGACTCCGCCGTTCGTTCGGGGAGGTCCCAGCGGTCGACGGGGTGTCGTTCGACCTCGCGCGGGGGCGGGTCCTCGGCGTGATCGGTGCGTCCGGCTCCGGCAAGACGACGCTCGCGCGGATCCTCCTCGGACTCGAGGAGCCCGACGCCGGCACGGTGACGCTCGACGGCGCGCCGTGGGTGCCGCTCGACGAGCGCGACCGCCGACCGCTCCGGCACCGCGTGGCCGCCGTGGTGCAGGACCCCGGCGCGACCTTCGACGAGCGGTGGAGCGTCGAACGGGTGCTCGCCGACGCGTTCTCCGACGGGACCGAACGCTCCGCGCGTGGATCCCTCGACGCCCGGGTCGACGCCGCACTCGAGCAGGTCGGCCTCGACCCGACGCTGCGGCGTCGCTCCCCCCTCACGCTGTCCGGCGGGCAACGGCAGCGGCTCGCGATCGCCCGGGCGCTGGCGACCTCGCCCGAGGTGATCGTCCTCGACGAGCCCGTCACCGCACTCGACGCCACGGTGCAGGACGCGGTGTTGTCCCTGCTCGAACGACTGCGGGACAGCACGGGCGTGGCGATGGTGTTCGTGTCGCACGACCTCCGGGCCGTGCGACGGATGGCGGACGACGTGCTGGTCGTGCACGAGGGCCGCGTGGTGGAGCACGGCCCCGCCGCGTCGGTGTTCGACCGGCCGACCCACGCCGTGACGGCGAGGCTCCTGCGGGCCGCGGAGCGGCTCGCAGAGGGCCCGCGGTCGGACGCCGGCGCCGCGTAGCGCGCCCGGCGCGCGGGAGTTTTCGGGCTCAGCGACAGTTCACGCGCCTTCGCGCGCGTGAACTGTCGCTGAGCCCGAAATCCGGCCGGCCGGCGCCCGGCGCTGAGCGCGAGACTCGGGCCGCCACCACCGCCACCACCGCCACCGCCGCCACCGCCACCGGCGCACCGCGCCCAGGACGGCAGGAGGCGCGGCGCGACGTCCGTGGCGGACGCGCGCCGCGCCTCCTGGCCGGCGGGGAAGGGCCGCTACGAGCTCGCGGACTCCTTCGCGGGGACGTCGCCCGAGATGATCGGGATCTCGCTCGTCGAGAACTCCTTCGCCCAGTCGGACTGCGCGAGCTCCGAGGTCGGGTCGTTGTAGTCCTTGATGACCTCGGCGACCTCGTCCTCCGACGCGACCGTCGGTCCGGAGCCCATGAGCGGCGACGAGGCGGTCTCCTTCGTGAAGTAGACCGCGACGAGTCCGATGACGGCGGCGAGCATGAGGTAGAAGGCGGGGATGTCCTCCGCCCAGCCGAGTCCGGCGTCCTTCGCGGCGTTGATGAGCGCGGAGGTCGCGAGCGGGGTCGTGCCGCCGAACAGGGACACCGACACGTTGAACGCGATCGCGAGCGCCCCGTACCGGATGATCGTCGGGAAGAGCGCGGGGAGCGTCGAGGGCATCGTCGAGGTGAAGGTCACCAGCACGATGCCGAGGATGAGCAGGCCCGCGAAGACCCCGACGCCGGTGCCGCCCTGCACGAGCTTGAGCGCCGGCCAGGACAGCAGGATGAAGCCGATGCACCCCGCGGCGAGCACGGGACGACGGCCGAACTTGTCGGAGAGGCGTCCGCCGAACGTGATGACGACCATCATCAGGAGCATCACGACGACGATCAGGATGAGCCCGAACGTGGCGTTCTGCCCGAGGTTCTGCTCGAGGTAGGTCGGCATGTACGACAGCAGCATGTAGTCGGTCACGTTGAACACGAGGACCAGGCCGATGCAGATGAGGAGCGAGCGCCAGTTCTCGGCGAAGAGCTTGAGGAACGGCGTCTTCTGCGACTCCCGCTCGGCGGCCTGCTCCTGCTGCTTCTGGAACGCCGGGGTCTCCTCGAGCTTCAGGCGGAGGTAGAGCCCGATGAGGCCGAGCGGACCCGCGATGATGAACGGGATGCGCCACCCCCAGCTGAGCAGGGCGTCCTCGGAGAGGCCGAACTGCAGGCCCGTGACGATCGACGCGCCGAGCACGTAGCCGGCGAGGGTGCCGAACTCGAGCCACGAGCCCATGAAGCCGCGGCGCTTGTCCGGCGAGTACTCCGCGATGAAGGTCGCTGCGCCGCCGTACTCGCCACCGGTCGAGAAGCCCTGCACGAACCGGGCGACGAGCAGCAGGATCGGCGCCCAGAACCCGATCGAGTCGTACGACGGGATCAGGCCGATCATGAGCGTGCCGGCGGCCATGAGGATCATCGTCAGCGCGAGGACCTTCTGCCGGCCGATCTTGTCGCCGATCGGGCCGAAGACGGCACCGCCGATCGGACGCACGATGAACGCGGCGGCGAAGAAGCCGAACGTGGCGACGATGTTCGCAGCTGCGTCCCCGTGGGGCAGGAACACCTGCGAGATCGTCACGGTGAGGTAGGCGAAGATGCCGAAGTCGAACCACTCCATGGCGTTGCCGAGCGCAGCGGCGGCGACGGCACGCTTGAGCAGCGACTCCTCGACGACGGTGACGTCGTCCTCGGTCAGCTTGCGGCGTGCACGCTTCACCTGGGCCTTGGTGCGCAGCGGCCGATCGCCGTGCTGACGTGTCTCGTTCGGTGCCAAATCGTTCCTCCGGTAGTGCTGTGTCTTGCCTTCGGGCGCCCGGCGGGAAGCGACTGTGCGGTCCTCGCGAACACCGCGCTCGCCGGACAAACTCCGACAGCCTACCAGATGGAGCGCTCCGACGACAGGGACCGCTACGATTGGGGCAGCGCGCAGCGTGCGCACCACACTCAGGCACCTCATCACGGACTCGGTGCCGCACATACCGATCGAAAGGCGCAGCCATGACCAAGCCCATGCCCGACAAGCCCACGGTGGACGGGCTCGAGCAGGTCTGGGGGCCGCAGTGGGAGCAGGACGGCACGTACCGCTTCGACCGCACCGGCATCACCCGCGACGACGTCTACTCGATCGACACCCCGCCGCCCACCGCCTCGGGTTCGCTGCACATCGGTCACGTGTTCTCGTACACGCACACCGACCTCAAGGCCCGGTACGAGCGCATGCGCGGCAAGCAGGTCTTCTACCCGATGGGCTGGGACGACAACGGTCTCCCCACCGAACGCCGCGTGCAGAACTACTACGGCGTCCGGTGCGACCCGCAGCTCCCCTACGACCCGGCGTTCGTGCCGCCGTTCGAGGGCGGCGACAACAAGTCGAGCAAGGCCGCCGACCAGGTCCCGGTGTCGCGCCGCAACTTCATCGAGCTTTGCGAACGCCTGACCGTGCAGGACGAGCAGCAGTTCGAGCACCTCTTCCGCACGCTCGGCCTGTCGGTCGACTGGACGCAGTCGTACCGCACGATCGACGACACCTCCCGGGCGAGCGCCCAGCGCGCGTTCCTCCGCAACCTCGAACGCGGCGAGGCGTACCAGGCCGACGCCCCGACGCTCTGGGACGTGACGTTCCGCACCGCCGTGGCGCAGGCCGAGCTCGAGGACAAGGAGATGCCCGGCGCGTACCACGGCCTGGCCTTCCACCGCCCCGACGGGCAGGACGTCGTCATCCAGACCACGCGCCCGGAGCTCCTGCCCGCGTGCGTCGCCCTCGTCGCGCACCCGGACGACGAGCGCTTCCAGGACCTCTTCGGCACCACCGTCCGCTCGCCCCTGTTCGACGTCGAGGTCCCCGTCGTCGCCCACCACCTCGCCCAGCAGGACAAGGGCGCCGGCATCGCGATGGTCTGCACGTTCGGTGACACCACCGACGTGGTCTGGTGGCGCGAGCTGCAGCTGCCGAACCGCGCGGTCATCGGCTTCGACGGCCGCGTGAAGAGCGAGACGCCGGACTGGATCGAGTCCGCGCGCGGCCAGGAGCTCTACGCCGAGATGGCCGGCAAGACCGTGTTCTCGGCGAAGAAGGTCGTCGTGGACGCCCTCACCGAGTCCGGCGAGCTGGTCGGCGAGATCACCTCGATCAACCACCCGGTGAAGTTCTTCGAGAAGGGCGACAAGCCGCTCGAGATCGTCTCGACCCGCCAGTGGTACATCGTGAACGGCGCGCGCGACGAGCAGCTCAAGAGCACGCTGCGCCGACGCGGCGAGGAGATCGCGTTCCACCCGGACTTCATGCGCGTCCGCTACGACAACTGGGTCGGTGGCCTCTCCGGCGACTGGCTGATCTCGCGGCAGCGCTTCTTCGGCGTTCCGCTGCCGGTCTGGTACCCGCTCGACGCCGACGGCAACCCGGTGTACGACAAGCCGATCGTCCCCACCGAGGCCCAGCTCCCCGTCGACCCGGCGTCCGAACCGGCACCCGGGTACGACGAGTCCCAGCGCGGCGTGCCCGGCGGGTTCCAGGGCGAGCTCGACGTGATGGACACCTGGGCGACGTCGTCGCTCACCCCGCAGCTCGCGGGCAAGTGGGAGACCGACCCGGCGCTCTACGACCTGGTGTACCCGTACGACGTCCGACCGCAGGCGCAGGACATCATCCGCACCTGGCTGTTCACGACCGTGCTCCGCAGCCAGCTCGAGGCCGACACGGTGCCGTGGAAGCACGCGTCCATCTCCGGCTTCATCGTCGACCCAGACCGCAAGAAGATGTCGAAGTCGAAGGGCAACGTCGTCACGCCGCTGTCGATCCTCGAGCAGCACGGCGCCGACGCCGTCCGCTACTGGGCGGCCTCGTCGAAGCTCGGCACGGACGCGGCCTTCGACCCGCAGAACCCGAAGCAGATCAAGGTCGGCCGTCGCCTGGCGATCAAGGTCCTCAACGCCGCGAAGTTCGTGTACGGCTTCCCGCTGCCCGAGGGCGCGACCGACGTCACCGAGCCGCTCGACGTGGACATGCTCGCCGAGCTCGGCTCCGTGATCGACCAGGCCACGACCGCGTTCGACGGGTTCGACCACGCCCGTGCCCTCGAGGTCATCGAGCGCTTCTTCTGGACCTTCTGCGACGACTACCTCGAGCTCGTCAAGGAGCGTGCGTACGGCACGGCGACCGAGGCGACGCACGAGACGCAGGCGAGCGCGGTGCTCGCGCTCCGCGCCGCGATCGACGCGCTGCTGCGCCTGCTCGCACCGTTCCTCCCGTTCGCGACCGAGGAGGTGTGGGCCTGGACCCACGAGACGAGCGTGCACCGCGCCTCCTGGCCGACCCGTGCCGAGCTGCCCACGCAGGCCGAGCCGACGGGCCTCCTCGCAGCCGTGGGCCAGGCGCTCATCGGCATCCGCGGGGCGAAGACGGCGGCGAAGGCGTCCCAGAAGACGCCCGTGACGCGGGCGGTGGTCGCCGCGCCGGCCGAGACGCGTGCACTCATCGAGCGCGCAGCGGTCGACCTGGCGGCCGTGGGCCGTGTCGAGAACCTGTCGTTCGTGGACGGCGAGGAGCTCGCCGTCACCGACATCGAGCTGGCGGAACAGCAGGCGTAGCGTCGGGCGGACGGGCCGGGTCGCCTCGGCGATCAGGCCCGTCCACACCGGGACTGGAGGCACGGATGCAGTTGGGAACGCGCTGGAACGTGGGTGGGGAGCCGCCTGCGCGCCTGCCCGAGGCGATGGTCGTCGCCGTGCGTGGCGTCGAGGACGAACTCACCTCGGAGTCGGTCGACACGACGGGATGGGGCTGGACCCTGACCTTCCTCGAGGGCAAGCCCATCGTCACGCTGGACGACGGCACGGCGATCCACCTCGACGACGCCGGACACGCCCAGGTGACCAACCCGGACGACGCCGCGGAAGAGGACTGACGCACCGACGACGAGAGCCGCCGGCCCGGACGGGTCGGCGGCTCTCGTCGTGCGAGGGGTCGGCTACTTCCGGAGCCAGCCCAGGAGCGCCTCGTTCACCTCGGCGGTGTGCGTGGTGAGCAAGCCGTGCGGGGCGCCCTCGATCTCGACGTACTCCGCGTGCGGCAGGGCCTTCGTGAAGCGACGACCGGTGGCATCGATCGGCAGGATGTTGTCCGCCGTGCCGTGCAGGATGAGGGCGGGGACGGTGACCTTCGGGATGTCCTGACGGAAGTCGGTCGGCCAGGTGAGCGGGGCCGCGGCGGAGGCGATCGCACCCGATCCCGCGGCGACGTTCCAGGCGTTCCGGACCTGCTCCTCGGAGATGCGCTTCCCGAGGTTCTCGTCGAGGTTGAAGAAGTCCCGGTAGAAGTTCGTGAAGTAGGCGTACCGGTCCTGCCGGACGTCGGCGGCGATGCCCTCGAAGAACGACATCGGAGCGGCACCGTCCGGGTTGTCGTCGGTGATGGCGAGGTACGGCTCGAGGGAGGCCAGGAACGCCACCTTCGCGATCCGGTCCTCGCCGTGGCGGCCGATGTAGCGGGCGATCTCGCCGGTGCCCATCGAGAAGCCCACGAGGATCACGTCGCGCAGGTCGAGCGTCTCGAGCACGGTGTGCAGGTCGTCGGCGAAGGTGTCGTAGTCGTACCCGGTCGACGGCTGCGAGGACTGGCCGAAGCCCCGACGGTCGTACGTGACGACGCGGTACCCGGCGTCGAGGAGGGCCGGGACCTGCCCTTCCCAGGAGTTGCCGTCGAGGGGGAAGCCGTGGATCAGCACGATCGGCTGTCCGCTCCCCTTGTCCTCGTAGTGCAGCTCGATGTCGACGCTGTTCTCGGTCCCGACGGTGATGGCGCCCATGGTCGTTCCTTCCCTAGCCCGCGGAGAACGATCGTTCTCCGTCGATGTCGACTACACTAGAGAACGGCCGTTCCCCGCGCAAGTCCGGGACGGTGAACCCGCAGCGAACAGAGGACGACCATGGCCACCAGCACCGTCGAACCCGACGTCCGGGCACACATCGTCGACGTCGCCGACCGGCTCTTCTACGCCCGGGGCATCCAGTCGGTCGGCATGGACGAGATCCGCACCGGCGCCGGGGTCTCGCTCAAGAAGCTCTACGCCACGTTCCCCGGCAAGGAGCAGCTCATCGCGGCCGTCCTCGCCGGACGCCATGACGTCTGGGAGCGCGGGGTGCACGGAGCCGTCGACGCCGCAGCGACGCCGCGCGACAAGCTCCTCGCGATGTACGACTTCCTCGAGTCCTGGTTCGGCGACGACACGTTCCGGGGCTGCGGGTTCATCAACGCGTTCGGCGAACTCGGTGCGACCTCACCCGCGGTCGCTGAGATCGCCCGCGACCACAAGGACTCCTTCCAGCGCTTCGTCGCCGGACTGGCCGCTTCGGCGGTCGACGACCCCGCCGCCGCCGAGGAACTCGCAGCGCAGCTCGCGCTGCTCGCCGAAGGGGCGCAGACGACGGCGGCGATCGCCGGGTCGACCGCTCCGGCGGTGCACGCACGGCGGGCGGCGGAGACGCTCATCGACGCGGCGACGCGCGTCTGAGGGCCCGGTGGCGGACGGGAGGCGCGGGGCGGCCCGGCACCGCGCCTCCCGTCCGCCCGTCGCCCCGTCCCGCGGCACGGTCCGTAGGGTGGGGTGATGGCAACCCCGTTCGATGCACCGAGCACCCTCCCCTACGCCCTCCCGCCGTTCCGTGACGTGCGGCTCGAGCACTACCGGCCCGCGTTCGACGCCGGCATGGCCGAGCAGCGTGCCGAGGTGGAGGCGATCGCGACCTCCACCGACGCGCCAACGTTCGAGAACACCCTCGTGGCGCTCGAGCGCACGGGCCAACTGCTCGCCCGCGTCAGCCACGTGTTCTTCACGCTGTCGTCGGCGGACTCCACGCCGGAGCTGCACGACCTCGAGGCCGAGGTCTCCCCGCTCCTCGCCGCGCACCGCGACGCGATCACCCTCGACGGCCGACTGTACGAGCGGGTCACCGCCGTGCGGGACACCCTCGGGGAACGGACCGACCTCACCGACGAGGACCGGCGGCTCGTCGAGCGCACCCACACCGAGATGACCCTCGCCGGTGCCGGGCTCGACGACGCCGGCAAGGAACGCCTCACCGCGATCAACCAGGAGCTCTCCACGCTCACGACCACGTTCGAGCGGAACCTGCTCGAGGACACCAACGACCTCGCCGTGCACGTGACCGCCGAGGACGAGCTCGAAGGACTGGACGACGGCGCGAAGTCGGCCGCTGCCGCTGCTGCCGCCGACCGGGGGCTGGACGGCTGGCTCATCACGCTCCCGCTGTACACCGGTCACCCGTGGCTCGCGACCCTGGCCGACCGGGGTCTGCGGGAACGGATCATGCGCGCCTCGCTCTCGCGCGGACGCCGCGGCAACGAGCACGACAACCGCGACGTCCTGCTGCGGATCGTCCGGCTCCGAGCCGAACGTGCCGAGCTGCTCGGCTTCCCGAACCACGCCGCGGTCGTCACCGCCGACGAGACCGCGGGCACGCCCGAGGCCGTCGACGGCCTGCTGTCGTCCCTCGTCCCCGCCGCCGCGGCGAACGCCGACGACGAACGAGCCGTCCGGTCCCGCACCGTCGGGTTCGACATCGAGGCGTGGGACTGGGCGTACGCGACCGAGCTGCTGCGCGGTGAGCAGTTCGCCGCCGACAGCTCCGCGCTGCGCCCGTACTTCGAGGCCGACCGTGTCCTGCACGACGGAGTGTTCCACGCTGCCGGCGAACTGTACGGGCTGACCTTCACCGAACGACCCGACCTGCACGGGTACAACGACGAGGTGCGGGTGTTCGAGGTGCACGGGTCCGACGGTGAGCCGGTCGGCCTCTACCTGCTCGACCTCTACACGCGCGACGGCAAGCGCGGCGGGGCGTGGATGAACCCCGTGGTGGAGCAGTCCGCCCTGCTCGGCACACTGCCCGTCGTCGTGAACAACCTCAACGTCGCCAAGCCCGCTGCAGGGTCGCCGACGCTCCTCATCCAGGACGAGGTCGAGACGCTCTTCCACGAGTTCGGCCACGCGCTGCACGGGCTCATCGCCCGCACCACGTACCCGCGCTTCTCGGGCACGAACGTCGAGCGCGACTTCGTGGAGTTCCCGTCGCAGGTGAACGAGATGTGGGTGTCGTGGCCGTCCGTCCTGGCGAACTACGCCAAGCACCACGAGACCGGGGAGCCCCTGCCGCCGGAACTCGTGCTCGGGCTCAGCGACTCGGCCGGGTTCAACGAGGGCTTCGCCACCACGGAGTACCTCGCCGCCGCGCTGCTCGACCAGGCGTGGCACCGGCTCTCGGCGGCCGATGCCGCTTCCGTGACGTCGGTCGAGGACTTCGAGCGTGACGCACTCCGTGCCGCCGGGGTGGACGTGGCTGCCGTCCCGCCGCGGTACTCGTCGACGTACTTCGCGCACACGTTCTCGGGCGGGTACGACGCCGGGTACTACGGGTACATCTGGTCCGAGGTGCTCGACGCGGACACGGTGGAGTGGTTCCGGGAGAACGGTGGGCTCTCGCGGGAGGCCGGGCGGCGGTTCGCGTCGAAGCTGCTCGGCGTGGGCGGGGCGAAGGACCCGCTCGAGGCGTACCGGGACTTCCGCGGGCGCGACGCCGAGGTGGGGCCGCTGCTGCGGCGCCGCGGGCTGGAGTAGCGCGGCGCGCGGCGCGGCGCGCGGCGCGCGGCGCGCGGCGCGGCGCCGCCCGGTGTCGAACCACGGANGGATCCGACATCGAACCAGGTCCCACACCTGGTTCGACGTCGGATCCGTGGTTCGACGCTCAACGCGACCGCCCCGCCGCCCCGGCGCCGCACGCCGAAGGGCCCGCGCCGATCGACGGCACGGGCCCTTCCGGACGACAGCAGCGGCCGCGCCGCCGCTACGCCGACTTCTCGACGCGCTTCGCGCGCGGCCTCGGCACGATCGTGGGCGCTGCGTTCTCGAGCACGGACTCGCGGGTGATCACGACGCGCGCGACGTCGTCGTCCGAGGGCACCTCGAACATCACCGGGCCGAGCACTTCTTCGAGGATGGCCCGCAGCCCACGAGCACCGGTCTGCCGCAGGACGGCGAGGTCCGCGATCGCCTCGAGCGCACCCCGGTCGAACTCGAGCTCGACACCGTCGATCGCGAACATCCGCTGGTACTGCTTCACGAGGGCGTTCTTCGGCTCGGTCAGGATCCGCATGAGTGCCGACTGGTCGAGCTGCGACACCGTGGTCACGACGGGCAGACGCCCGATGAACTCCGGGATGAGCCCGAACTTGTGGAGGTCTTCGGGGAGGACGTCGGCGTAGAGGTCCTGCTGGTCGAGCGGGCTGTGCAGCGGCGCCCCGAAGCCGATCCCGCGCTTGCCGACGCGCGACGACACGATGTCCTCGAGCCCGGCGAACGCCCCCGCCACGATGAACAGCACGTTCGTCGTGTCGATCTGGATGAACTCCTGGTGCGGGTGCTTCCGTCCGCCCTGCGGGGGAACCGACGCGACGGTCCCTTCGAGGATCTTGAGCAGTGCCTGCTGCACGCCCTCGCCCGAGACGTCGCGGGTGATCGAGGGGTTCTCGGCCTTCCGCGCGATCTTGTCGACCTCGTCGATGTAGATGATGCCGGTCTCGGCACGCTTCACGTCGTAGTCGGCGGCCTGGATGAGCTTCAGGAGGATGTTCTCGACGTCCTCACCGACGTACCCGGCCTCGGTCAGGGCGGTGGCGTCCGCGACGGCGAACGGCACGTTGAGCCGCTTCGCCAGGGTCTGCGCGAGGTAGGTCTTGCCGCAGCCGGTCGGCCCGATGAGCAGGATGTTCGACTTCGCGATCTCGACGTCGTCACGGTCTTCCGCCGCGGTGATCTGCCCCTGCGCACGGATGCGCTTGTAGTGGTTGTAGACGGCGACGGCCAGGGAGCGCTTCGCCGGGTCCTGCCCGATGACGTACTCCTGCAGGAAGTCGAAGATCTCGCGCGGCTTGGGGAGCTCGAACTCACCGCTGGCAGTGTCTTCACCCGCTTCGGCGAGACGTTCCTCGATGATCTCGTTGCACAGCTCCACGCACTCGTCGCAGATGTACACGCCGGGTCCGGCGATGAGCTGCTGGACCTGCTTCTGGCTCTTGCCGCAGAAGGAGCACTTGAGCAGGTCAGCGCTCTCTCCGATGCGTGCCATGTCGGTGCCCTCCCTGGTTGACCGAAGCAGGTCGACGACCTGCCCGACTTGTGGACGAGCCTAATCGCAACCGGTGACACCGGCTGCGACGCCGAGCCGGTTTCGGCGGCTGCGTTCGCCCAGGGCGTTCGATCCTGCTACCGTGGTGCCGACTCCTCTACAAGTTGTAGAACTCCGCCCGGAAGGAACGCCATGTCCAAGCGCCTCGCCGTCGTCGGCACCGCGACCCTCGGCGTCACCGCTGCCATCGTCCTCGGCACCGCGGGGGTCGCGAGCGCGCACGTCTCGGCGACGGCCACGTCGACCGCGGCGAACTCCTACACGACGGCGACGTTCTCGGTCCCCCACGGGTGCGACGGCTCCCCCACGACGAAGATCGAGTTCCAGGTGCCGGAGTCCGTCATCGAGGTCACGCCGACGGTCAACCCGAACTGGACGATCTCGAAGACGACCGAGCCCTACACGAGCCCCTCGGCGTCGGCGGACGGCGAATCCACCGAGGACGCCGCACAGCGCGTCACGAGCGTCACGTGGACGGCGAAGACGCCCCTGCCCGCCGACGAGCGCGACACGTTCTCGCTCTCCTTCTCCCTGCCGGACGGCAAGCCCGGGGACCTCGTCGAGTTCCCCGCGCTGCAGACCTGTGAGAAGGGCTCGGTCGAGTGGAACCAGGAGCAGAAGGCGGGCGAGGCCGAGCCGGAGCACCCCGCACCCTCGATCACCCTGACCGCTGCCGTGCCGACGTCCGACGACGGTGACCCCGTCGCCGCCACCCCGACGGCCGAGGCCGCGTCCACGAGCACCTCGAGCGACCCCGACCTCGTCGGGCGGTTCCTCGGCCTCGGCGGTCTGGTCCTCGGAGCGATCGCCCTGGTCGTCGCGGTCGCGAACACGCGCCGGCGGAGCGCGTCCAAGTGACGCCCAACGCGCGTCCGGCGCACGGCCGACGGTCACGGGGAACGTCGGCCGGGCGGGCCTGGAGGATCGTGGCCGGTTCCGCAGCAGCGCTCGCCATCGCGGGCGGTGCGGTCCTGGGCCTCGCTGGTCCTGCCAGCGCGCACAACTACATGGTGGCGTCGACGCCGAAGGTGGACGGGACGCTGACGTCGCTGCCGGACCGTTTCGAGATCACGACGAACGACAAGCTGCTCGACATCGGTGGCACCGACTCCGGCTTCGCGTACCGGATCGTCGGTCCGGACGGGAAGTACTACGAGAACGGCTGCCTCGACGTCGACGGACCCTCGATGACCACGAAGGCCGCCCTCGGCGAGTCCGGCAAGTACACCGTCGAGTGGCAGATCATCTCGGCGGACGGACACACCGTGTCCGACGAGTACTCGTTCACGTGGAAGGCGCCGGCCGGGTCCACGCCGGCGAAGGGTGCCGCGAAGCCCCCGGTCTGCGCCACCTCGGGCGGGAGCGGCAACGGCGCGAGTGCGAGTGCCGACACCACCACGGGCACGGCGTCAGGCGACACCGACTCGGCCGCCTCGGACGCGATCTGGATCGGTGCCGGCGGCATCGTCCTCGTCGGCGTGGTCGTGGCGGTGCTGCTCCTCCTCCGTCGGCGCCCGGCTCCCGCGGCGGACGACACCGACGAGGACTGACGCGCGCCGACCCACCGGACCCGCACCGCGCCTCCAGTCCGACGACGGACGGACGACGAAGGCCCCGCACCGATCGGTGCGGGGCCTTCGAGCGTGCAGCGCTACTTGACGAGCGCCGGCAGGTTCTTGCGGCTCGTGAGGACCTGGTCGATCAGGCCGTACTCCAGAGCCTCTTCGGCGGACATGATCTTGTCACGCTCGATGTCGTTGTTGACCTGCTCCGGCGTGCGGTTCGAGTGCTTCGACAGCGTGTCCTCGAGCCAGGTGCGCATGCGGAGGATCTCCGCCGCCTGGATCTCGATGTCCGACGCCTGACCGCCGCCCTGCTGCGTCGCCGGCTGGTGGATGAGCACGCGGGCGTTCGGGAGCGCCAGACGCTTGCCGGGGGTGCCGGCAGCGAGGAGCACCGACGCGGCCGACGCCGCCTGACCGAGGCACACCGTCTGGATCTGCGGACGGATGTACTGCATCGTGTCGTAGATCGCCGTCATCGCGGTGAACGAGCCACCGGGCGAGTTGATGTACATGACGATGTCGCGGTCCGGGTCCATCGACTCGAGCACCAGGAGCTGCGCCATGATGTCGTCAGCGGACGCGTCGTCGACCTGGACACCGAGGAACACGATGCGGTCCTCGAACAGCTTCGCGTACGGGTCCTGCCGCTTGTAGCCGTAGGCCGTGCGCTCCTCGAAGCTCGGGAGGATGTAACGGTTCGACGGAGCCGGGACGTTCTGCGCGCCACCGAGCATGGGGAGATGCATTCTCGTTTCCTTTTCTTCGGTGGGTCGGGTCAGGACTGCGCGTCGGGCTCGGCGGCTTCGGTGGGGGTCTCGCCGTCGCCGACGGTTCCGCCACCGCCGACGACCTCGTTCGAGGACGCACGGAGGTGGTCGACGAAGCCGTACTCGAGGGCTTCCTGCGCCGTGAACCAGTTGTCGCGGTCGTTGTCCTTGAGGATCTGCTCGACCGTCTTGCCGGTCTGCTCCGCCGTCAGCTCCGCCATCCGCTGCTTCATGTCGAGGATGACCTTGGCCTGCGTCTGGATGTCGGCCGCGGTGCCTCCGAAGCCGCCGGACGGCTGGTGCAGGAGCACGCGGGCGTTCGGCGTGATGTACCGCTTGCCCGGCGTGCCGGACGAGAGCAGGAACTGCCCCATCGACGCGGCGAGGCCGATGCCCACCGTGACGATGTCGTTCGGCACGAACTGCATCGTGTCGTAGATCGCCATGCCGGCGGTGATCGAGCCACCGGGCGAGTTGATGTAGAGGTAGATGTCCTTCTCAGGGTCCTCGGCGGCGAGCATCAGCAGCTTCGCTGCGATCTCGTTCGAGTTGTCGTCGCGGACCTCGGAGCCGAGCCACACGATCCGGTCTCTCAGAAGGCGGTCAAAAACACTGGGGTTCAGTGTCGCTTCGGCCATGGAAAAGCTCCCGTTCAGTTGTCGCTTGTTGTCGAACTTATCGGTTGCAACGCGGCACTTCGCGTCTGTTCGCTGACGGCAATGCGACGGTGCGGGAACGAACGACGGGAGGCGCGGTGCCANCGCCTCCCGTGCGTCGTGTCGGAACGCTTACTCGGCGTCCTCCGCCGGCTCCTGCGCGACGCCCGCCGTGAAGGCGGACAGGTCGACGTCGTTGCCGTTGGTGTCCTTGACGGTCACCGTGGAGAGGACGGTCGCGACGGCCTTCGAGCGGGCCACCTCGCCGACCATGCCGGGGATCTGCCCGTTCTGGTCGATGACCTTGATGAACTCGCCCGGCTCCATGCCGTACTGCGCAGCGGCCTGGATGAGGTACTGCGTGAGCTCTTCCTGCGAGACCTGGATCTCTTCCTTCTCGGCGATCGCGTCGAGGAGGATCTGCGAACGGAAGGCCTTCTCGCTGGACTCCGCGACCTCCTTGCGGTGCTCGTCGTCCTCGAGGCGGTTCTCCTGCTCGAGGTGGCGGTGCACCTCGTCCTCGATGAGCTTCTCCGAGATCGGGATGTTGACGTCCTCGATGAGCTTCTCGACGAGCTTGTCGCGAGCCGCGGCGCCCTGACCGAAGGTCTTGGACTTGGCGATCTGCTCCTTGAGGTCCGCCTTGAGCTGGTGGATCGTGTCGAACTGGCTGGCGATCTGGGCGAACTCGTCGTCGGCCTCGGGGAGCTCGCGCTCCTTGACGGCGGTGACCGTCACGGAGATCTGGGCGGTCTCGCCTTCGCGTTCGCCGCCCACGAGCTTCGACTCGAAGGTGGTGGACTCGCCAGCGGTGAGGGAATCGAGCGCCTCGTCGATGCCCTCGAGCAGGTCGCCCGAGCCGATCTCGTAGGAGACGCCGGTGGCCGAGTCGACCTCGTCGTCGCCGATGGTGGCGGTGAGGTCGATCTGGGCGAAGTCACCCTTGGTCGCCGGGCGGTCGACCGTGACGAGCGTGCCGAAGCGGGTGCGGAGGTTCTGCAGCTCCTCCTCGATCTCGTCGTCGGTGACGTCGACGGCATCGACCGTGAGCTCGTAGTTCGCGTAGTCCGGCAGGTCGAACTCGGGACGGACGTCCACCTCGAAGGTGAGGACGAGGTCACCCGTGAAGTCCTTGACGTTCGGCAGCTCGGCGACGTCGGCCTCGGCACGACCGAGGATGCGCAGCTCCTGCTCCTCCACCGCCTGGCGGTAGAAGTTGTCGATGGCGTCGCCGACGGCGTGGTTCAGGACCTCGCCGCGGCCGACACGCTGGTCGACGATCGCCGGCGGGACCTTGCCCTTGCGGAAGCCGGGGATGTTGATCTGCTCGGCGATGTGCTTGTACGCGTGGTCGATGCTCGGCTTGAGATCTTCCGGCGTCACGTTCACGGTGAGCTTGACGCGGGTGTCGCTCACCTTGTCGACGGTGCTGGTGGCCAAGGGATGTTCTCCTGTTGGTTGACGTTCGTGTGGTCCTGGTCGGGGCGACAGGATTTGAACCTGCGACCTCCCGCTCCCAAAGCGGGCGCTCTACCAAGCTGAGCTACGCCCCGTTTGACTGGGCCAGGGGTGTCCGCCCACGCCGGCAGGCGCATGCGACGCCGACGAGTCTAGCGGTCCCCCGGCGCTCGGTTCCCGGGAGCTTCGTCAGTCGTCCCCGGCGCGATCCCGCAGGTCCTTGCGCCACCGCAGGCCGACGACGACCTGCACGCCGAGCGCGGCGAGTCCGAGCACGATGCCGGCGATGACCCGCCCCACGTGCAGGAGCGCGTGCACCGGCTGCGTGGTCGGGTCCCCGAAGAGGCCCGGGCGCAGCGAGAACACGACCGCGGCGAGGAGCACGAGCACGTACGAGACGACCCGGGCGCGCTTGATCCGACGGGCGTCGGCGTCGCTCGGCGGGAGCGTGACGCGTGGTGGCATGTCGGTCGTCGTTCGTCCGCTACGATGATGGGGCTGCTGCGACTCGTGCGCAGCCGCGGGGATGTAGCTCAATGGTAGAGCCCCAGTCTTCCAAACTGGCCACGCGGGTTCGATTCCCGTCATCCCCTCCCTTGTGGCTACTGGCAAGTAGGTCAGTCCGGACGACGGACGCTCAGGCCGAACCCCTCCAGAACCCCTCGGTCTCTGTATGCTCTCGCCATGAACGACAGGCCGCAGGACCGACGCCCGGTCGTGCGATTTCGTCATAGCGACCTCATCATCGGGCCGAAATTCTGGTGGGGCTGCGTGATGGGAGCTGTTCTCGTCGTTCTCGGCGTGCTAGTGACGCCATCGAACGGATGGGCTGGGGCAGGCATCGGGGTAGCGGGCATCCTGGGCGCGAGCCTCGGGGCTCTCTTCCAGCCCACCCCGCGCGAGCGCGACCTAACCGCGAACGGTGCGAGCGCCGTGCGCGGACTCGTCCATATCGCCCAGGACGTGGAGAACGCGCAGGTGCTGGTCGCGCAACTGACACAAGCTGCCCCACGAAGCGTCCGGCTGCATGACGGACTGGGGGATACGCAGGAACGCCTGGAAGCCGTACGGGTAGCCATCTATGCGGCGATGGCGGAATGGGACACCGTCGCACCCGGCTCGCTGGAAGAAGTCAACCGCTTGCGCGAAGAAGGGCAGCGCGCGTTCGAGATGCTCGCCAGGGCAAGCCAAGATCAAGAAGGAGCTCAACATGAGTGACGGAGCCGTCGAAGTCGCCCACGACCCCGATGGTGACCCACGCATCCGCGGCAAAGTCGCCGAGGTCGTGAGTGACCGAGAGGTGATCCTCAACCGGGGCGCTGATCACGGGGTGCGGGCCGGGATGTACTTCGCGATCCTCGACCCTGGAGCGGTAGGCATCACCGACCCAGATACGAACGAACCGCTCGGCGACATCAAGGTCGTGAAGATCGTGGTGCGTGCCATTGAGGTCGCCCCGAAGATCACGCTCGCTCGCACGTTCCGCACTCGCAGGGTCAACGTGGGGGGTACCGGTGGCTTGGGCCTCCGGTCCTTCGCAGCCGCCCTTCAAGAACCGGAATACGTGGACAAGGTTGAGAAGCTCACCCTCGACAAGAATTCACCACGAAAAATCGACCCGAAGGACTCGGTCGTGGGTAGAGGCGACCCGTTCGAGTCGGCGGAGCCGGAAGAAGTAGAGGACGTTCGGTCGATCACCGTTTGGGAGGAACCGACGTACTAGGTGACCTGAGCTCGGGCGCCGGCCCCTCCGAGGGAACGCGCGCGAGAGAACACATGGGGTGAGGTACTGTCAGCTCGTGGTCATGACCGAGAACAAGCTTGCCGACATCCCGGAGCTCGTCTCCCACGTCTTGGACCTGAAGCCGGAGAAGCAGTTCTGGTTTCGAGGCCAGGGGTGCTCACATCGACATCTCATGCCGTCCTTGTGGCGAAGGCTGAAACCAGCGGCCGGACAAGCCGAGGTCTCTTCCACTCAGGTGCTCGAACTTGAAACTCGTCTTCTGACACGGTTCCGCCAGAGGAGCCTTCCGTACTGGCCTGCGGGCTACCCCCAGACGGACTGGGAACACCTGTTCGCGATGCAGCACTACGGCCTGCCCACGCGCCTCCTTGACTGGTCCACAAACCTCCTCATGGCCGTGTACTTCGCGCTTGACCACGACGCCACGCGGTGCGAGTGCGGCACCGGCGCTTGCGAACCGGCAATCTGGATCCTGGACCCCGTCAAGCTGAATCGCACTAATCCTCGCCTCGACGGACTGCCGGTCGGAATCATGGCGACCACGGACAAGCTACTAGAGCAATGGGAACCAGGCGTTCTAGACAACCAGTTCGCGCCCGCACCCGTCGCCATCTATGGCACTTATAACAGCGACCGAATCGCCGCCCAGAGCGGAGCCTTCACCGTGTCTGGCAAAACGATGGTTCCACTCGACGAAACCGCTCCGCCGGCCGAGGTGCTCCGCAAGATCGTACTCACCGGGGAACCTGAGCAGATCCGTCAGCAGCTTTCATTGATGGGCATTACTCGGTCAAGCGTGTATCCGGGCCTCGCCGAACTGGCTCAAGACATCGCAAATGAGGAGATCGAATGAACAGTCTGGAAGAGCAGATTTCCGCTGCTCGACGCGAGGTCTCTGCAGACACGATCAGCATGTCAGTGAGCGAACTCACTAGCTTGTACAGAGAGGGCGTGCTCATCATTCGTCCGGAGTTCCAACGGCTTTTCCGCTGGACGGACGACCAGAAGAGTCGGCTAGTCGAAAGCATCATTCTTGGAATCCCGATTCCGTCGATCTTCGTCGCTCAAGACGACACCGGGAAATGGGAACTCGTTGATGGATTGCAGCGAGTCAGCACCCTGCTTCAGCTCCAGGGACTCCTTCCCGACCTCGAAGGCAAGAAGGAACCGCTCGTCCTCGCTGCTACTACGTACCTCCCTGACCTTGAGGGTAAGACCTGGGGAGGTTCAGGTTCAGCGTCTCTGACGGACGCACAGATGCTCGACGTGCGACTAGCGCGTCTGGATATTCGCGTCATCAAGCGGAGTTCCGACCCGAAAGCAAAGTTCGACCTTTTCCAGCGACTGAACAGCTACGGGTCGATCCTCACACCCCAGGAGATCCGAACTGCTCTCATCGCAGGTGTGAACAGCGAGGTTCTTGCCTGGCTGCACCAGCTCAGTAGCAACGACAACTTCGTTCAGACGATGGCCCTCGGCGACCGCCTAATTGATGAGCAGTTTGACCTGGAACTCATTCTCCGATTCCTGATGCTGCATGACCGCGAGATTAAGGGCAAGCGCGGAGGGCTGGGTGACTTCCCGACGAAGCTGGACAACTGGGCCCTCAACTTCGCGGAGCAGTTTCCGGCTCGCTCCACGGAGCTCCGGAAAGTGTTTGACACAACCTTCAGTATCATCGCGGCCCACGGATCTGAAGCCGTTTTCCGCAAGTGGGATGTACAGCGTTCGAGTTTCCGCGGCGGCTTTTCCAGCACGTCATTCGAGGCTATTGCCCTCGGTATCGGGTATCACGTTTCAACGGGCACTAGCTACCGAACAGATGTGCTGGACGCGGCAAAGGCACTGTGGTCAACCTTGCCCCAAACCCTAGGCACGACGACTGGCCTCGCCACCGGCGACCGTTTTGCCAAGACAGTGCCGCTGGGGAGGCAACTCATGGCCGAGCAGACACCCTAAGCCTTTGCCACGAACGCCTCGAACCGCGCGATCTGGTCGTAGTCGGTCGGGTACAGGTGTCCGTAGATGGTGTCCGTCGTGGAAACGGACGCGTGTCCCATCCATCGGCTGACCTCATACGGCTTGAAGCCCGCGGCGAGCATCAGCGAGCTACCAATGCAGCGTCGCCCGGTCAGAGGTGATCTGTCGGGCGACAGAGCGCGCGGAACTACCCCGCGGGCGTCGCCCAGCGCGCCGTGTTCGGGGCGTTGGGGCTGGCCGGGCGGGCAGCAGGATGAGCATCCGGCAGGGGCCGGAACAGGCGCGCAGCGACAAGCGCGACCTGCACCCGTAGAGCGTGACGCAGTCGGGCGTTGATGCGGTTGATCGCGTCCAGAGTTCGCCGCGAGGCCTGAAGCATCTCGGCGGCGACGCGGTGTGTCAGGACGGCGTCTCGCAACTGAGAAAGCGCGTCAGTGGTGAGCAGCACTTCGCGCTCGGTCAAGCCTCGCGGCGACTTGGGCGCGTGCTGCCCCTGCCATGCGCTTGATCCGTACTGCATCTGTCTCACCCCTCTCCTGCGAGCGGACTCTAGTCCGCTTATTTGATATTGCTGAGCTCAACCCACCGGTTGCGAAGTCGCATCGGCCGGTGGTGCAGGCCGTCGGTCGGCTCAGCGTCGACCGTGATGCTCACGCCGTGCAGGTCGCTGCTGCAGTCCACGGCGACGAGCAAGTCCAGCCCGCGGATGGGCACTCTCGCGTTCCAGGATCGCGGGTAATGCAGCGACTGCAGAGTCTTCGCGACTGACCAGCCGGACAGGTAGGGCAGCTGACCCGTTCGGCCCACACAGCGATGCGCATGGCCGCGTCGAAGACGACCCCGCGGTGTGGCAGCCGTTCGGAGGCAAGATCCGCGCTCAGGCGGATGGTAACGAGCTCCACTCGGCTCAAGCGCTGCATCGGACTGTCGTCAGGCGCTCCTGCGATCGAGTCGAGCGTGGGCCAGGAGCGGTCCCAGCCCCACAGCGCGTGCAGCGCTTCCAGCGACCCAGGTGTTAGAATGTTGGATGTCACGGTAGGTCCCTCCGCCGCCCCGACTCCGCTTCCAGGAGTCGGGGCGGTTCTGTGTGTCAATACTTCTTGCTGAGTGCCGGATAGCGGACTACGAGAGCGCGGTAGGCGGCGTACGGGTCGTTAGCCTTCTCGGCCAGCCACTCCGCTTCCCTTGCGAGGCGTTCGAGAGCGTCGATCTGCTCCTGCGCCCGGCTGCGCAGGGCGGTGTATCGCTCGGCGACCTTCTTCAAGTCGATGCGGGTGTTGTCGAGCGGGTGCCTGACCTCTTCGCGCACGGCGCGCTCGATGTCTGTAGCGCCCTTTGCGAGCGCGGCACCGCGTTCGATCAGCGCCCCTGAGCTGTCGACCAAGGAGTTCTCGTAGATGCGGACTCGATCGAAGACTGCGTCGTCCACACGCTTGATCTCGGCCTGTTCAGCGACCGAGTTCGGGTAGGACTCTTCCCGAGCGTGGATGCGGTACACCTCGGGGTCCGCAGCGACGGCGGGGCTGTAGTCGAAGACGGGCATGTCAGGCTCCGATCCGGCGCGTTGGGCGCTTGGCCAGGTCGCGGATGCGATCCCGGGTACTGCTGCTCTCGTCGGCTCACTCGAAGGCCGCGGTGAAGTACCGCTCCGTGGCATCGAGCTCGGCCCGCAGCTCTTCGGCAGCGCCACGGTAGTCCTGAGCGCGAAGGCGCAGCAGTCCTGCGGCGCGCGGCCCGTAGTACGCAGGGTAGGGCGTGGTCTGGATGGTCATCGGTCGTCCTTTTGGGTTGAGCGGTCACTGCTGAGTCGGCCGCGGGTCTTAGTCGGGCGGAGCGTCTGAGCGACTTCGGGGAACAGCACCCCAAGAGTCGTCAGGTGATCGACAAGCGCAGTGCGCTCGATTGTCGCCTTAGAAATGCCGCCGAGGCGCACCATCAAGTCGAGCGCGTCCACCACTTCCGTCGGCACCGTGGTTCGCAGTTCTGCTTCCGATTGCGGCATTGCCATGTGCTGTCCTTCCGTTGGCTTTAGCATTAACGGTACATACCTGCGGCAGCTCCGTGGGGCAATAGGTGCGTTTTTGTTTTTGCAACTATCGACAATCACGGAAGGCAATTCTCATGAGCAACAACAGCGACCGCGGCACCGAGTACACGGGCAACGACAAGGAGCGAGCGAAGCACCCGCTCACCGTGCAGGCGCAAGCCCGCGCCATGCGGCGCGAGGGACTGAGTAGCCGGAAGGACATGCCTGATCGACGCAAGCCCCAGTAGGGGGACCTGACGGGGCCGTCTCACAGCAGTGAGTATCAATCATGGTCTCGCCCAATGTCGCGCTTACAACTGACGCTTATGTCCCCATCCTCAAGAGCAAGCGAGCGGAGCTGGACGCCATCGGCGGCTGCACCAATGATCGCCTCGTCCCCCTCTTGGAAGTCATCGATCCAGTCGGAGCAGCAGCAGCGATCTCAAGGGTCTGGCAGGGGCCGAATCAGATCTGGGTCCAAGCCCTCAACGCTGAGGGGCAGGACGATTCTGACTTTGCCCCGGTCGTCGATGACCTTTTCGCTGCTCTGCGTCATGAAGCCGTGACTAGCGTCCCCGTCATCACTGCAACCGAGGAACCTCTCACGCTCGGTGTGGTGGCGTCGGTTGTACGCACGGACAGTCGTGGCGTCGTCATCCGCCTCGACGTGGAGGACTTGATCGACGAGGCAATCAACATGGCAACCGAGGTTGAGTCCACAGTTGCGTCTCTTGGGCTTGCCCGCTCCGAAGTTGACATCGTGGTCGATGCGGGGCTGCTGTCGGGCAGTGTCGCCATCCAGGCCGCTGTCGCCGGCCAGGCGGTTCACGCTCTCCCGGCTCTCAACGACTGGCGGTCGGTTGTCGTGGCATTCTCCGCATTCCCTTCGGCAATTGGGGATGTCGCGCCGCGAGAGAGTGTAACGGCTATTGCAAGAGCTGACGCGTCCGCATTCATGACGGTTCGGCCCGGCATCGGTCGCCCCGTCGTCTTTGCGGACTATGCGATTGGCGTGCCCACCTATGGCGGGGCACCGTTCACTCCCATCCCAAACATGCGGTACACGAGCGGCACGGACTGGTTTGTACATCGCGCGAAGGAGCGGAAAGCGCCGTCGCCGCAATATCGAGCGCTCGCCTCAGGCATCGTGTCGGCCCCCTACTACTCGGGGGCCAGCTTCTCAATTGCTGACCAGCAGATCAGCGATATTGCGGACGGAAGCGCCGGGCCAGGAAACGCGACGACGCACCTGCGTATTGGAATGTCTCGTCATATTCACGTCGTGCTTGAACGTCTCGCCACCCTTGGCGAGCCGTGAGCGCTCGTACAACAATCGCTCTTAACTCGTCCTGACTCGCAACCTGTGCGAGGCGCTCCCAGAGGACATCCCGGGGCTTAGACCGGAGCCCTGCCGCGGCACCGAGCAAGTCCAGGGCGTGGAGCGCCTCGTCCCGCCAGAGCAGACCGGCGAGCGCGACCGCATCCGTGCGACGGAGCGGCCGTGCCTTTCGGATCTGCTTGTAGGTCAATTTCCCGGCCTCGCGTCGGACAACGGCGAGCCCCCAACGTGGATCGAGGGCGCGTCTCGCCCCGCCCAGGTGGCGGTCTGTGACGACCAAGGTGCAGAAATCGAACACCTTCGAGTATGAGGACATTTGCTGAGGGAGACGACGCAGCGTATCTAGGTCGCTCTTCAGCTCATAGCCGATCAACGCGTCTCCCACCAGGGCGAGGTCGATACGCCCCTCGGTGCCCACGACGAACTCGTCGACGACGAGCGGAGCAGTCTGCCCATCGCTTCCGTCGTCCGTCACAGCTACGCGGACGAAGTCCCGGAGCTCTTCTTCGGTGACTGGCGGCATAGCGACAGCATAAGTGGCGAGGCTTGTTCTCCCGGGGTGGCGCGCTCCCGCGGCGAGACGTCCGAACGGTGTCCTGCCCCTCCTAGAACCCCTCCAGCTGCGCTCCACCACGCCCGACCTAGCCGAACCGACGTGAGCCACTGCGGCTCTCCTCGAAGCCTGAAAATACGGGCCAGGACAGCTCCGCGGAGGTCGGATCGGTTCGCGTCGGTTTGCAGCGGTAGTGCACGAGGGACGTTCTTCCAAACTGGCCACGCGGGTTCGATTCCCGTCATCCCCTCTCTGGCAACTGGTGGGGATCAGGGTCCTGGGCGACCGGACGAGGGCTGTCAGCAGCAGCTCTCCAGCCGTACGCTGCTCGCTGTGAACAGGTACCTCTCTTCCGCCATCACGGCGCTTGCAGCGCTCAGCGTCGTGGCGAGCACGGTGGTGCTGCCGGGCACGGCATCCGCCGCTCCCACCCAGACCGCCGCAGCCGGTGCATCGACGCCGAACGCGGCCCCGAAGAAGTCGAAGCGGATCAAGAAGGCCGAGAAGCTGGTCCTCGCCGAACTGCCCGATGCGCCGATCTGGCATGGCCTGAGCGTCAAGGGCGTCAAGGTCAGCAAGCGGGTGATCTGCGTCGACCGTACGTGGGCTCCTGGCGGCGGACCGGACGACAAGGGCGGCAACGCCGGGTACGTCGTGGTGACGTTCCCCAAGAAGAAGAGCGGGAAGGTCAAGCTCGGAGACCCGCAGGACGGCGTGTGTGCCGATCACGCGCCCGTGGCAGCGACACCCGCAGCGAAGGTGGACGTACCCGAGAAACTGCGGAAGAAGAAGGGCCTCCTGGTCAGCACGAAGTTCGGCGATGACTGGCCACTGACGGTGCCGTACGCGGTCGTCCGGTGCAAGAACATCACGTCCGGCGGGATGCACCTCAACGTCGTGACCCTCGACGCCCCCGACGGGACCCGCTACGCGGTCAACGGCACCGCGCAGGACCACACCTCCTACCCGAAGATCGATCCCATCTGGGCACCGAACCCGAACGTCGAGGGGCTGAAGGTCGACATCTCGCCGGTCGTCGACGCGGGTCTGAAGCTCTGCAAGTGACGGCGGGCTCCTGCCCCCCCCCCCCCCTGAGATCACGACGCTGACGAACCTGCACCGGCCGCGCGGGTTCGATTCCCGTCATCCCCTCCCGTCGCGCACATCTTCGAGCCGCGCCGCCACCGTGCGTGCATCCTCGGTCGTGAACACGTACTCGCGTCCGCTGCGGGTGCGCAATCGGATTGCAGGCTTCGAGCCGGACACGAACGCCAGTCCTCCGTTCGCGGCCCGCACGCCGATGCCCCCGAACGCTCCGGCCCGCACGTCCACCACGATCACGTCCGCGACCTCGCGACGCGAGATGCGAACGTCGACGAAGTACAGAGCGCGCATCCGGATCCGCTCGTCGGTGATGACGAGCGTCTGCGGAGCGGCAGCGAACGTCATCACGATCGCCGACACGAGGACCAGGATGGGCAACGCGGAAGCGTCGCCGGTCTCGGGTCCCCCTGGACGCACCATCCACGCCACGAAGAGGTCGACGCCGAGCAGCACCAGTGCCATCCCCAGGACGAGCCACCGGGGACACCACTCGACGATGCGGATCATCGAGTCGTGAGCGGTGTCGCCCGGAGCGGCGGGGCGGGCTGTAGGGCTCGATCTCTCCATGGCGGCGAGATTACCGGTGCCGTACCACATTCCACAATGTCAGGCGCCGAACTCGAGCCTGACGTGCGCCACGTCCCCGAGCTCGACGCCCGTCCGTCGCCGCTCCGCCGCCCGGAGCGGCACGAGGTACCCGCCGTCCTTCGGGAAGAGCGACGTCGTCCACGTCACGGCGCCGATCCTCACCCGCGCGGGGATCACTCCCCACCCGTACGTCAGCATCGGCGCGAGTTCGTGGATGGTCTCCGCGGCGTCGGGCGGCACGACGGCGTAGAAGAACGGCGCCGGACCGCGCCACTCGATCACCTCGCCGTCGAACTCGATCTCCACGACGCGATCGTACGACCGCTGCCGCGAGGGACTCGGCTGCGGGATCGGATCGCCCGGGCCCACCGAGGCGACCGACGGGACGGACGCGCCCCGCGCCTCCAGGCCGGTGCCCGGACGACGCGGGGCGCGAGCCGCCGCGGACGCGACCTCAGTAGTAGGTCGCGGCCTGCCCGTAGAGCTTCTGGGTCATGGCCGACACGTACGCCGAGCGGTCGCCGCCCGGCAGGTTGTACGTCATGAACACGCCGTAGCCGTCCGACACGGTCCGCTGCGCGAGCGACACCGCGGTGGACTGGGACGTGTTCTGGATGTCCACGGCCGCCGCGGACAGACGGTCCTTGCCGAGCCCCGGGATCGACGGCGCGGAGTACGTGCCGTAGTAGGGGTTCCAGGCGTAGTCGAGCTTCGAGCCGATCGTGCTGCTCGACGACGACAGGGACGAGGCCGCCGGTCCGATGTCGTAGAACGAGATGAGCTTGCCGGGCATGTCGGCGCGGAGCGCGCTGATGAGCCAGCCGATGGACTGCTGGTTCGGCTGCGCCGTGCCGTTCGTGCCGTAGTCGGCGTACTCGTCGTCGAGGTCGACCCCGTCGAGACCGTACTTCGACACCGTGGCGGCGACCTGGGACGCGAAGTCCTGCGCTGCGGCCTGGGTGGTGAAGTTCGCGATCCCGGCCCCCTGGTGGTTGCCGAGGATCGACAGCGACACCTTGATGCCCTTGGCCTGCAGCGGGCGGATCTGCGTCGCCGCTGCGTCGAGCGTCGCCTGCACCTTGTCGTTGTTGTACAGGACGGCCTTCGAGCCGTTCCAGTTGATGTTCGCGGCGAAGATGATCGCGACGTCGAACGCGTTCGCCCCGTTGGCGAGCTGGTACCGGCCGACGTTCGCGAGTTCGTCGTTGTTGACCTCGACGTACGCGATGCTCGTCGGCCCGGACTTCGTGGCGGACGTCGCGGCGGGCGCGGCCCCTGCCGTCGCCGCCGTCGCTGCGGACGGCACGAGCGGCGCCGCCACCATCGCGGCGAGCGCCGCCACGATCCCGAACTTCATGGACTTCTTCATGACACTCCTCTTCGAGTGATGAACCGGCCGACGGTCGCCGGCCGGGGCCGCCGCCGGGACCCCGGGTCCCGGCGGCGGGGTCTCAGGCGCGCACGCGGGGGTACCGGAAGGTGCGGACCTCGTAGGCAGCGACCGGGAAGGCCGCGACCCCGTCGGTGGTCGAGGCGACGCCGGGCAGCGCGTCGTCGCGTTCCTCGAGCAGGCTGACCTCGACCGGTTCGCCGAAGCGGGTGCCCGCGCCGTCGGCCACGGCGATGCCGCCGGTCCCCCGACGTCCGACGGGCTCGTACACGCGGACGACGAGGTCCCCGGAGCGGTCGTCGGCGAGCTTGACGCTCGACAGCACGACGTCGCCGGACACCTGCACGAGCGGCTCGAAGCCGTTCGCCCCCGTGATGGTCCGGGCGGCCGCGTTCATGCGGACGCCTGCGGCGGTCGCCCCGAGCTGGTCGGTGCCGACCACGAGGCCGTACCGGTGCGTCTGCACGCCCTGGTCGGTCTCGGGGTCGGGGAACCGCGGGGCGCGCAGCAGCGAGAGCCGGACGGTGGTCGTGACGTGGCCGTCGACGGCGTCGCGGGTGGTGTCGAAGCCGTGGATCGAGTCGTTCACGAGGGCGACGCCGAAGCCGGGCTCCTCGACGAGCACGTAGCGGTGCATCGAGGTCTCGAACTTCGCGGCCTCCCACGAGGTGTTCGTGTGGGTCACCCGCTTCTGCGCCCCGAACTGCGTCTCGGCGACGGTGTGCTCGGCGCGGACGTCGAGCGGGAACGCCACCTTGAGGAACTTCTCGGTCTCGTGCCAGTCGGTCGTCTGGTCGAACTCGAGTGTCCGGGAGCCGGGTGCGAGGGTGATCTCCTGGGTGACCGTCGAGTCGCCGAACGCCCGCTCCACGACGACGCGGGCGACGCCGGTGCCCTCGTCGACGGTGGCGGTGAGGGCGGTGACCGACACGAGGTCCTCGACGCGGTTGCGGTAGTAGCGGTCGACGTCCCACGCGTCCCACATGTTCGGGAAGTCCTGGTGCAGCTGCAGCAGGTTGGCGACCTGCCCGGGGGCGACGGCGTCGCGTCCGGTGGTCAGGTCGACGGCGCTCGTCACGAGCCCCCGCCCGTCGACGACGACGCGCACGAGGTCGTTGGCGAGCACCCACCCGCCGTCCTGCTCGGACAGCGCCACCGGGGTCGCGTCCGCCACGTCGGCTGCGAGGACCGCGCCCTGTGCGGGTGCGCCGGCCTGGAGGAACGGGGCCGGGTTCACGACGACCGTCGCGTCCCCCTCCCCCGCGAGTGCCGACAACGCCCGGTCGATGATCGCGGTGAGGCGTTCGGCCGTCTCGGCGTACTTCGCCACCGCCTCGCGGTGGACCCAGGCGATCGAGGTGCCGGGCAGGATGTCGTGGAACTGCTGCAGGAGGACCTGCTGCCAGAGGGCGTCGAGCTCGTCGTACGGGTACGTGAAGTCGGTGCGCGCGGCAGCGGTCGCGGCCCAGAGTTCGGCCTCGACGAGGAGCTGCTCGCACCGGCGGTTGCCCTGCTTCGTGCCGTGCTGGCTCGTGAGGGTGGCGCGGTGCAGCTCGAGGTAGAGCTCACCGACCCACACGGGCGGGTCCGGCAGCTCGGCCTTGGCCCGGTCGAAGAACGCGTCGGGGTGCTCCCAGCGGACCTTGGCGCTCCCCTCGAGGTCGGCGAGCCGCTTCGCGGTGCCGGTCATCTCGCGGGTGGTGCCGCCACCGCCGTCACCCCAGCCGACCGGCGCGATCGATCCGGTGGCGAGCCGGTTCTCACGGAACTGCCGCGACGCCTTCGCGACCTCGCTGCCGGACAGCTGCGAGTTGTACGTGTCCATCGACGGGAAGTGCGAGAACACGCGCGACCCGTCGATGCCCTCCCAGAGGAACGTGTGGTGCGGGAACTTGTTGACCTGGTTCCACGAGATCTTCTGCGTGAAGAACCACTCGAACCCGGCTCGGCGCATGAGCTGGGGCAGCGCCGGCGAGTACCCGAAGCTGTCCGGCAGCCAGACGCCCTTCGGTCGGATCCCGAACTCCCGCTCGAAGAACCGCTGTCCCTGCGAGAACTGCCGCACGATGCTCTCGCCGGTCGGCATCACGGTGTCGGACTCGACCCACATGCCGCCGATCGGCAGGAACCGTCCCGCTTCGACGGCGGCCGTGACGCGCGCGTAGACCTCGGGCCGGTGTTCCTTGATCCACGCGTACTGCTGCGCGCTCGACATCCCGTAGAGGAAGTCGTCGGTCTGGTCGATGAGCTCCGTCATCGTGGAGGTGGTGCGCGCGACCTTCCGGATGGTCTCCCGCACGGGCCAGAGCCACGCGGAGTCGATGTGCGCGTGGCCGACGGCGGAGATGGTGTGGGCCGAGGCCTCGGCGGGCGCGGCGAGCACGTCGGCGAGCGCCGCGCGGGCGTCCGGTGCCGTCTCGGCGATGTGCTGCAGGTCGAGGCGGTCGAGTGCGTCGTCGAGCGCCTGGAGGATGCGCATGCGCCGCGGTCCCTCGGGCAGCTCCGCCTGCAGCCCGAGCAGCACCTCGATGTCGAGCGCGAGTTCGTGCACCTCGGACTCGAACACGGCGAGGTCCATGCGGCGGCTCGTGTAGAGACGCTTCGACGACGAGGTCTGCACGTCGCCCTCCTGCGTCGGCAGGAAGGGGTGGTAGTCGAGCAGGACGGGGTTCGAGGCCGCTTCGACGAAGAGCTCGACAGTCTCGCCGCCCTCGGCGCGTTCGGTGACGAGCACCCACTGGTTGCGGGGGTTGATCGACTTCACCGGCGAGCCGTCGGCGAGGTACACGAGGCCCTCGCACTGGAAGCCCGGCATGTTCTTGTCGAACCCGAGGTCGATGACGGCCTCGATCCGGCGGCCCGCCCACGCGCTCGGCACCGTGCCGGTGAGCCGGAACCAGGTGGTCCCCCACGCCGCGCCCCACGTCGTGCCGACCTCGTACGGTTCGAACGCGAGCCGGAGTCCGTCGGCGGGCGGGATCGGCTCGCCGGGCAGTTCGTGCCACGCGGCCGCGAGGGGCGTCGCGGTCGCGTGCACCGCGGGCAGGATCCGCTCGTCGAGGACACGTCGTGCCCGTCCGGTGGTGAGGGGGATGTCGTCGTGCATGGGGACCTTCCTGGCGTGGGAGGGCCGGCGTCGGTGCCGGCGGGACGGGCGGGGTGGAGCGGTCGTGCGGGTGGAGCGGTCGTGCGGGTGGAGCCGGGACGAGCGGTCGGGCCGGGTCAGGGCATGGTGGCGGGGTGGGCGACGGTCAGGGCTGTGCCGTCGAGCTCCGCCGGTACCTCGACCACCGAGACGATGCCACGCGCCGCGGTCGTGTCGTCGTCGGCGAGCCGCGACCGGAGCACGACCTGCGGACCGCGTCCGTCCGGTGCGGCCTCGGCGAGGGCGAGCCATGCGGCGCTGAACCGGCCGCCGGGCGCGCAGTCGGCGCGCAGTCCGTACCGGGTGGTCCCGTCGGGCAGGACGTCGTCGAGCACGAGCGCCGTGGACGGTGCGGCGACGGGAGCGGGCGCGGGAGCGGCACGGCGTCCGTGCTCCCGCGCGAGCGCCGCGAAGGCCTCGCCCGCGGGCTTCAGCCGGCCGTCGTTGGTGAACAGGCCGAGGTCGTACTCGAGTTCGGGGAAGTCCGCGAGCGACCGGGCGACGTCGTGGGAGCACCACCACGTCACGCCGAGGACCTGCTGCGCGTCGAGGACGTGCCGGATCGTCCGGTCCGTGAACGTCGCGGCGTCGACGGGGTCGACGACGTTCGTCGGGGCGCCGACCTCCTGCAGCCAGTTCGGCCGTGCGGGGTCGCGGTTCCACGCGGCGGCGAGCTGCAGCAAGTACTCCCCGTGCCGCACCGAACCGGCGCCGAGCGCCCCGTGCAGGGCGGCCGAGCCGTTGAACACCCACGAGTGCGTGACCGTGGCGTCGCCGTGGTCGGCCGCGTGCTCCGGACCGAACGGCTGCGCGTCGTCGTACCAGGCCGCGTCGTACTGCGCGACGGTGACCAGCGGGGCGGACCCGCGCCGCACCTCCCGTCCCGAGCCACCGGGGCGTCCCGGTGCCAGGCCGTCCCGGGCGGCGGCGACCATCGCCGCCGCCCACGCGTGCCCCTGCTCCGCCGTGATCTCGTGCGGTGTCGGGTGCGGTGCGTGTGCGAACTGGTTCACCTCGTTGCCGATGGTGATCCCGAGCAGGTTCGGCTTGTCGGCGACCGCTCCGGCGAGCGCCCGGACGTACGCGGCCGTGGAGGCGACCACGTCCGGGTCGGTGAACATGTTCCGCCGGTGCCAGCTGTCCAGCCACGACGGCACGAAGTCGAAGCTCGACAGGTGCCCCTGCAGCGCGTCGACGTTCACGTCGAGCCCGAAGGAGCCCGCGATGTCGACGACGGTGGCGACGTCGTCGAGCGCCGCCTGTCGGATGAGCGTCCGGTTCGGCTGGACGACCGGCCACAGCGGGAAGATCCGCACGTGGTCGGCGCCGAGCGACGCGATCGCCTCCATGTCGCGGGCGGTGTCCGCCGCCGAGAAGTCGAGCCACGAGTGGAACCAGCCGACCGAGGGGGTGTGGTTGACGCCGAAGCGCATCAGCCCTTCACCCCGCCCTCTTCGACGCCCTTGAAGAAGAACCGCTGGAGGACGGCGAAGATCACGGCGATCGGGATGAACGCGATCATGGTGCCGGCGGCGATCATGCGCTGGTCGGTGGCGAAGGTGCCCTGCAGGTACTGCAGGCCGACGGTCAGGGTGAGGTTCTCCGGCGACTGCAGCACGATGAGCGGCCAGAGGAAGTCGTCCCACGCGCCGATGAACGAGAAGATCGCGATGACGGCGATGGTGCCCTGGACCGCCGGCAGCGAGATGTAGCGGAGCCGCTGCATCGCGTTGGCGCCGTCCATCACCGCGGCCTGGTCGATCTCGTCGGGGATCTGCCGGAACGCGTTGAACATGAGGAGGACGTTGAGCGCCGCGATCATGCCGGGCAGGGCGACACCGACGAGGTTGTCGGCGAGCCCGAGGTCCTTGACGGTGACGAACTGGCTGATGATCGTCGCTTCGCCGGGGAGCACGAGGGTGGCGAGGAACAGGCCGAGCACGGCCTTCCGGAACCGCCACTGGAGGCGTGCGAGGGCGTAGCCGGCGAGTGTCGCGAACACGATGTTCCCCACGACGTCGATCGCCGCGACGAGGAGCGAGTTGCCGATGTAGCGCCAGACCGGGATCGCCGCGGCGACCTTGAGGTAGTTCGCGATCGTCGGCTCGGTCGGGATGAAGGACGGGTTCGCGGTGTAGATGTCCTCGCCAGGGCCCTTGAGCGAGGTCGAGAGCTGCCAGAGGAACGGCCCGATCGTGATGAACAGCACGACGACGAGCAGGACGTAGCGGACGACCTTCTCGCGGGTCGACATGACGCCCCAGGCGGCGCGTCGACGGCGGGGCGGACGGGAGGCGCGGCGTGGTTCCGTCGCACCGCTCACGTCGGCTGCGGGTGCTGCTGCGCCGGTGGCGCCGCCGAGCACCGGTTCGCTGGTGGTGGTCGTGTTCGTCACTTGTCGGCCTTGCTGTTCATGCGGGCGAGGGCGAGCATCGGGATGAGCGTCACGACGAAGAGCAGGAGGCTCAGGGCGGACGCGTAACCGAGGTTGCCGGTGAAGCCGCGGGCGTACTGCTGGATGAGTATGACGAGCGAGTTGTCCTGCCCGCCCGGTCCCCCGGTGCCGTTGGTGAGGATGTAGAGCTCGCTGAACACCCGGAGCGCGGACACGCACACGAGGATCCCGACGAGCGTCATGGTCCCCCGCACGCCCGGCATGGTCACCGACCAGAAGCGTCGGACCGCGCCGGCGCCGTCGAGGGCGGCGGCTTCGTGGAGGTCCTTGCCGACGTTCCCGAGCGCCGCGAGGAAGATGATCATGTAGTAGCCGAGGCCCTTCCACACCGTGAGGCTGATGGCGCTGACGAGGAGCAGCCACCGGTCGGTGAGGAACGGGATCCCCGCCCCGCCGAGCGCCTTCACCATCTCGTTGATGACGCCGCGGTCGTCGAGGATCCACGTCCAGATGAGTCCGACGACCACCGCCGAGGCGATCACCGGCGTGTAGTAGGCCGTGCGGAAGAACGCGATCCCGGGCAGCTTCTGCTGCACGAGCACCGCGATGAGGAGCGGGAGGACCGTCAGCAGCGGCAGGCAGATCGCCATGTAGATGACGCTGTTGAGCAGCGCCTGCCACACCTGCGGGTCCGCGAGCAGGGTCTCGAAGTTCCGGAACCCGACCCACTGGCTGACACCGCCGAGGGGGCTGGCGTTCGTGAACGACAGCCGCACCGTGTTGATCGACGGCCAGAGGCTGAACGCGACCAGCCAGACGAGCGCCGGCAGGACGAGCAACCAGGGGGTGAACCAACGGTTCGCGCGCATGACGATCCTCCCGTTCCGGCTAGCCGTTGGCCAGCAGGCTGTTCATCTTGGTCTGGGCGGTCTGCAGCGCCTTCTCCGGCGTCACCTCGCCCTTCATCGCGAGGGCGATCTGCTGGTCGAGGAAGTCCGTCATCGCGGAGTTCGCCTCGACCGGGTTGAGCACCTTCGCCTTCTTGAGCGCCTCGTTGGCGAGCACGCGGGCCTTGCCGTTCACGGTGCCGTCATCCTTCGAGAAGTACGGGTCGGACTGCGACGAGGTGGTCGACGGGAAGATGTTCACCAGGTGCGCGAACGCCTCCTGGTTCTTCGCGTTCGTCATGAACTTCGCGAACGCCTCCGCCGTGGCGAGGTGCTTCGACTTGCTGGACACCGACAGGCCCTGCACGTACAGCGGCGGGGTGTCGAGGGCGGGGCTCACCGTGACCTTGCCCTTCAGCGAGGGGTTGTTCTTCACGAAGTCGGCGATCGAGGTGGCGCCGCCGGTGGTCCACGCGACCTTGCCCTGCGTGAAGAGCGTCGAGTTGCCGAGGTAGTCGCTGTTGAGCACGTTGGAGGGCATGTAGCCGTCCTGGTACGCGGTCTTGTAGCGGTCGATGAGGTCCACGGCCTTCGACGAGTCGGCGAAGGTGAACTTCGAGCCGTCCTTGTTGAGCACCTTGACGCCCGCGAGCGTGAAGTCGCCGAGGCCGGGCTTGCGGCTCATGAGGTAGTCGTCCGGGCACTTGTCGTGCATGGTCTTCGCCTGCGTGAACAGGTCGTCGGTGGTCTTCGGCGGGTTGTCCGCGTCGAGACCGCACTTGGCGAACATGTCGCTGTTCCAGTAGTCGACGTCGGTGTTGAGGTACCAGGGGTAGCCGTACGTGCCGTCGAGGCCCTTGTACTGGTACGAGTCGAGCGCGCCGGCCACGTAGGTGCTCGCCAGCTTGGTGTCGTCCTTCGAGACGTCCTGCAGGAACCCGCGCTTGGCGAGCGGCAGGGCGATGTCCGGCGGGAGGTTGATCACGTCGGGCAGCGAGTTCGACGACGCCTGGCTGAGCACCTTGTCGGCGTAGCCGTCGCCGGGCTGGTCCTGGAGCTTGACCTTCGCGTCCGGGTGGGCCTTCTCGAAGTCCTTGATCACACCGTCGAGGTAGTCGGTGTAGGTCGGCGTGAGCGCCCAGGTCTGCAGCGTGATGGTGCCGCTGACGTCCCCGGAACCGGCGCTCGTGCCGCCGCTGCCGCTCGAGCATCCGGTCAGGGCGAGCGCCGTCGCGGCGACCCCGGCGAGCAGTGCGACGGCACTCCCCGTCCGCGTGCGTGTGGTGGTCCTCATGGCGTCTGACTCCCTCGTCATCCTGCTGAACCGGTTCAGCACTCGTTGCAGAACCGCTGTGTGGCAGCCACTGTGAAGGACTAAAGCGCTATAGTCAAGTCGTGGTCATCAAACGTCGAACGACGATCGCCGACATCGCCGCACGCGCCGGCGTGTCGATCAGCGCGGTGTCGTTCGCGCTCAACGACCGGCCCGGCGTCTCCGACGAGACCCGCCGACGGGTGCGCGAGGTCGCCCGTGAACTCGACTGGCAGCCGCACACCGCCGCCCGCGCACTGGGTGGTGCACGTGCCGGCTCGATCGGCTTCGTGCTGAACCGGCCCGCACGCACCCTCGGCACGGAGTCGTTCTTCGGTGACCTCATCTCCGGCATCCAGCTCGGGCTCGCCGGCAGTCACGTCGGCATGAACCTGCTCGTCGCCCGGGACGCCGCGGAGGAGCTCGAGACCTACCGGGACTGGTGGCGCGGACACCGTGTCGACGGGGTCATCGTGATCGACCCCCGGCGCGACGACGAGCGACTCGCCCTGCTCGCCGAGCTCGGGATGCCGACGGTCGTCGTCGGCTCGCACCCCTCCGCCGACGGTGCGGCACCGAGCGTGTGGATCGACGACTCGGACGCCACCGACACCGTGCTGCGGTACCTGCACGCACTCGGGCACCGGCGGATCGCGCACGTCGCCGGGCGGCCGGAGTTCGAGCACACGGCCATGCGCATCGACCGCGTCCGGGCGTTCACCTCCGCGGAGGGGCTCGGCGACCCCGTGTCCATCCCGACCGACTACTCCGCCGAAGCCGGCGCGCGCGCGACCCGGACGCTGCTGTCGCAGAGCACCCGCCCGACCGCGATCGTGTACGACAACGACGTGCTCGCCGTCGCGGGCCTCGGCGTGGCGAGCGAGATGGGCGTCGCCGTGCCGGGTGACGTCTCCATCGTGTCGTTCGACGACTCCGCGATGATCCGGCTCGTCCGCCCGTCCATCACCTCCCTGACCCGCGACACCGTCGAGCTCGGGCAACGGGCGGCGACGCTGCTCCGCGAGCAGATCGACGCCGGGGCGCCGCTCCCCTCGCGACCCGGGCCGTCGCTGACGCTGAGCGTGCGCGAGTCGACCGGGCGCGCCGCCGACTGACACCCTCCCACCCCGTCGACACGCCGATCCACGATCGTCGGTGGACACCGGTGGCGCGGCCGACTTGACGTCCGATCGAACACACGTTCGAATACCGTCGTGGGACGGCGTCGCGAGAACCGGTGGCAGCCCCCGGAACACCCGGAGGTCGAGCGTCCGCGCGCCTACTCGCTGTCCGAGGACGCCCGCGGGCCGGACGTCTGCCACGCCGTCACCCCGATGCCGGTCTGGGCGTGGATCCAGTTCCCCACCTTCCACGTCCGCGTGAAGGCCTTCGCCAAGAGCTGGACGAGGGACGCCGTCCTCGTCGAGTGGGCGCAGTTCGGTCAGCAAGCGAACGCCTGGGTGTGGCGATCCGCGGTCAAGCACCGGACCCTGCGCGCGCGGTCCGGCAACAGTCCGGAGAACGCACCGCGTTGACTTCCACGCCCATCAAGAGGATCGTTTACGGAACACCAGTACAGCAAGTAACTCGACGATCGAGACTTTCGGTTCCCTCGAGCAACGTACTGGGAGGAGGCACCATGAAGAAGAGCGAGGTGCCGTCCTGGGTCGCCCACGTGCTCACGCCGCCCGAGGTCATCGCGGCCTACGTCGAACGACGGGTCAACGATCCGGCGTTGCTGACGGGTGAGCGCTCGGAACCCACGTACGCGGACTTCCTCCGCGACGAGTAGGCGGGTCTTCCAGGAGGCGCAGATCCCGTTCCACGATCACGGAACGGGGTCCGCGCCTCCTCCACGCCGCCCCTGCGCACGGCGCGCGGACAGCGTCACCCCGGCGCTGGCGGCGGTGACGCACCCGAGGGCGACGGCCTCGAGCGCCGCGAGCCCCTCGTGGAGGACCACCAGTCCGGCGAGCGCCGCGATCGCCGGTCCGAGGCTCTGCAGCACCCCGAAGACGCGGGTCGGCATCCGCCGGAGCGCGAGCATCTCCAGCGCGTACGGCAGGACGCTCGACAGCACCGCCACGGCGCCGAACACGACCAGCAGCCCCGGTTCGCGGACCACCCCGTCCACCGCCGACCGCAGGCCGAACGGCAGCGACACGAGCATGGCGACGAGCATCGAGACCGCGAGCCCGTCGACGCCGGGGATCGTCGCGCCGACGTGCCGGTTCATGACGATGTACCCGGCCCAGCAGACCGCCGCGAGGACGGCGAAGACCACGCCCGAGACCGCGGTGACGGCGGTCGGCCCGACCCCGAGGAGCACCACCCCGGCGAGCGCGAGCACCGCCCAGAGGACGTCACGCCAGCGCCTCGTGTGCGCGAGGGACAGCGCGAGCGGTCCGAGGAACTCGATGGTGACGGCGACGCCGATGGGGATGCTCGCGAACGCGACGTAGATGAAGACGTTCATGCCGCCGAGTGCCAACCCGAGGCCGACCGCCCCGATCCACTGCGCACGGGTCCAGTGCCGCACGCGCGGGCGGACGACGAGCGCCAGGACGACCGCGCCGATGACCAACCGGAGCGTGGCCGCGCCGACGGAGCCGACGTCGTCGAACCGCGTCTTCGCGATCGCGGCCCCGAGCTGCACGGACACCATCGCGGCGAGCGCGAGGACCGGCGCGGGGACCCGGTTCATCCCAGGTAGGCCAGCACGGCCAGGACGCGACGGTGGTCCTCGCCGGTGTCCTCGAGCGCGAGCTTGCCGAAGATGCTCGAGACGTGCTTCTCGACGGCGCCGGTGCCGATGACGAGTGCGCGGGCGATCGCGGCGTTCGTGCGTCCCTCCGCCATGAGGCCGAGGACCTCGCGTTCCCGCGGGGTGAGTGCCTCGAGCGGGTTGCGTCGGCGGCTCATGAGCTGCGTCACCACCTCGGGGTCGAGGACGGTCCCGCCGGCAGCGATCCGGCGCACCGCGTCGTCGATCTCCTCGAGGCGGGTCACGCGGTCCTTGAGCAGGTACCCGATGCCCGTCGCGCCCGCGGCGAGGACGTCCTCGGCGTAGGTGGCCTCGACGTACTGCGACAGCAGGAGCACCCCCGTGCGCGGCGCCAGCCGACGGGTCTCGACGGCGGCTCGGACACCCTCGTCGGTGAAGGTCGGCGGCATCCGGACGTCCATCACGACGACGTCCGGGGCGGCTCCGGGGAGTGTGGCGAGGAAGGCGTCCGCGTCGGCGTACTGCCCGATGACGTCGATGCCGGCTTCGTCGAGGACCCGTGCGAGCCCTTCGCGCAGGAGGACGGCGTCGTCGACGACGACGGCCCGGATGCGTGCTGCATCCGGGCCGTCGCTCATGCCGACCAGCCTAGCGGGAGCGCGGACGCCCCCGCGGTGTCACGCGCGCGCCGTGGGCACGCCGTTCAGGGCACCGAGCGGGATCCGGGCGGTGGCCTCGGTGGGGCCGCCCTCGGGGCTGGACACCGTGAGCTCGCCGTCGAGGGCGCGCATCCGGCCCATCAGCCCCTCGATGCCGTGTCCTTCCTGCGGTCGTGCTCCACCGCGGCCGTCGTCGGTGACGCTCACCGTGAGGTACCAGAGGCCCGACGCGTCGACCACGAGGCCGAGGTAGACCCCGGCGGTGGAGGCGCCGGCGTGCTTGGTGGTGTTCGTGAGGAGCTCGCTGACCGTGAAGTACACGTTGCGCTGGATCTCCGTCGCGAGTTCGAGGCCCTCGGGCAGCCGGACGTCGAGGCCGACGGGGATCGGGGTGCGTGCGACGAGCGCTTCGAGGGCGGCGACGAGCCCCCGGTCGAGCAGGATCGGCGGCGCGAACCCGCGGGACAGTGCGCGGAGTTCGTCGAGGGCGTCCTTGGCGTGCTCGGACGCCTCACCGATGAGCTGCTTCGCCTTGACCGGGTCCTTGTCGAACGCACGCTCCGCGGCGGAGAGGTCCATCCGGAGCCGGACGAGGCGCTGCTGCGGGCCGTCGTGGAGGTCGCGTTCGATCTGCCGGAGCGCCTGCCCCTCGGCGGTGACGGCACCGGCGCGGGAGGCCTGCAGGCCCGCGACGCGCTGCTCGAGCTGCTCGGCGCGGAACCCGCCGAGGAGGCCGAAGTCGATCCAGTAGTGGGCCAGGACGGACCCGCGGGCCCAGAGCGGGAGCAGGGCGACCGACGCCGCCATCGAGAGCAGGCCCAGGAGCCCGACGCTCGCGACCCCGGAGGTGTCCCAGGTCGGGACGTACAGGCCGCCGATCCCGCCGAGCGCCCAGGCGGCGCCGACGCCGAGCGGCCACAGGAACCCGGCGAGCAGGAGCGTCCCGGCGCCGACGGTGCAGAGCGCCGCGAGCGGGTAGACGACCGCCGCGTGCAGCAGGTACAGCCAGTAGTGCGGGTTGGCGACCGCCGACCCCGTGCGGGTCCACCAGTTCTGCTGCCAACGCGGCGTCCAGTCCACCGGGCGGATCGGGCGGGCGTCGGCCCACCCGATGCGGAGCTTCTCGAACGCTCCGAGCCACCGCGCCACGAACAGCGCGATGAAGAACATGAGCAGCGTGAACGGGTTGAACAGGTCGTGCGAGCCGCCGCCGAAGATGGCCGCGGGGAACGCGAAGTACAGGGTGCACAGGAGCACCGCCGTGAGCGCCATGTAGCCGAAGTCGCGGGGCAGACGGCGCCAGGCCTCCCGGTAGAACGCGCCGGCGGTCATGCCCGTGCCCGATCCGGCTCCGGCTCCGGCGCCGGATGCCGTGGCTGCCGACGGGGACGGGGTCGAGGCCCAGGTCGGCGGCGTCGGCTGCGGCTGGGTCGGCATGGGTTCGGTGGCTCCTGGCGGGACGGAGTCGTGCAACGGGACGGTGTCGGCCTGGTCGAGGCGGGCGGTGTCGGTCATGACACCAAGCCTCGCGGGCGGCCGCGCGTTCTCCCATCCTGCCCCCTCCCGGACCCGGGGTGGGGTTATCCCCCGCCCCGGGGTACGCTCCGTGCCATGGGGAACGTCACGGGGGAACGTCTGACCGCGCTGGCCGCGGTGGTCGCCACGGGGATCGCTGCCGCCAGCGGTGTCACGGGGGCGGTCGTGCTCACGCAGTGGGTGGTGCCGAACGGCGTCCTGACCGTCGGCGCGGTCCTCGCCGGAGTCGCGGCCGGCACCACGGCCGCGGCCGGGTGGCGGACGCAGGACCGCGCGTTGCTCGCCCTCGGGGTGTCCGTGCTCGCCTTCGCGCTCTCGTGGCCGGCGCCGGGTCTGGCCACCACGGTGCTCGTCGTCGTGGCGCAGGGCGCGCTGCTCGCCGCCGGGATCCGGACGACCCGGAGCACGCGCGGCACCCGGCGGGCCCTGGGATGGATCGCGTCGGTCGCCGCCGCCGCGTGGTTCGTCGGGCTGCTCATGCTGTCGACCGCGCCCGTCCTCGCTGCGCTCCCGCAGGAGGCCCTGGGCGTCGTGCTCTCGCTGCCGTACCTGTTCCAGTGCGTCGGCTACCTCGCGGCGCTGCTCCTCGTCGCACCGCCGCTGCTCCGGCCCGTCGCCGCCGGGGCCGCGCGGCTGTGGGCGTCGGCCGAGGTGCGCTGAGGGTCAGACGAGTCCGGCCGCCACCTCGGGTGCCTCCTCGGGCACGGCCCACGGCTCCGAGGTCATGCCACCGTCGCCGCGGATCGCCAGCACGCGTCCGTCCGCGTCGCGACGGTAGGTGACGTCCTCGTCGATCGAGCCGAACCGTCGCCCGTGCGTCATCCGCAGCGTGTCGCCGTCGACCACCTCGAGCCGGGTCGGTGCGTCGAGCGGCGCCGGTGCGGTGGGGTCGATCGCGAGCAGCCGGCGTCCGACGAGGGCGATGTCCGTGACGCCCCAGGGGTTCTGGAACCGGCCGGTGAACGCCGTCGGGTCGATGTCGTCGGGCACGGCCGCGCCCGGGGCGTGGTCGTCCGCCGCGGCGTCGAGCAACTGCACGATGGCGGTGGCGACGAGTGTGGCCGGGCCGGCGGCGGCGCTCGTCAGCACGGAGACGACCAGCCCCGACTCGGGGTCGAACAGCGACTGGGTGATGTGGCCCGGGAACCCGCCCGAGTGCCCGCGGACCTCACGCCCGCCGATGCGCTCGGTGATGAACCCGGCACCGTAGCCCTTGGGGCCGGCGGTGTCGGACGCGCCCCACGCGGGACGCTGCACGAGCCGCTTCGCGTGGTCCGAGAGGAGGCCCGGCTGTCCGACGACGTGCGAGGTGAAGTACCGCACGAGGTCGGACGCCGTGCCGTGGAACCCCGTCGCGGCGGCCATGGCGCGGGTGTCGACGTGCGCCAGTCGTCGGCGCGTGCGGGCGTTGTGCAGCCCGGAGTAGCCGACCACGAACTCGTCCGCGCGTGACGGGTCCCAGTCGGGCCCGGTGTTCCGCAGCCCGAGCGGCTCGGTGATCTCGGCCCGCACGAACTCGCCGTACGACCGGCCGGAGACGGCGGCGATCACGAGTCCGAGCAGCGAGTAGCCGAGGTTGGAGTAGTTGAACGACGACCCGGCCGGGACCTTCTGCCCGTCGTCGAGCAGCAGCCGGAGCAGTTCGTCCTCGTCCGGGAACGGGCGGAGCTGCGACCAGTAGTCGCCGTCGTGCCCGTCCCGGATCACGCCGGCGCCCATCTCGAGCAGTTCCCGCACGGTGACGTCGGCGAGCGGCGATCCCCCGTCGACGAGTGCGGGGACGTACGTGCCCGCCGTGTCGTCCAGGCGGAGGGACCCGCGCTCGACGAGCAGCATGACGGCGGTCGACGTGAAGGTCTTCGAGTGCGAGGCGATCCGGAACAGGTCCGTCGTGGTGAGGCGCCGACCCGCCTCGACGTCCGCGTACCCCCACGCCTCGTCGAACAGCACCTCGCCGCCGAGTCCGATCGCGACCTGCACCCCGGGGACCCGGAGCTGCCACACCTTGTACGACACCCACTCCCGGACGTACGGCAGGACGGACTCGTAGGCGACACGGTTCGACATGACGACCACCCTTCCATGTGCCACGCTGGCGACCATGCGACACACACCGCACTTCCTCATGACGGACGTCGACGAGGTGCGACGCCTCATCGACGGCAACCCCTGGGCCACGATCGTGTCGCACACCGACGCGGGACTCGTCGCGTCGCACTACCCGGTCCTCCTCGACACCGAGCAGGACACGGGCGACGAGATCGTGCTCGTCTCGCACGTGGGCAGACCCGACGAGGTCGCCCACGAGCTCGGCCGGCACGAGGTGCTCGTGGTCTTCCAGGGCCCGCACGGGTACGTGTCGCCGGCCTGGTACCCGCCGGAGCAGTTCGTGCCGACGTGGAACCACGTCACCGCACACTGCTGGGGCACGCCGGAGATCCTGTCCGACGAGGAGAACTTCCGCGTCCTCGGCGACCTCGTCGACCACTTCGAACGGGTCATGCCGTCCCCGGCGTCCCTCCGGGTCGACGAGGAGACCGCCCGGCGCACGGCGAAGGGCACCGTCGGCATCCGGATCCGGATCACCCGGTTCGACGCCCGCGCGAAGCTCTCGCAGAACAAGGCGCCCGAGGTCGTCGAGCGCATCATCGCCGGACTCCGCGAGGACGGTCCGTACGCGTCCCCCGCGCTGGCGGACGAGATGGAACGCGTGCACGCACCAGCGGCGGACCGGCCGTGACGGCGGAGACGACGGAGGTCCTGCTCCGGACCGTCCGGCGGGTGGGCACATCCGGCGCCCCCGCCGACGTCCGCATCGTCGACGGGCGGGTCACCGCGGTCGCCCCGGCCGGCACGCTCGACCCGACCGATGTCGACACCGACGTCGTCGATGCGTCGGGCGCCTGGCTCGGACCCGGCCTCGTCGACCACCACGTGCACTTCGACCAGTGGGCCCTCGTCCGCCGCCGCGTCGACGTCTCCGGGTGCGGGTCCGCCGAGGAGACGGCCGCGCTCCTCGCGACGGTCGCGAGGACGGGCGCGCCGGACCGCGTGCTGGTCGGCCACGGGTACCGCGACGGGCTGTGGCCCCGCCCCGCCCGACGCGAGCTGCTCGACGGGGTCGCGCCGCGCCTCCCGGTCGTCGTCGTCGGCGCCGACCTGCACGCCGTCTGGTGCAACACGGCGGCACTCGACCACTTCGCGCACGTCCTCGGGCGCCCGCTCGCCGCCGGCGAGGACGGCGTGCTCCGCGAGCAGGACGCCTTCGACGTGACCGGCGCCCTGTCCCGCGTCCCGGACGACGAGCTCGACGCCGCCGTCGCGGACGCCGTCGAGGCGGCCGCGGCCCGCGGCGTGACGCGCGTGGTCGACCTCGAGATGGTGTTCGGGCTGGACCGGTGGACCCGGCGCGTGCAGGCCGGCACGGACGGACTCCGGGTCGACTCCGGCGTCTACCCGGCCGAGCTCGACGCGGCCATCGCGCGGGGGCTGCGCACCGGCGACGTCGCGGAGGGCACGCGCGGACTCGTGCGGACCGGACCGTTCAAGGTGATCACCGACGGGTCGCTCGGCACCCGGACCGCGGCGACGGCCGCGGGCGAGGGGGTGCTCGCGTGGCCGTTCGAGGACCTCGTGGCCATGGTCCGACGTGCGGTCGACGCAGGGTTCGTGCCGGCGGTGCACGCGATCGGCGACCGGGCGAACACCCTCGCGCTCGACGTGTTCGAGGCGGTCGGGTCGCGCGGCACCATCGAGCACGCGCAGCTGCTCGACACCGCCGACCTCGACCGCTTCGCGCGGCTGGGGGTCGCGGCGTCGGTGCAGCCCGAGCACGCGATGGACGACCGCGACCTGGCCGACCTCCACTGGGCCGGCCGCACCGACCGCGCGTTCGCGTTCGCGTCACTCCACCGCGCCGGGGCGCGGCTGCGGCTCGGGTCGGACGCCCCCGTCGCGCCGCTGGACCCCTGGGTCTCGATGGCGGCGGCGGTCGGCCGCGACCGCGACGGCCGACCGGCGTGGCACCCGGCCGAGCGGATCTCCGCACTGACCGCCTGGCGGGGTTCGACCGACGGGCGCGTCGGCGTCGCCGTCGGGGACGTCGCGGACCTCGTGCTCGTCGAGTCGGACCCGCTGGCCGCGCCGACGTCGTCGGTGCTCCGCGGCATGCACGTGCTGGCCACGGCGATCGGAGGGCGGTTCACCCACCGCGACCTCTGAGCGCCGCTACACCTGGTCCGTCGGGCACCAGTAGAGCTTGCGCCCGGCCATCTCGGCCATCCGGATCTCCGTGCCGCACACCCGGCAGGGCTCCCCGGCGCGGTGGTACACCCAGTGCCGGTCGTCCCGCGACGCCATGGCGGCCCGGTACTCGTCCGGCGAGAGGTCGTCCATCGTCATCATCTGACCGATCCGGACACCGTCGTGGAGCAGCTTCGACCAGTCCGCCCACAGCGCCTCCGCCTGCTCGACGGTGAGCTCCTTGCCCGGCTTGTACGGGTCGATGCGCTGCCGGAACAGCAGCTCCGCACGGTAGACGTTGCCGATGCCGGACACCACCGCCTGGTCCATGAGCAGCTGCCCGATGGCGACGTTCCGCTTCCGGACGTTGTCGACGAACACCTGCCGGGCCTCGGGACCGTCGTCGTTCATCGGGTCCGGTCCGAGCTTGTCGAGAGCGCGCTGCACGCCGGCCGGGTCCTCGACGACGCAGGCGGTCGGGCCGCGGAGGTCCGCGACGGCGTCCTCGGTGAGGATCCGCACCCGGACCTGGCCGACGGGGTCCGGGGGGAACGCCTCGATCGGGTCCTCGACCTTCTCCTGCTCGGCCATCCGGTACCGGGCGCGGCGCGGCGCCCCGATCGACGTCAACGAGTCCTCACCGGCATCGTCGGGGACGTGCTCGAGGTCGGTCCCCCGCTGGTTCGTCTGCCCCATGCGGCCGTTCGCGCTCCGCATGGTGGCGTCGGTGGAGATGTCGCCGGCGAAGTCCCACGCCCCGTACAGCCCCAGGTGCACGCGGAGGAACAGGTCGTCCTCGAACTCGAGGAACATCTGCTTGCCGACGGCCCGGGCGGCGATCATCCGCTTGCCGTCGAGCCTGGCGGCACCGGCGGCGAAGCGGCCCTGGGGGCTCGAGACCTCGCAGACGTGGCCGACGAAGTGCAGGTCGAACTGGCGGGCGATGCGGTGGACGGAGTGACCCTCGGGCATGACCCCTGTCTACCCGCTCTACTCGTCGATCTGCTTACCGGCGATGTGCCCCGTCGTCTCGTACTCGGCGAGCTGCGCGATGCGACGGGCGTGACGCTCCTCGCCCGAGAACGGCTCGGCGATGAACAGGTCGACGAAGCGGATCGCCTCGTCCTCGGTGTGCTGGCGCGCACCGATCGAGATGACGTTCGCGTCGTTGTGCTGACGGGCCAGGAGCGCCGTCGACTCGTTCCACACCAGCGCCGCCCGCACGCCCTCGACCTTGTTCGCGGCGATCTGCTCGCCGTTGCCGGAGCCGCCGAACACCACGCCGAGCGCCTGCACGCCGGCGCGCTGGTCCTGCACGACCGCGTGCGCGGCGTTGATGCAGAACGAGGGGTAGTCGTCGAGCGCGTCGTACTCGGTCGGACCGTGGTCCACCACGTCGTGCCCCGCTTCGGTGAGGTGCGTCGCGAGGGTCTTGTTGAACTCGAGGCCGGCGTGGTCCGTTCCGAGGTGGATGCGCATGGGACCGATCCTATTCCTCGGTCTACGGGGCCCGGACCACCACGACCACGTACCGCGCGGGCTCCTCGCCCGGGTTGCGGTACACGACGTCCGCGGGCTCACCGAGCTCGATCCGGTCACCCGGGCCGAGCCGCGTCGCGTCGCCTCCGGCGACGACCTCGAGCACGCCGTCGACCACCCAGATGCAGTGGCGCAGGAACGCGTACGCGGACGCCGGGTAGGCCACCTCACGGCCGGCCGGGAGGCGCACCTCGGTCACGTCCGCGGGGAACGCCGCGCTCGAGACCGGACGCCTGCGGTACCCGGTCTCGGGATCGGTCCAGGAATCCGCGGTCGCGCCACGCTGCACGCCCCGCGCCGTGTCGGGATCGGTCCCCCTGGGCACCTCGGGGTCGAGCGCCTCGTCGAGGAGCTGCGACACCGTGAGCCCGAACGCGCCGGACAGCCGGCCGAGGATGGTCGCCGTCGGGCTGGATACCCCCCGTTCGACCCGGTTGATCATGGCGCGCGAGACGCCCGACTCCTCGGCGAGCTCGGTGAGGCTCCACTTCCGCTCCGTGCGCAGGCGCTGCAGGCGCTCGCCGAGGGCGCGTTGTTCGTCGACGAGCTCGTCGTCTACGATGTGAGACATGACGACAGCATATGCGACGGGCTCCGCCGCGCCGGTCACCGTGCGGGACTGCGAGCCCCGGGACCTCGACGTCGTCCACGCGCTGCACGTCGACGCGGTCCTGCACTCCACCGCGATCTGGCAGGAGGAACCGCACCCCAGGGCGTACTTCGACGCTTGGCTCGCCGAACGCCGCGCCGCCGGGCTCCCCGTGCTCGTCGCCGAGGTCGACGGGTCGGTCGCCGGCTACGTGACCTACAGCGCGTTCCGCCCCCACCAGGGGTACCGCCACACCGTCGAGCACAGCGTGTACGTCGTGCCGGCCTTCCGGGGGCGCGGCGTCGCGACGACGCTCATGACGGCGCTCGTCGAGCACGCGCGCGACGGGGGGATGCACGTCATGATGGCCGGCATCTGCTCGTCGAACACCGGCTCGATCGCGCTCCACGAGCGGCTCGGCTTCGCGACCGTCGGCGTCCTGCCCGAGGTCGGACGCAAGTTCGACCGCTGGCTCGACCTGACCCTGATGCGGCTGCCGCTGTCCTGAACCGCGGCGCGCTACGCGACCGTGTCGAAGATCGGACCGACCGTGCGCGACCGCTTCAGCTCGAAGAAGCCGGGGTACTTCGCGACCGCGACGACGCCGTCCCACAGGTCCAGCGCCTCCTGGCCCTTCGGCGCGGGCGAGATGACCGGACCGAAGAAGGCGGTTCCCTCGACGGCGATGACCGGCGTGCCGACGTCCTGACCGACGCGGTCGATGCCGTCCTGGTGGCTGGCGCGCACGGCCTGGTCGACCTCGTCCGTCCAGGCGTACTCGAGCAGGTCGGCGTCGAGCCCGAGTTCCTCGAGCACCGCGGGGACGACCTGCTCCGGGTCCCGCTCCTGGCGGTGGTGGATGTGCTCGCCGAGCGCGTCGTACAGCGGCTTCACGACGTCCTGTCCGCGCCGCAGCCGCGCCGCCGTCACGATGCGCGGGTAGACCTGGCCGGTGACGATGCGCTTCCGGTAGTCCTCGGGGATGTCCTGGTCCTCGTTGAGGACGAAGAGGCTCATCACCTTCCAGGTCACGTCGAGGTCGCGGTGTTCAGCGACCTCGCCCACCCAGCGGCTCGTCATCCAGGCCCACGGGCAGTTCGGGTCGAACCAGAACTCCACAGCGGTGCGGTCGGTCGTCGTGTCCACAGTCGTGTCCGTCACGGTGCGAGCGTACGCCCGCTCGCTAGGCTGGATCCCATCGTCCCGCCGGTGCACGACGCCGTCGCGGGGCTCCCCGAAACGCGGACAACGACCGTCCGCGTCCCCAAGCGAAGTTGGAGCGTCCGTGCCCGGAGAGAACCTCACCCGAATCGAAGCCCAGGAACGCGCCGCGATCGTCGACGTGCAGACGTACGACGTCGAGCTCGACCTGACCCGCGGCGCCGAGACGTTCGGCAGCACCACGCGCGTGCGGTTCACCGCGACGCCCGGCGCCTCGACGTTCATCGACGCGATCACGAAGACGGTGCACTCGATCACGCTGAACGGCACGGCGCTCGACGTCGCCGCGGTGAACGACGGCGTGCGCATCCAGCTCGACGGGCTGCAGGAGCAGAACGAGCTCGTCGTCGTCGCCGACGCGCTGTACACGAACACGGGCGAGGGGCTGCACCGCTTCGTCGACCCCGTCGACGACGAGGTGTACCTCTACTCCCAGTTCGAGGTGCCGGACTCGCGCCGGATGTTCGCCGTGTTCGAGCAGCCCGACCTCAAGGCCGAGTTCTCGTTCACCGTGACGGCGCCGTCGCGGTGGCAGGTGGTCTCGAACTCCCCCACGCCGGAACCCCACGTCGACGGCGAGGTCGCCACGTGGACCTTCGCGCCGACCGCGAAGATCTCCAGCTACATCACCGCCCTCGTCGCCGGCCCGTACGAGGTCGTCCTTGACGAACTGACCAGCCGCGACGGCCGCACCATCCCGCTGGGCGTGTTCGCGCGCAAGTCGCTGGCGGAGTACCTCGACCCCGAGTACGTGTTCGACATCACCAAGAAGGGCTTCGCCTACTACGAGGAGAAGTTCGACGTCGCGTACCCCTTCGAGAAGTACGACCAGCTCTTCGTGCCGGAGTTCAACGCGGGTGCGATGGAGAACGCCGGCGCGGTGACCTTCACCGAGACGTACGTGTTCCGCTCGAAGGTGACCGACGCCATCAAGGAGCGCCGGGTCGTCACGATCCTGCACGAGCTCGCCCACATGTGGTTCGGCGACCTCGTCACCATGAAGTGGTGGAACGACCTGTGGCTCAACGAGTCCTTCGCGGAGTGGGCCTCCACCATCGCCACCGCCGAGGCCACCGAGTGGACCGAGGCGTGGACCACGTTCCAGGCCATGGAGAAGTCGTGGGCCTACCGGCAGGACCAGCTGCCCTCGACGCACCCGATCGTCGCGACCATCAACGACCTCGAGGACGTGCAGGTCAACTTCGACGGCATCACCTACGCGAAGGGCGGCTCGGTCCTCAAGCAGCTCGTCGCGTGGGTCGGCATCGACGCCTTCTTCGCCGGTGTCTCGGCGTACTTCAAGAAGCACCACCACTCGAACACCGAACTGCGCGACCTGCTCGTCGAGCTCGAAGCGACGAGCGGGCGTGACCTCTCGGAGTGGTCGAAGCTCTGGCTCGAGACGGCCGGCGTCAACACGCTCCGGCCGGAGATCGAGACCGACGACTCCGGCGTGATCACGTCCTTCGCCGTCCTGCAGGAAGCCCCGGCCGACCACCCCACGCTCCGCCCGCACCGTCTCGCGATCGGCGTGTACGCGTTCCAGCAGGACGCGGACGCCCCCTTCGGCGCGGACACCGCGTCCGCCGGCGGCAAGCTCGAGCGCACGCACCGTGTCGAGATCGACGTCGACGGCGCCCGCACCGAGGTGCCCGAGCTCGTCGGGACCCACCGCGGCGACCTCGTGCTCCTCAACGACGACGACCTGGCCTACGCCAAGATCCGGCTCGACGAGCAGTCCCGCCGCACCGCGATCGAGCACCTCGCCTCGATCGCGAACCCGCTCGCCCGCTCGATCGTGTGGGGTGCGATGTGGGACGCCACGCGCGACGCCGAGTCCCCGGCCAGCGACTACGTCCGGCTCGTCCTCGGCAACATCGCGACCGAGACCGAGTCGACGACGATCCGGACGACGCTCTCGCAGCTGCTCCTCACCGCGCGCAACTACGTCGCCCCCGCGACGGTCGACGCCACGATCCGCACCGTCGGCGACACCCTCTGGCAGCTCGCGAGCTCGGCCGAGGCCGGGTCCGACGCGCAGTTCCAGTTCGTGAAGTTCTTCGCGCAGATCGCCTCGACGCCCGAGCACGTCGCCACCCTCACCGGGCTGCGTGCCGGTTCGGTGACGCTGACCGGCCTCGAGATCGACACGGACCTCCGGTGGGAGCTGCTCGAGGGCCTCGTGCTCGCGGGCGCGGCCGGCGACGCCGAGGTCGACGCGGAGCTCGCCGCCGACAAGACCGCTTCGGGCGAGCAGGCCGCTGCCCGTGCCCGAGCCACGATCCCCACGGCGGAGGGCAAGCTCGCGGCGTTCTCGTCGCTCGTCGACTCGTCGGAGCTGCCGAACGCGATCGTGCGCCAGACCACCGTCGGCTACCAGCACGTGAACAGCCCGGTCGTGCTCGAGGGCCTCGTCCCGAAGTACTTCGAGGTGCTCACGCGCATCTGGGCCGAGCGCAGCTACCACATGGCCGACACCATCGTCACGGGGCTCTACCCGGCGCCGCTCGCGTCGGCCGAGCTCCGGGACGCGGCGGCGGCCTGGCTCGACGCGCACCCGGAGACGCCCGCGCTGCGGCGCATCGTCTCCGAGAGCCTGGCGGGCACGGAGCGCGCGCTGCGGGTGCAGGCCGCGGACGCCTGAGCCCCAGCTCGACCACCGGCGGGGTCTCGGCGTTCCTCAGGGAAGGCCGAGGCCCCGCCCTTTAGCATCGACCGGATCATGCAATTGGCTGCACCCTCCCCGACCCCGACCGACGCCGCGCAGGTGGTGACGCAGACGTTCGGTCAGTTCGTCGACACGTGGCACGTGCCGATCACGATCGTCATCACGGTCCTCGCCGCGATCATCCTGCGGGTGATCCTGCGGCACTCGATCAAGGGCATCGTCGACCGCGTCGTGAACGGCGTGAAGAAGCGTCAGGGCGCGCAGGACACCCAGGCGCTCATCGCCTCACCCATCCAGACCGCTCGCGTCGTGCAGCGGACCCGGACGCTCGGCAGCGTCCTCGAGAACCTCGCGACCGTCATCGTCGTCGTCCTCGCGCTCGTGGTCATCATCCCGCTCGTCATCCCGAACGCCGCCGTCGGCATCGTTGGCGGCGCGTCCCTCGTCGCCGCCGGTCTCGCGGTCGGCGCACAGAGCATCGTGCGCGACCTGCTGTCCGGGGTCTTCATGATCCTCGAGGACCAGGCGGGCGTGGGCGACGTCGTCGACACCGGTCAGGCGACCGGCGTGGTCGAGAACGTCGGTCTGCGCGTCATGCAGATCCGCGACGTCAACGGCATCCTCTGGTTCGTGCCCAACGGGCAGATCCTGCGGGTCGGCAACCTGTCCCAGGGGTGGTCCCGCGTGCTCGTCGACATCACCGTCCCGTACGACACCGACATCGACGCGGTGCAGGACGCCCTGCTCAAGGCCGCCGTCGCGATGTCGCAGGAGCCCCGGTGGCGCCAGCGCATCGTCGAGAAGCCCGAGATCTGGGGGCTGCAGTCGATCACCGACGTCGGCATGGTGTTCCGCCTGGTCGTGAAGACCCGTGCCTCCGAGCTCGACGTCGTCGGCCGAGAACTCCGCGTGCGGCTCAAGCGCGCGGTCGACGAGCTCGGGGTGACCCTGCCGGCGATGGCGATGATCATGCCGCAGGGGTGGGAGAACGCGACGTCCATCAACGGCCTCCGGACCGTGCGGACCCAGCCCACCCCGGCACCCACCAAGCCCCGACGGCCCCGGCGGAACATCCTCGGGCAGCCGATCCGGACCGACGACCACGACTCCGGGAAGGACCCGCAGTGACCGACCAGGCTCCTCCCCCGAGCGCGTCGTCGGGTGCGCCCGGCGGCGTCCCCGCGCAGCCGATCACCCTGCGCGTGGGCGAGCACGGCGTCTCGGCCACCGGTTCACTGTACGAGCGCATCGGCGGCGCACCCACGTTCGACCGGCTCGTGCGACGCTTCTACGACGGCGTGCAGCAGGACGACGTCATCTGGCCCATGTACCCGGCGGACGACCTCGAGGGGGCGATCTGGCGCCTGTCCGCGTTCCTGCAGCAGTACTGGGGCGGACCGGGCACGTACAGCGAGCAGCGGGGCCACCCCCGGCTCCGGATGCGCCACGCCCCGTTCCGGGTCACGCCCGAGGCACGGGAACGCTGGTTGCTCCACATGCGGGACGCCGTCGAGTCACTCGGGCTCGCGCCCCTCGACGAAGCCGAGCTCTGGGCCTACCTCGACCGCGCGGCCCACGCCATGACCAACTCGTTCGACTGACGCGCGTCGGGGTGTCGGCGCGTCGGCGCGTCGGCGCGTCGGCTTTGGACGCGGCGCGTCGGCGCTCGCGTCGTTCAGCGCACGTAGGACCCGTCGGCGAGGTCGTCGACCAGCGACGGACGGGCCGGGTTCCACCCGAACGCGGACCGTGCGTGCGCGCCCGACGCCTCCTGGTGCAGGAGCAGCGCGTCGGCGTAGGCGGTACCGAGCCGCTCGCGGGACGCGTCGACGCTCTCCGCGACGACGGGCGAACCGTGGGCGCCCGCCTCGGCGATCTCCCGCACCGTCGGGTTGTCGCCGCTCGCGGCCACCACGTAACCGTCCTGCTCGCCCCGGTGCACCGCGAGGACGTAGAGCTCGCCCAGGTCGTCGATGTGCACCGTCGTCCAGCGCTGGGACCCGTCGCCGACGAGTCGGACCTCGTGTTCGCCGTCACCGACGAACATCGCCGGGATGCCGGCGCCGCGACCGTACACGATGCCCGGCGCGATGATGGTCGTGCGCACGTCGCTCGCCCGGACCCGGGCCTCGTTCGGGACACGCCACGCGGTCAACGCGGGCGGGTCGATCGGAGACTGCTCCGAGATGTCCGTCGAGTCTCCGAACGTGAAGATGCCGCTGGTGTGCACGAACGGCTTCGGCGTCCCGTGCAGCGCCTCGAGGACGGTCGTGGTGAAGTCCGGGTCGATGCCCTGCGCGGACGCGGTGTGCACGACGGCGTCGGCCTCGTGCGCGAGCCGGCGGACGACGTCCGTGTCCGTCACGTCGCCGACGAGGGCCCGGCCGCCGGCGTCGCGGACGGCCTGCGCCTTCGCGTCCGTGCGCACGATCGCGGTGACCTCGTGCTCGTGGGCCACGAGGGCCCGGAGGACCGAGGAACCGATGTAGCCGGAGGCGCCGGTGAGGAAGACGTGCATGCCACCAGCCAACCACGCAGGCGCCGGAGAACCCTGGCTACGGGTTGAGCGTCCAGGCGCGACGCTTGACGAGCACGTGCCCCCGCGAGGTCGTCAAGCGGCTCCAGGGACCCGTCTCGAACAACCGCACGGGGTCGTGCCCGAGGAACCCGAGGCTCTCCCCCGCGAACCCGGCGCCCGCCGGGACGTGTTCGACGCCGGGGACGGGCCGCCCCCAGACCTCGGCGCGGACGCGACGCACGATGGCTTCACCGGCGTTGGACGGGACGGCGTCGGCGACCTCGGCGATGCCGTCGCGTGTTGCGCGGCGGAGCAGCTCGGGCGAGACGTCGGGCAGCGGGACCCATCCGCCGCGGGGCGGGGAGATGGCGGCCCAGGTGACGGTGTGTACCTCGTGCGGGAGTTCGACCTCGATCGGGGTGGCCCGGGTGGGGTCCGCGCCCTCGGCGTGCTCGGCGTCCTGTTCCTCGGCGAGGAGGCGCAGGCGTTCCTGCAGCGACGCCAGCGGCACGACGGCGTCGATCTCGGCGGGGGCCGCGAGGGAGAACGTCCGGAGGCCGAGCACGGTCGGCAACTCGTCGAGCAGGCCGATCGGGTAGAGGATCGCCGTGTACACCGCCAGGACGCCCGAGTCGGCGATGAGCCGGACCGAGCCGTCCTCGATGCGGGCGGCCCGTCCGAGGTAGGTGCGGAGGTCTCCGAGCGAGGCTGCGTCGGGAAGCGTGAACGAGGTGCCCATGTCACCACGGATACTACCGGCCGCGTCCGTCAGCAGCAGCCGGGGCGGTTCGTAGACTGCTCGGTGTGAACGGCGAACCGGACTTCCTGCGGACCCTCCGACTCGAGGACACGGGTGCGAGCACCGGGGAGACGATCCTCACCGGCGCGAGCCACTGGTCCCCGGGTGGCCGCGTGTTCGGCGGCCAGGTGCTCGCGCAGTGCATCGTCGCCGCGCAGTCCACGATCGAGGACCGCGACATCCACTCGATGCACGGGTACTTCCTCCGGCCGGGCGACATCGACCTGCCGATCACGTTCGGCGTCGAACGCATCCACGACGGACGGTCCTTCGCGGCGCGGCGCGTTCAGGCCTACCAACGGGGTGTGCCGATCTTCTCGATGATCGCCTCGTTCCAGCGGCCGGACACGGGTGTCGAGCACCAGGACCCGTTCCCGGTCGACACCCCTGCACCCGAGTCCCTGCCGTCGGCAGCGTCGATCCTGTCCGCCATCGACCACCCGGTCGCGCGGGCCTGGGCCGAGCGGTCGATCGACCTCCGGCACGTCGAGGGCCCGGTGTTCGTCGACGTCCAGGGTGAGCACATTCCCCACCAGGCCGTCTGGTTCCGCGTCGACGGCGACCTGCCCGCCGACCCGGCCCTGCACCGGGCCGTGCTCGGCTACGCGAGCGACCTGTCCATCCTCGAACCGATCATGCGACGGCACGGGGTCGCGTGGGGAACCCCTGGTGTGAAGAGCGCGAGCCTCGACCACGCGATGTGGTGGCACCGCGACGGCCGGGCCGACGAGTGGGTCCTCTACACGCAGGAGTCCCCGAGCGCGCAGGGCGGACGGGGACTCGCGTTCGGGCGGATGTTCTCGCAGGACGGTCGACTCCTGGCGTCGGTGGCGCAGGAGGGCATGATGCGCGTCCCGCGCTGACCATCGCCAGGCGTGCGCGCGGCTACGGCCGGGAGAACTCGACCGCCGGCTCGATGAACGGCGCGCAGGCCTCCCGCTCGGCGTCGGTCAGCCGGCGCGGTCGGTTGCTCGCGGCGTCCACCATCACGAGCGCCGTCGTCGCCCGGGTGTAGAGCACCGCCGGTTCGTGCCCGACCGGCGACCAGACCTCGTACGAGACGTCGATGCTCGCGCCGCCGATGCGCCCGATCCACATCTGGATGTCGAGCGGCTGGCGGAAGTACGGGATCGATGCCAGGTACTCGAGACGCTGCGCCGCGATCACCGTCATCGTGCCCGAGCCGGGTCGGCCGTCGATGATCGGCTCGGGGATGGAGCCGTCGGACTCGAGTTCCTCGGGGTCGGGCCCCCAGAACCCCACGATGCGCGCCTCTTCCAGGAGGCGCAGCATCGCGGAGTTGTTGACGTGACCGTACGCGTCGATGTCGCTCCAGCGCATGCGGATGGGAGCGTGCAGGCGCGCCACGATCAGTCGCGGGTGAGCTTGCGGTACGTCGCCCGACCGGGCTTCGCAGCGTCGACGCCGAGCCGCTCGATCTTGTTCTCCTCGTACGCTTCGAAGTTGCCCTCGAACCAGTACCAGTTCGGCGTCCCGTCCTCGTTCAGCCCCTCCCACGCGAGGATGTGCGTCGCGATGCGGTCGAGGAACCACCGGTCGTGCGTGATCACCACGGCGCAACCCGGGTACTCGAGGAGCGCGTTCTCGAGGCTGCCCAGGGTCTCGACGTCGAGGTCGTTCGTCGGCTCGTCGAGGAGCAGCAGGTTGCCGCCCTGCTTGAGGGTCAGCGCCAGGTTCAGACGGTTGCGCTCACCACCGGAGAGCACGCCCGCCTTCTTCTGCTGGTCCGGGCCCTTGAACCCGAACTGCGACACGTAGGCGCGCGACGGGATCTCGGTCTTGCCGACCTGGATGTAGTCGAGCCCGTCGGACACGACCTCCCAGAGATTCTTGTTCGGGTCGATGCCGCCGCGGCTCTGGTCGACGTACGAGATGTCGACCGTCTCGCCGATCTTCAGCGTGCCGCCGTCGAGGGGTTCGAGCCCGACGATCGTCTTGAACAGCGTGGTCTTGCCGACGCCGTTCGGGCCGATGACCCCGACGATGCCGTTGCGGGGCAGCGTGAAGGACAGGTCGTCGATGATGACGCGCTCCCCGAACTGCTTGTGCAGGTGCTCGGCGTCGATGACCTGCGAACCGAGACGCGGGCCGACGGGGATGACGATCTCCTCGAAGTCGAGCTTGCGCGTGCGCTCGGCCTCCGCGACCATCTCCTCGTAGCGGGCGAGACGGGCCTTCGACTTCGCCTGACGGCCCTTCGTGTTGCTCCGGACCCAGTCGAGCTCCGAGGACAGACGCTTCGCGAGCTTGGCGTCCTTCTTGCCCTGGACCTCGAGACGAGCACGCTTCTTCTCGAGGTAGGTCGAGTAGTTGCCCTCGTACGGGTAGAGGCGCCCGCGGTCGACCTCGGCGATCCACTGGGCCACGTGGTCCAGGAAGTACCGGTCGTGGGTCACGGCCAGGACGGCACCGTGGTACTGCTGCAGGTGCTGCTCGAGCCAGAGGACGGACTCGGCGTCGAGGTGGTTGGTGGGCTCGTCGAGGAGGAGCAGGTCGGGCTTCTGGAGCAGGAGCTTGCAGAGCGCAACGCGACGCTTCTCACCACCGGAGAGGTGCGTGACGAGCTCGTCCCCCGGCGGGCACTGGAGGGCGGCCATGGCCTGCTCCAGCTGCGAGTCGAGGTCCCACGCGTCGGCCGCGTCGATCTCTTCCTGCAGCGTGCCCATCTCGGCGAGGAGCGCGTCGAAGTCGGCGTCCGGCTCCGCCATGAGGGCGGAGATCTCGTTGAAGCGCGTGATCTTCGCGTGGATCTCGCCCACGCCTTCCTGCACGTTCTCGAGCACCGTCTTGGACTCGTCGAGCTCCGGCTCCTGCATGAGGATGCCGACGGTGAAGCCCGGGGTGAGCTTCGCCTCGCCGTTGGACGGCTGGTCGAGACCCGCCATGATCTTCAGGATCGTCGACTTGCCGGCGCCGTTCGGCCCCACGACGCCGATCTTGGCGCCGGGGAGGAACGACATGGTGACGTCGTCGAGGATCAGCTTGTCGCCGACCGCCTTGCGGGCGCGGACCATCTGGTAGATGTACTCAGCCATATCGCGCCAAGTCTACTGACCGCGCCCGCGGTCGGTGTCCCCCGTCACCCTCGGCCGGAACCGGCGAGGGCGGGTGCTGCCGATCACGCGGCGACACGGTCGTGCTCGTCCAACGGGAGGGCCACGTCGGCGGGGTCGAACTCGTGCCCGTTCACCGCCGCGGTGTGACGCGCGGCCTCGGTCGAATCGGGCAGGTCCTCGTCGTGGTCGACGTCCGGACCCGGGGCGGCGTGCAGCGCTGCAGCCGCGTCGGGGTCCGAGCGCGTCTCGTCGCCGACACCACGGATCTCGCCGGTCTCCGGGTCGACGTCCGGCGCGAGCACGGACGTGCTGCCGGGAGCCGCCGCTGCCTCGCCCGCTTGTCGGGGAACGCGCACCCAGTTGCTGATGCCCCAGGCCAGGTCGTGCCCCACGCCCTCGGCATCGATCTCGACCGACGTGCCGCCACGGCCGTCGCGCTCCCACGTCCGGATCCGGAGGCGCCCGGTGACGACGATGCGGTCCCCCTTCTTCAGGGACCGGTGGACGTTGGCCGCGAGCGACCGGAAGGCCGTGACGGTGTACCAGTTCGTCGCGCCGTTGGTCCAGGCGGACGTCGACCGGTCCCAGCGGCGCGATGGCGACGCGAGCCGCATGCTCGTGATGGCGATGCCCGTGTCGGTGACGAGGTGGCGGGGCTCGGTGGCGATGATCCCGCAGACGGTGATGGTGTCGTTCATGCCTCGATC
>NZ_JBQEPN010000008.1:0-53211 GCF_052045775.1 Curtobacterium sp. 22159
GTGACGGTGTACTGAGATGGATCTGCCTGTTCTCTGGTTCGCGATCGTCGGGGTGTTCTTCGTCGGGTACTTCGTCCTCGACGGCTTCGACTTCGGTGTCGGCATGTCCCTGCCGTTCCTCGGGAAGGACGACACCGACCGGCGCGTGCTGATCAACACGATCGGCCCGGTGTGGGACCTCAACGAGACCTGGGTCATCGTCGCGGGCGCGTGCTTGTTCGCCGCGTTCCCGGAGTGGTACGCCACGATGTTCTCCGGCTTCTACCTCGCCCTGCTGCTCATCCTCGCCGCGCTGATCGCCCGCGGTGTCTCGTTCGAGTACCGCCACCAGAACAAGCACCACGAGTGGAAGCGCCGCTTCGACCTGATGATCATCGTCGGCAGCGCGGTCCCGTCGTTCCTCTGGGGCGTCGCGTTCGGCAACGTCGTCCGCGGCATCCCGATGGACTCGGGGCACAACTACACCGGCACCCTGTTCGACCTGCTCAACCCGTTCGCGCTCCTGACCGGCCTGGCGACGTTGCTGGTGTTCTTCACCCACGGCGTCGTGTTCGTCGCGCTGAAGACCGAGGGCGAGATCCGCGAACGCGCCAAGCGACTCGCGACCCGCGCGGGCATCGTCACGATCGTCGTCGGTGCCGTGTTCCTGGTCTGGATGGCCTTCGTCCGCTCCACCCCGGCGTCGCTGGTCCTGTCGGTCGTGGCCGCCGTCACGCTCCTCCTGGCGGTGCTGTGCAACGCGTGGGGGAAGGAAGGACGCGCGTTCACGCTGATGGCCCTGACCATCGCGGGGATCGTGCTGGCGATGTTCACCGCGATCTTCCCGGACGTGATGCCCGCGACGAACGACCCGGCGAACAGCCTCACGGTCTGGAACGCCTCCAGCGGGTCCTACACGTTGACGGTGATGAGCTGGGTCGCGTTGATCTTCGTCCCGCTCGTCTTCGCCTACCAGGCCTGGACCTACTGGGTGTTCCGCAAGCGCGTCTCCCGCACCCACGTCACCCAGGCTGCACACTAGGCGGCGACGGTGAAGCCGCTCGACCCACGACTCCTGCGTCTCTCGAGGACGGCCCGCGGCTTCATCGTCGCGGCGGCCGGCACCGGCGTGCTCCGGACCCTCGCGACGATCGGGATCGCGTGGGGGATCGCCGCGTCGGTCACGCTCGGCGTGGACGCCGTGCACCGCGGGGTCGTCCCCGCTGCGCTCGCGCAGACATTGACGATCCTCGGGGCGGCGTTCGTCGTCCGCGCCGGTGCCGCCTGGGCGACCGACGACCTCGCAGCGCGAGCCGCGGCGACGGTGAAGAGCGAGCTGCGCGCGACGGTCCTGGCACGTGCGGCCGAGCGCGGTCCGTCGTGGCTCACGACTCGGTCCAGCGCCGGGTTCGCCACGACGCTCGGCCCCGGGCTGGACGCGCTCGACGCCTACTTCGGGCGGTACCTGCCGCAGCTCGCGCTCACCGCCATCGCGACCCCGATGCTCCTGGTGGCCATCGGCCTGGGAGACCTGACGAGCGGGATCATCATCGTCTGCGCGCTGCCGGTGATCCCCGTCTTCATGATCCTCATCGGGCTCGCGACCCAGTCGCTGCAACGCAGGCAGTCCGATGCCCTGGCACGGCTCGGTGGTGCCTTCACCGAGGCAGTCGAGGGGCTCGCGACCCTCAAGGTGTTCGGCCGTGCCCGGCGTCAGGTCGGGCGGATCGCCACCGTCACCGACCAGTACCGCCGCGGCACCCTGGGCGTCCTGCGGCTGTCCTTCGTGAGCGGCTTCGCGCTCGAACTCGCCGCGAGCCTCTCGGTGGCCCTCGTCGCCGTCTCCATCGGCATCCGGCTCGTCGACGGCTCCCTCGGTCTCGGTGCCGCGATGTTCGTGCTCGTCCTCGCGCCGGAGGCGTTCGCGCCCGTCCGGCAGGTCGGCGCCGACTTCCACGCGGCACAGGACGGCGTCGAGGCCTCGGCCGCCGTGCTCGACGTCCTCGACGACGACACCGCGCCGTCGGCCGGCCCGGTCGGGGAACCGGCTGCGGACGACCTCGTGCTCGAGGGTGTGACCGTCCGCCGGCCGGACGTGGTGATCGGACCGGTGGACCTGCGTGCGACACCGGGGACGGTCATCGTCCTGGCCGGACCGAGCGGTTCCGGCAAGTCCAGCCTCCTCGCGGCCGTCCGCGGCGTCCTGCCGCACGACGGGACCATCACGGTGCCCGGGGCAGCCGGCAGCACGATCACCGACCGCACGACGTGGGCCGACCAGCGCCCCCGACTCGTCCGCGGCACGATCGCCGAGAACGTCGCGCTCAGCGCGACCCCGGACGACGACGCCGTCCGGTCCGCGTTGCGTGCGACGGGGCTGGGTCTCGACCCGCGCCTCCCGGTCGGGTCCGACGGCAGCGGCCTCTCCGGCGGCCAGGCGCAGCGCGTCGCCGTGGCGCGCGCCCTGTACCGCGCACGTCGCGTGGGGACACCGCTCGTGCTGCTCGACGAACCGACCTCCGCGCTCGACGCGGAGGCCGAGGCGCACGTCGTCGCCGCCGTGCGCCGGCTCGCCGAGGACGGCGCGGTCGTCGTCGTCGCGAGTCACCGGCCGGCCGTCGTCGCCGCGGGCGACGTCCGTGTCGACCTGCACAGCGGCGGATCGGTGACGGTCGCCCGGGCGGACGGAGCGCGCGCATGAGCCGGGAGGCACGACACGACCCGGTCCTGCGGCTCGCCATGCCGCACGGGGCCGGTTGGGGCAGAGCCGTCGCGGCCGGGGCGCTCAGCGCTGCGTGCGCGGTCGCGCTCCTCGCTGCGAGCGGTTACCTCATCACCCGGGCGGCGGAGCACCCCCCGATCCTCTACCTGACCCTCGTGATGGTCGGCGTGCGGGCGTTCGCACTCGGCCGGGCGGCGCTGCGGTACGTCGACCGGCTCGCCGGACACGACGCGTCGTTCCGGCAGCTGGCCGTCGTGCGGACCGAGATGTACCGACGGCTGTCCTCGGTCGCGCCCGCGGGCCTCGGGTCCACCGGACGCGGGGACCTCCTCACGCGGCTCGTCACCGACACCGACCGGCTGCAGGACCTGCCGATCCGCGTCGTCGGCCCGCTGGTCTCCGCCGGGTGCGTCGCGGTGCTCTCCGTCGTCGCGGTGGCGCTCGTGTCCGTCCCGGCGGCGCTCGTGCTGCTCGTCGCGCTCCTCGTGGCGGCCCTGCTCGGGTCGGTCGTGACGCTGTCGATCGCGAAGCGGTCCGACGAGCAGACCGCGGCGGAGCGGGGGCGCGTGGCGGACCTCGTGCTCGACACCGTGCGGACGCTCGACGTCTTCGTCGCCTACGGGACGCTCGACGAACGTCTCGCCCACATCGCCCGGCTCGACGCGCGGGTGACCGCGGCCGTGCGCCGCCGCGGGACGGTGGAGTCGCTCGTCGGCGCGCTCGTCGGGCTCGTCGGCGGGGGCGCGGTGGTCGGCATCCTGGCCGTCGGTGCTCCCGCGGTCGTCGCCGGCTCGCTCGACGGTCCGCTGTGGGCGCTGGCGGTGTTCGTGCCGCTCGCGCTCTTCGAGGTCATCGGCGGTGTGCCCCTCGCAGTGCTGACGCTCCGACGCGTCCGTGCCGCTGCCGACCGCGTCGAGCAGGTGGTGCCCGCGGTGGTGCCCGCCGGCATCGTGCCGGAACCCGAAGCGGCGGCCGACCCGGCGTCACTCGAGGTCGAGGGGCCCGTCACGGTCCGCCTGCGCGACCTGACCGTCCGGTGGCCCGGCGCGACGACGGCCGCCGTCGACGGGGTCTCGCTCGACCTGCGCCCCGGCGAGGTGGTCGTGCTCGAAGGGCCGAGCGGCGCGGGCAAGTCGACGTTGGTCGACGCCCTCGTCCGGTTCGTCGACCACGAGGGCTCCTTCACGATCGACGGCGTCGAGGCGAAGGACATGCACCCCGACGCCGTGCGCGCCCGCATCGGCCTGATCGAGCAGGACCCGTTCGTGTTCGACCAGTCGGTACGACAGAACCTGCTCTTCGCGCGGGACACCGCGACCGACGAGGAGCTGCTCGCCGTGCTCGACCGGGTCGGCCTCGGCGAGTGGGTCGCCCGACGCGGCGGACTCGACGCGGGCGTGGGAGAGCGCGGCGCCCTGGTGTCCGGCGGGCAGGCGCACCGGCTCGCGCTCGCCCGGGCGCTGCTGCACGCGTTCCCGGTCCTCGTGCTCGACGAGCCGACCGCCGACATCGACCCCGACCTCGGCGACGCCGTGCTGCGCGACGTCGTCCGGGCAGCACGCGGGGCGGGGCGCACCGTCGTCGTCGTGTCGCACGTGCCGGTGCCCGCGGAGCTCGTCGACCGGACCCTCCGGATGCGCGACGGGCAGCTGGTGACAACCTGACGGGCCCGGGCCGACGGACCGCGCCGATCCGCGCCTCCAGGCCTTGTACCCTTGGTGACCGGAGCGCGTCCGACGGACGTGCGCCGTGCCTCCAGAGTGAATGAGAGTTCCGTGACCACCGAGCCGTACCCCGAGGACCCGAACGCCTACGACTTCCGTCGTCTGCAGGAGAAGTGGCAGCCGCGCTGGGAGGAGCTCGGACTCTTCACCACCGACCTCGACGACACGCGCCCCCGGAAGTACATCCTCGAGATGTTCCCGTACCCGTCCGGCGACCTGCACATGGGCCACGCCGAGAACTGGGCGCTCGGCGACTTCGTGGCGCGGTACTGGCGGCAGCAGGGCTTCAACGTGCTGCACCCGATCGGGTGGGACTCCTTCGGGCTGCCGGCGGAGAACGCGGCGATCAAGCGCGGAGTGGACCCGAAGGAGTGGACCTACGCGAACATCGAGCAGCAGAAGGCCTCCTTCAAGCGGTACGCGCCGTCGTTCGACTGGACGACCGAGATCCACACGTCGGACCCCGAGTACTACAAGTGGAACCAGTGGCTGTTCCTCAAGATGTACGAGAAGGGGCTGGCCTACCGGAAGGACAGCTGGGTCAACTGGGACCCGGTGGACCAGACCGTGCTCGCCAACGAGCAGGTGCTGCCCGACGGCACCTCGGACCGGTCCGGCGCGGTCGTCGTCAAGAAGAAGCTGACGCAGTGGTACTTCAAGATCACCGACTACGCGGACCGGCTGCTGGACGACCTCAACCAGCTCGAGGGACGCTGGCCGGCGAAGGTCATCGCGCAGCAGCGCAACTGGATCGGCCGTTCCGTGGGCGCCGACGTCGACTTCGTGATCGAGGGTCGCGACGAACCGGTGACGGTGTTCACCACGCGTCCGGACACGATCCACGGCGTCACGTTCCTCGTCGTGGCACCGGACTCCGACCTGGCCGCCGCGTTGGTCGCCGACCCGTCGGTGCCGTCCTCCGTCCGTGACGACTTCGACGCGTACCTCGTCGCGACCCAGAAGACCTCCGAGATCGACCGGCAGAACGCCGACCGTCCGAAGACCGGCGTGCCGCTCGGCCGGTTCGCGATCCACCCGCTGACGGGGGAGCGCCTGCCGATCTGGGCCGCCGACTACGTGCTCGCCGACTACGGCCACGGTGCGGTCATGGCCGTGCCCGCCCACGACCAGCGGGACCTCGACTTCGCCCGTGCGTTCGACCTGCCGGTGAAGGTCGTCGTCGACACGAACGCTGCGGTGACCGGAGCGATCCCCGTGATCCCGGAGGGTGCGACGCTCGACGACTTCGACGTGCCCGTGCTCGACCCGGCATCGACCGGCGAGGCGCTCACGGGACAGGGCCGGATGATCAACTCCGGGCCGCTCGACGGGATGTCGAAGCAGCACGCGATCAGCGCCGCGATCAAGCTCCTCGAGGAGCGCGGGACCGGTCGCGCCGCGAAGACCTACCGGCTGCGCGACTGGCTCATCTCCCGCCAGCGCTTCTGGGGCACGCCGATCCCGATCATCCACGGCGCGGACGGCTCGGAGCACCCAGTGCCGTTCGACGAGCTGCCCGTGCGGCTGCCGTCGACTGAGGGGCTCGACCTCAAGCCGAAGGGCACCTCGCCGCTCGGCGGTGCGACCGACTGGGTGAACGTGCCGAACCCCGTCGACGGCACGCCCGCGCTCCGCGACACCGACACGATGGACACGTTCGTCGACTCGTCGTGGTACTTCCTCCGGTTCCTGTCCGCGAACGACGACACCCAGGCGTTCGACCCCGAGGCCGCACGCCGATGGGCTCCCGTCGACCAGTACATCGGCGGCATCGAGCACGCGATCCTGCACCTGCTCTACGCCCGCTTCGTCACCAAGGTGCTGTTCGACCTCGGGTACCTCGACTTCACTGAGCCGTTCTCGGCCCTGCTCAACCAGGGCATGGTGCTCTCCGGTGGCTCGAAGATGTCGAAGTCGAAGGGCGGCGTCTCGCTCGGTGACGAACTCGACGCGAACGGTGTCGACGCCATCCGTCTCGTGATGGGCTTCGCCGGGCCGCCGGAGGACGACATCAACTGGGAGGACGTCTCCCCGTCGGCGTCTGCGCGGTTCCTGGCGCGCGCCTACCGGTTGGCGCTCGACGTCACGTCGTCGAAGGACGTCGTCTGGGCGGACGGCGACCGGGCGCTCCGTCAGGTCACGCACCGCTTCCTCGCCGATGCTCCGGGGATGATGGAGTCGTTCAAGTTCAACGTCGTGATCGCGCGGCTCATGGACCTCGTGAACGTCACCCGCAAGGCGATCGACAGCGGCCCCGGTGCCGGCGACCCCGCCGTCCGCGAGGCCGTCGAGACCATCGCCCTCGGGCTCAGCGTGTTCGCGCCGTACACCGGCGAGGAGATGTGGGAGAAGCTGGGCTACGAGGCCACCGTTGCCACGTACGGCTGGCGCAAGGCCGACCCGACGCTGCTCGTGCAGGAGTCGCTGACCGCCGTCGTGCAGGTCAACGGCAAGGTGCGCGACTCGTTCGAGGTGTCGAAGTCGATCGAGCCCGACGAGCTCGAGGCCATGGCCAGGGCGTCGGCGAACGTGCAGCGGTACATCGGGGACCGGGAGATCGTGAAGGTGATCGTGCGGGCGCCGAAGCTCGTGAACATCGCCATCAAGGGGTAGTCCCGCTCCTCCACAGCGGGGTCGGCGGGCGGATCGTCCACCGCAGCACGGTGCGGAGCCCGGCCCGAGGGTCGGGCTCCGTAGCGTTCCGGCATGTCCTCGGGTCCGTCGTCGCCGTCATCGTCACCGTCACCGTCACCGCCCTCCACTCGTGCGGCGTTCGTCCTGACACCCCGCGCTGCCGTGGTGCTGGCGGCCCTGGTCGTCCTCGTCGCCGTGGTGGTCGTGCTGCTCGCATCGCGTTCCGGAACGTCGCCTGACGACGGCGGGCGGGTGACCGTCACGGGTGCGCCGTCGGCCGGAGCGCCGTCGGACCCGACCTCCGGGGTGTCGCCTCGGGGTGCGGCGCCCGACGGCGCGACGCCGAGCGGCCAGGTGGTCGTGCACGTCGTGGGTGCGGTCGAGCGAGCCGGCGTGGTGACGCTCCCGGGCGGCGGGCGCGTGTCCGCGGCGATCGAACGGGCCGGAGGTGCGACCGGAGACGCCGACCTGGCTCGGCTCAACCTCGCGCGGGTGGTCGAGGACGGGGAACGCCTGTACGTGCCGCGGGTCGGTGAGGCGGAGATCCCGGCGGCGCTCGACGGTCCGGCGAACGGCGCGGCAGCACCCGGAAGCGGTCCCGCGTCGTCGCCCGGTGGTGCCGGAGGGCAGGTCGACCTCAACACGGCCGACCAGGCGGCGCTCGAGACGCTCCCGGGCATCGGTCCGGGACTGGCCGGCCGGATCCTCGCCTGGCGGGACGAGCACGGTCGGTTCGGAGCGGTCGACGACCTGCTCGACGTCAACGGGATCGGTGAGAAGCGGCTCGCCGAGCTCCGCGACCGGGTCCGTGTGTGAGCACCGGGTCGACCTGGGCCGTGTGCGAGCCTGGGACCCAGCCGTTCCGGGGCTGGCGGGGAGGGGAACATGGGGACCGCGGGTCCTGGGAAGTCGTCCCGGTCGAGATGCTGCGGTTGTACCCGCACCTCGTCGACGTGAACGGGGACTGGCGTTCGGTTCGGCGTCCGTGACCCCGATCGTTCGTCAGGGTGTGCGACGAGGGCCGGGCTATGGTCGGGTCGTGGGGTCTCGGGGGCGGATGCAGTGGGGACAGCTCAACGTCCGCGCGCTCGGCGCGATCGCGCTGATCGTCCTGTGGGGTGCGGTGCTCGTCGCGACCGGGGTCTTCGACCCTTCGTCGCAGACTCCGCCGTCGCAGTTCGACTACGACAACGGGGCAGTGCCGCCGTCGGCTGATGATCGCGCCGTCTCGTCCCTCCAGGCGGCCGCACTGATCGCAGCCCTGCCGGTGACGGTCCTCACCCTCTGCATCGCGGCGAGCTCGCTCCGCCTCTGGAAGGAACAGGTGTCCGCGATCATCGCGACGAGCGTCGCGAGCCTCTCGGCCCTGATCAGCATCGGCCTCGCATGGATGGGCGTCGGGACGCTGGTCTTCTTCACCTAGGCCGTGGCTCCGACCGCGCCGGTGCTGGGGTCGGGCAGAGCGTCGGGTGATGGTCAGATGGCTGTGACGTTGTGCGCGCGGAAGAAGTAGCCGTCCTGCCCTCGCGGGTAGGGCTCCACCTCGAACTGCACCCGTTGCCCGGCTTCGAGCGCGGAGTACCCCGTCGAGACGACATCGGCGAAGTGCACGAAGACCTCGGTCTCCACCGCGTTCGAACGGAGCGCGCCCCAACCGTCCTCGTCGCTCCACCAGACACACTCACCTCGGACGACCTGCACGAGCGCACGTTACCTGAGGCGGCTCCTACAACTCACGGCCGAGGTCGCCGAGGCCCGCGGTGAGGACGTCCGTGAGGAGCCGGGCGTGTGCGCCGTCCGGATCGAGGTCCGGGTCGTACACCGTGACCGATGCTCCGACGGCTGACGGTGCGAGACCGCGCAACAGCGCCGTCAGTTCGTCTGGTGTGCACCCGCCCGGGTCGGGGCTGTCGACCGCGGGCATGATCGACGCGTCGAGCACATCGACGTCGATCTGCAACCAGTACCCCGCAGCCCCTGCCGCCGTCCGAAGGACCTCGACGACCGGAGCGGTGCCGAGGGTGCGCCACTCCGATGTCGGGACGACCGCACCGATCCGCGAGCGGACTTCGGGCAGATGGGCGTCGTCGTCGCGGCAGCCGACGTGGACCGTCCGAGCAGCATCGAAGTACGGGCCGGCGCCGTCGATGTCGGACAGCGCTGGCGAGTGGAGCCCGACGGCGGCGGCCAGGTCTTCGCCCGCCATGCTCGCACAGTCCTCGCTGTTCCCCGGGTGCCGGAAGTCGGTGTGTCCGTCCACGTGCACGAGGCCGACTCCGCCACGACGCCCCATCGCGAGGCCGACGCCGAGGAGCACGCTGCAGTCACCGCCGATGACCAACGGGGTCGCCCGGGCGGCGAGGATCCCGTCGAGGCGGTCCGCGAGTCGACGCGCGTGGTCGATCATCGAGCGCTGGTTGCGAACGACGCCAGGGGCACGGGTTGCGTCGTCGTCGATGTACCGGCCGGGCAGGACCACGCCCGCGTCGGTGGCGCCCTGCTCCGTGAACCGGCGGTGGAGCCCGGCTTCTCGGAACGCCTCTGGTGCTTTCGCTGCGCCGGGCACTGCGCCCGGCTCTGGTGGTCGCAGCCCGAGGTTCGTGGGGGCCGAGAGGAGTGCGATCACCCGACCGAGTCTGGCAGAACGGCACCGCTCCGGCTCGCGGAGTCCTCCACAGGGCAGCGGCGCGGGTGCGTTGTGCACGACGGTCGGCGGTCGAGGCCATCGGGCTGGTAGGCCTTCGTAGCGTGGCGGGATGACCGGGACGGATTCGGGTGCGCGAGCAGGCGTGGTGGCGGCGCTCGCCCGGCGGAGGTCGAGCGGGTCACCGGTCGGCGCGGTGCGCGACCACGTGCGGGCGTGAGGGGCGGCCACCATGGACGTCGTCCCTCGGATCGCCGATCTCCGGATCGCGCTGCCCGCCGTCGTCGCCTGGGTGAGCGCCGCGGTGCTCATCGGGGTCCCCGAGGCCGCCGCGTTCGTCCTGCTCGGCGGAGCGGCCGTCGCGCTGGCCTGCATCGTGGCGTTGGTCCGCCACGTCCTGGTCGTGGCGGCGGCCGTCGTGTTCACCGCAGTGTCGTTGGTGGCGCTCGTCGCCGTCGCGGTCCTCGTCGGGGACGATCGACGCACCCCGGACGTCGTCGCATCACAGGCCGGGCGATCGGTCGAGGTGGCGGTCGTGCTCGATCGGGACCTCGGCCCGGCGGACCGGTCGGTGCTGGCGACCCTGGTGCGTCTCGGCTCCGCTGACGGGCTCCGGGTCCCGGTGCGGGTCGTTCCCGAGCGCACGGACGATGCTCCGGCGTGGGCTGCCGGCAGCAGTCTCGTGACGCGGGGGGTCGTCGAGCCGGACGATCCCGGCAAGTCGACGGCGTACGTGGTCTTCCTGCGCGGGGGAGCGGCCGTCCGACCGCCGGACGGCTTGCTCCGGGCGACGGACCGTGCTCGCGGTGCCTTCGCGTCGGTGACGTCCTCGCTGCCGGAACCGGGCGGCTCGCTGCTGCGGGGGCTCGCGATCGGGGACCGGAGCGGGCTGGACCCGGCGACCGAGGCGGCGATGGAGACGTCGGCGCTGACACACCTGACGGCGGTGTCCGGGGCGAACTGCGCGGTGATCGTCGGGCTCGTGGTCTTCGTCGGACGCTCCGTCGGGCTGCCCAGGGTCGTCCGGGCGGGAGCAGCGATCGTGCTCCTGCTGGCGTTCGTCGTCCTCGTCCGCCCGGACCCCTCGATCGTGCGGGCGACCGTGATGGCCGTCGTCGTCCTCGTCGTCCACCTCTCCGGGCGCCCGGTCCGCGGTGTCCCGCTGATCGCCCTCGCCGTCGTCGGCATGCTCGTCGTCGACCCCTGGTACGCACGGTCGTTCGCGTTCGCCCTCTCGGTGCTCGCGACGAGCGGCATCGTCGTGCTCGGGCCACCGCTCACCGCGCTGTTCGCACGCCGGATGTGGACGCCGGTGGCCGCGGCCGTCGCGGTGCCCGTCGCTGCGCAGTCGGCGTGCTGGCCCGTCACGATCCCGTTGTCCGCGGCGTTCCCGACGTACGCGGTGCCGGCGAACCTGCTCACGGAGCCGTTGGCGCCGATCGTCACGATCGTCGGACTGGCGTCGTGCCTCGTCGCGACGGTCTGGCCCTGGGGCGCGTCGGTGCTCGCCGGCGTCGCGTGGGTGCCCGCCAGTGCGATCGGTGCCGTCGCGCACGGTGCGGCGGCACTGCCCTACGCCGCCGCACCGTGGCCGGCCGGGGTCACGGGTGTGGTGACGGCCGCCGTGGTCAGCGCGTGCGTGGCCGTGGCGGTCCTCGCACCCCGCCGCGCCCGGGGCCTCCTGCTCCTGTCGGCCGGCACGGTGGCCGTCATCGGGATCGTCGCCGTCGCGCTCCCGCGGCTCGTCGTCCGGGCGGGCCTCCCCGACGACTGGGCGGTGGCCGCGTGCGACGTGGGGCAGGGCGACGCCGTGCTCGTCCGGAACGGGGACGCGGTGGCGCTCGTCGACGTGGGTGACGACGAAGGCCTGCTCGTCGCCTGCCTGGACCTGCTCGGCGTCGACCGGATCGACCTGCTCGTCCTGACGCACTTCGACCGAGACCACGTCGGTGCCGTCCCGGCGGTCGCCGGCCGTGTGGAGACTGCGCTCGTCGGGCCGGTCGGGCGGCCGTCCGACGCCCGTGTGGTGCGGACGCTGCGGGAGGCCGGCGCGGACGTCCGGCAGGCGGACGAGCACGCCTCCGGGATGCTGGGGCGGATGCGGTGGCGGATCCTCTGGCCGCGCGCCGGTGGGGGCGTCGCGGGGAACGACGCGAGCCTGGTCCTCCGCACCGAGTCGGGACCGGGCTGTTCGACGTGTGTGTCCGGGCTCTTCCTCGGCGACCTGGGGGAGTCCGCGCAGCGGCGACTCCGGGCGTCGGGCTCGTTGGACGTGGCCGCCCCCGTGGACGACCGTTCCGCCGCCGCAGCTCCGCTCGACGTCGTGAAGGTGTCGCACCACGGCTCGGCCGACCAGGACGCCGTGCTCTACCGACAGGTGGCTGCTGCCGTCGGGCTGATCGGTGTCGGAGCGTCGAACAGCTACGGGCACCCGACCCCGACGGCGCTCGCGATGCTGGAGGCTGCGGGCACCACGGCGTACCGGACGGACCTGCAGGGCACGGTGGCGATCGGGCGCGACGGACCGGGTGCGCTCCGGGTGTGGACGGAGCGATCGGCGTCGGCGGTCGCCCGTAGGATCGAGGCATGGCCGCCAAGAAGCCCGTCCGCGCAGCAGCGAAGATCGACCAGGTCCCCTGGTCGGGCATCCGTCCTGCGCCGGTCGTGCTCATCACCGGGCCGGAGACGTTCCTCGCGGATCGCGCCAGTTCGGTGCTCCGCGACCTCCTCGTCGGTGAGGATCCTGCGCTCGAGGTCCACGACCTCGAAGCCGACCAGTACGCACCGGGCCTGCTCGCGACCCTGGCGAGTCCGTCGCTGTTCGGTGAACCGCGGCTGGTCCGTGTCACGAACGTCGAGAAGTGCACCGACGCGTTCATCACCGAGACGATCTCGTACCTCGGCGCTCCGGCGGACGACGTCACGCTCGTGCTCCGACACGGCGGCGGTGTGCGCGGCAAGAAGCTGCTCGACACGATCCGCAGCGGGGTCGGCGGCGGGGTCGAGGTGCAGTGCGACGAGCTCAAGCGCGAGACCGACCGCATCGACTTCGTCTCGGCCGAGTTCCGGGCGGCGCGCCGGAAGATCGCACCGTCGGCGGTCCGGACCCTGGTCGCGGCGTTCGCGGACGACCTCGCTGAGCTCGCGGCCGCGTGCCGACAGCTCCTCGCGGACGAAGCAGAGGAGATCACGGACAAGGTCGTCGACAAGTACTACGGCGGCCGGGTCGAGACGAACGCGTTCAAGGTCGCCGACATCGCGCTGGCAGGGCGGTCTGCTCCGGCCATCGTCGAGCTGCGGCACGCGCTGTCGACGGGGGAAGCACCGGTGCCGATCGTCGCGGCGTTCGCGAGCAAGATCCGCACGATGGCGAAGGTGAGCGCGTTCCGCGGGCCGAGCGGGCAGGCTGCCTCGGCGCTGGGCATGGCGCCGTGGCAGGTGCAGCGGGCTCAGCGTGACGTCGCGGGCTGGAGCGAGGCGGGGCTGGCGAACGCGATCACGAGCATCGCCGAAGCGGACACCGCGGTGAAGGGCGGCTCGCGCGATGCGCACTACGCGCTCGAGGTCATGGTCCGCACCATCGCGCGCCGCGGCGAGTCCCGCTGACCCAGGCGCGCCCCGCCGGCCCGACTCCACCGGCGCTGCCCCGCCCGCGCCGCGCCGCGCCCCGCCCGCGCCGCGCCCCGCGCCGCGCCGCGCCCCGCCCGCGCCGAGTCCGGCAACGACGAAGGCCCCGCACCAAACGACGAAGGCCCCGCACCATCGGTGCGGGGCCTTCGATCGAGATCAGTGCGTCAGAGCGCGGCGACCTTCTTCGCGATGGCCGACTTGCGGTTCGCGGCCTGGTTCTTGTGGATGACGCCCTTGCTCACGGCCTTGTCGAGCTTCTTCGACGCGAGGGCGAGAGCCGCGGTGGCCTTGTCCTTGTCGCCGGCGACGACGGCCTCGTTGGTGTGACGGATGACCGTCTTGAGCTCCGAGCGGTAGGCCTTGTTGCGCTCCTGGGCCTTCAGGTTGGTCTTGATGCGCTTCATCTGCGACTTGATGTTCGCCATGCGTGTTGCTCCTTGATCGTCTCTACGGGTGGTCGCGACCGCTGGGTAGAGGGGCCCTTGGTCGCATCGCGTTCCACCCGTGGGCGGGGAACGCGGAAGCCAGCCACCAACACTACCAGCCCGGAGCGACTCCGCCAAAGGACCGGCTCCGCGCGGGGCGACGCCGGCCGCCGGCATCCGTGGGAGAATCGTCGGACCGTCCGACCCACCCCGAGGAACCGTGAGCCCACAAGCATCCGCCCCGCTCGAGCCCGCCTCGACCCCGGCCGACGCGATCCGCAACTTCTGCATCATCGCGCACATCGACCACGGCAAGTCCACGCTGGCCGACCGCATGCTGCAGATCACCGGCATCGTCGAGGACCGCGCGATGCGTGCGCAGTACCTCGACCGCATGGACATCGAGCGCGAACGCGGCATCACGATCAAGTCGCAGGCCGTCCGCATGCCGTGGGAGCTCGACGGCGAGACCTTCGCGCTCAACATGATCGACACGCCGGGCCACGTCGACTTCTCCTACGAGGTGTCCCGCTCCCTCGCCGCGTGCGAGGGCGCGATCCTGCTCGTGGACGCCGCGCAGGGGATCGAGGCGCAGACGCTGGCGAACCTCTACCTGGCGCTGGAGAACGACCTCGAGATCATCCCGGTCCTCAACAAGATCGACCTGCCCGCGGCCGAGCCCGAGAAGTACGCGGCGGAGCTCGCCCAGCTGATCGGTGGTTCGCCGGACGACGTGCTGCGCGTCTCGGGCAAGACGGGTGTCGGCGTGCCGGAGCTCCTGGACCGCGTCGTGCGGACGGTGCCGGCGCCGGTCGGTGACGTCGAGGCCGAGCCCCGCGCAATGATCTTCGACTCGGTCTACGACAGCTACCGGGGAGTCGTGACGTACGTGCGGATGGTGGACGGCACCATCAAACCGCGCGAGAAGGTCCAGATGATGTCGACGAAGACGACACACGAGATCCTCGAGATCGGGGTGTCGTCGCCGGAGCCGAAGCCGACGAAGGGCCTCAGCGTCGGTGAGGTGGGCTACCTCATCACGGGCGTGAAGGACGTGCGCCAGTCGAAGGTCGGCGACACGGTCACGAACGCGCAGAAACCCGCGACGGACGCGCTGCCGGGCTACACGGACCCGAAGCCGATGGTCTTCTCCGGTCTGTACCCGATCGACGGCTCCGACTACCCCGACCTGCGTGAGGCGCTCGACAAGCTCAAGCTGTCGGACGCCGCCCTGGTCTACGAGCCGGAGACCTCCGTCGCGCTCGGGTTCGGGTTCCGCTGCGGGTTCCTCGGCCTGCTCCACCTCGAGATCATCACCGAGCGGCTCTCGCGCGAGTTCGGGCTCGACCTCATCACCACCGCCCCGAGCGTGATCTACGACGTCACCACCGAGGACGGCGCCACGGTCGAGGTGACGAACCCGTCCGAGTTCCCGTCCGGCCGCATCGTCGAGGTCCGTGAGCCGATGGTGCGCGCGGCGATCCTCGCGCCGAAGGACTACGTCGGCGCCATCATGGAGCTCTGCCAGTCGCGTCGCGGTTCGCTGCTCGGCATGGAGTACCTCGGCGAGGACCGCGTCGAGCTGCGCTACCAGATCCCGCTCGGCGAGATCGTCTTCGACTTCTTCGACCAGCTGAAGAGCAAGACGCAGGGGTACGCCTCGCTCGACTACGAACCCTCGGGCGACCAGGCGGCCGACCTCGTGAAGGTCGACATCCTCCTGCAGGGCGACCAGGTCGACGCGTTCAGCGCGATCGTGCACCGCGACAAGGCCTACGCGTACGGCACGATGATGGCCGAGCGCCTCCGGAAGCTCATCCCGCGGCAGCAGTTCGAGGTCCCGATCCAGGCGGCCATCGGCGCGCGCATCATCGCGCGCGAGAACATCCGCGCGATGCGCAAGGACGTCCTCGCGAAGTGCTACGGCGGTGACATCACCCGCAAGCGCAAGCTCCTCGAGAAGCAGAAGGAGGGCAAGAAGCGCATGAAGATGGTCGGTCGCGTCGAGGTCCCGCAGGAAGCCTTCATCGCTGCGCTCTCCGGTGACGTCGAAGAGAAGAAGAAGTAGCGGTCAGCGCGTCGACCGGGCGCGCGCGGCCGCCAGGACGAGTGCCGGGAGGCTCGCCGCGGCCAGTCCTGCGAGCGCGGTCCGCAGGATGACGAGTCCGGTGGCCGCCTCGGCGTCGCGCTGCACCCCCGCGGCGGACCCGGCCACCACCGCCCCGACCACCATGGCCAGCGTCGCGGACGCGAGGACGTAGGGCAGGCCGGGCGCCCGGTGTCGGCGCACCGCGAGCACGAGCGTCGCTGCGAGGAGGAGCACCCCGGCGCCCGCAGCACACGCGGCGATCGCGGCGACGGCGTCGGCCGCGTCGAACGTGCCCGAGACCGCGGGCGGCACGGACCGGTACCGGACCGGCGCGCCGGTGCCGGCCGTCGCCCACGTGACGGCGGCGCGGGCCGTCGCGGCCAGCCCGAACGCGGCGACGGTGAGCACGGCGAACGCCGCCGTCGTGCGGTCGACGGTCTGCCGGAGTGCGGGGGTGGGGCGTGGCACGGACCAACGATAGGGGCGCGGCGGACGTGTGTCGGGCCTCCCGTTCGGGGTGCGCGGATCGTGGGCCCGGCCGACCGACGCTGGTTCGTGTCGTGCCGGACCCCACAAGTAGCATGGGCGCCATGAGCACCCGCGGCAGCTACCGGACCGCCCTGACGTACGGAGCCGTGGGTGCGACCCAGGCGCCGGACCTCATGACGTACCCGCCGGAGGGCTTCGTCCCGTCCGAGTCGCGCTCCCGGATCGGTCACGGCGACCAGCGCTTCGAGACCGCGGTCACGCAGGCGCTCACGTGGCAGATCCAGGAGCGCAGCGGCATCCGGGTGCACGTCGAGGACCAGCCCGACGACGACGAGGTGCGCTACAACCCGGTGACGTTCGACGACGCCGGTGTGCCGATCGCGCCGGCGTCGATCGGGACGCCCCGCGTCGAGAAGTTCGCGCCGGACGGCACGCCGCTGCTGACGGCGGGGACGACGGCGACGCTCACCATGCACGCGTTCGGGCAGACGGTGCAGGCGCCGGTCCGGGTCGTGTCGATCATCGACGAGACCGACCGCAAGGGGTTCGCGTACGGCACGCTCGAGGGGCACCCGCTCTCGGGCGAGGAGTCGTTCGTGGTCGAGCGGACGCCGGACGGGTCCGTGTGGCTGCAGATCCGGCAGTTCTCGCAGCCGTCCAGCCGGAAGTGGCGGTTCGTCGCACCGCTGCTGCGTCGGCAGCAGAAGGTGATGGCGGAGAAGTACCTGGCCGCCCTCCGCGGCGACTAAGCGCTGCGGAGGGGCGGCAGCGCCGCGATCGCGTCCTCGATGAGCTGTGCGTCGTCGACGCAGTTCCGCGCGACGGTCACCGCGCTGGTCGCCCGCAGCGCGGCGACGTCGTAGACGCCGGTCGCGACCGCGAGGAACGGGATGCCGACGGCGTCGGCGGCCTCGCCGTCGCGCGGGGTGTCCCCGACGATGATCGCCCGTGTGCCCGCGAGGGCCTCGGCGGCGCGCGCGGTCACCCCGGCCCGCTCGACCTCGGTGTCACCGAAGAACGAGTGCGCCCAGTCGAACGCGTCGACGTCGAACCCCGCACCCTGCAGCTTCACCCGGGCACGGTACGCGGAGTTGCCGGTCAGCAGTCCGTTGCGCCAGCCGAGTGCTGCGAACCGGGCGACGAGCGCCGCGGCCCCGGGCGCGGGAGTGCGGTGGTCGCCGGAGCGGTGGCGTTCCTCGGTGAGGTCGCGCAGGTGCCCGCTGACCGTCGGAATGAGGTCGTCGTCGAGGTCGTGCGCGCGGACGTGTTCGGCGATGAGGCCGGCGTCGGTCCGGCCGTGCTGGTGTCCGACCCGCAGCACCAGGTCCCGCCCGACCGCGCGTTCGAGCGCCAGGTGGTAGAGGTTGCCCGGCGACGAGGCGTTCATCACGAGGGTGCCGTCGATGTCCCAGAGCACGGTGGTGGGGACGCTGTGGTGCTCCATGCCTCCATCATGACGGACAATGGAGTCCATGCCGAGTGCTCTCCCGATCGCCGATCCCGCCCCCGCGGACGGGCTGATCTCGCCGGTGACAGGAGCGGGCGAGGTGCCGTTCGGCGTCTACGTGCACGTGCCGTTCTGCCGGGTCCGCTGCGGCTACTGCGACTTCAACACGTACACCGCGTCCGAGCTGCGCGGGGTGCGGCGTGACGACTACGCCGGGCACGCGGTCCGCGAGATCGCGTGGGCGGCGTCGGTGCTCGACCACTCCGGGGTGCCGCGGCGGCCGGTCTCGACCGTGTTCTTCGGCGGGGGCACCCCGACGATGCTCCCGGCATCGGATCTCGCGATGATCCTGCGCGCGATCGACGACACGTGGGGGATCGTGCCCGGTGCCGAGGTCACGACGGAGGCGAACCCCGACTCGGTCGACGAGACCTCGCTGGCGACCCTCCGCGACGGCGGGTTCACCCGCGTGAGCTACGGCATGCAGTCCGCGGTGCCGCACGTCCTCGCGACGCTGGACCGCACGCACGACCCCGAGCGGGTCCCGCTCGTCGTGGACCTCGCGAAGCAGCAGGGCCTGGACGTCTCGCTGGACCTCATCTACTCCACGCCGGGGGAGTCCCTCGACGACTGGCGCACGTCGCTCGACGCTGCCCTCGCTTGCGAGCCGGACCACGTGTCGGCGTACTCGCTCATCGTCGAGGAGGGCACGGCGATGGGCCGGCAGGTCGCCCGCGGCGAACTGCCCGCGCCGGACGACGACCTCGCCGCCGACATGTACGAGCTCGCGGACCAGGTGCTCGGTGACGCCGGGTACTCCTGGTACGAGGTCTCGAACTGGGCGCGCGGCGAGCAGCACGCCAGTCGGCACAACCTCTCCTACTGGAAGGGGCACGACTGGTGGGGGGTCGGCCCGGGCGCGCACTCGGCCGTCGCGGGCACCCGCTGGTGGAACGTGAAGCACCCGGCCGCCTACGCGAACCGGGTGCTGCAGGGGGAGTCGCCGGCCGCCGGCCGAGAGTCCCTCGACGACGAGACCCGCTACGTCGAACGCGTGCTGCTCGCGGCGAGGGTGCGTGGCGAGCTCGCGACCTCGGAGCTCCGCCAGGAGGCGCGGGGCCGGGTCGCCGGCCTCATCGCACGCGGACTCGTGGACGGGGCGGCCGCGGTGCGGGGGCGCATCGAGTTGACCCTGCAGGGGCGTCTGCTCGCCGACGCGGTCGTGCGCGAGCTGCTCGACTGAGCAGGCGGCCCGGCGGCTACTGCTTGATGAACTCGATCGAGAGCGGGTAGCGGTAGAACTGCCCGCGGTTCGCGGCGACGGCGGCCATGATCCCGAAGACCACGGTGAGGATGCCGATCACCGGGAGGAGCAGCGCGCCGATCAGGACGATGGTCAGCAAGCCCGCGACGACGTAGGCGATCCCCATCGTGATGTGGAAGTTGAGGGCCGCACGGGTGTGCTCGCGGATGAACTGCCCACGGTCGCGCAGCACGAGGTAGGCGACGAGCGGCGCCACGAAGTTGAAGAAGATGCCGCCGATGTGGGTGAGCGTGGCCCAGAGGCGCTGGTCCTCGGGGGTCATCGGCTGCGGCGGGGTGTACCCGGCGGGGTACTGCGGGCCGCCGGGCTGCTGTCCGTAGGTCATGCGGGCAGCGTATCGGCAGGCTGTGGAGAAGTCCCGGTCCGTCGGCGGTCGGGCGTAGGATCAGCAGTCGACACGTCCGAGTGCCAGAACGAGTGGAAGGGGTCCGGGTGGTCAGCGAACGCAGCGTCGAGGTCCTCAAGGCCATCGTGCGGGACTACGTCGCCTCCCGCGAACCGGTGGGCTCGAAGACGATCGTGGAGCGGCACGCCTTCGGGGTCAGCGCCGCGACGATCCGCAACGACATGGCGCAGCTCGAGGACGAACAGCTCATCGCGGCACCGCACACATCGTCCGGCCGGGTCCCCACCGACAAGGGGTACCGGGTGTTCGTCGACCACCTGGCCGGCGCGCGCCCGCTCTCGAGCGCACAGCGGCACGCCATCGAGACGTTCCTCGGGGCGCCGAACGACCTCGACGAGGTCCTCGGCCGCACGGTCCGGCTGCTCAGCCAGCTCACCAACCAGGTCGCGCTCGTGCAGTACCCGTCGATGGTCCGCGCCCGGGTGCAGCACATCGAGCTCGTGCGCCTCGGCGACAACCGGCTCATGGTGGTGCTCATCACGGACACCGCGCGGGTCGAGCAGCGGGTCGTCGAGACCGACGTGGTCCTCGACGAAGCGGGGCTCACCGAACTCCGGGCCGTGGTGAACGGTGCCACCGTCGGGCTCCTGCTGCAGGACGTCGCACCGGCGCTCCGGGCCGTCCCGCAGCAGATCCGCCCCGACGCCCAGCCGCTCGCCGGCGTGGTCGTGGCCACGCTCATCGAACAGCTCGCGGCGAACCGGCAGGACCGCCTCGTGATGGCCGGCGCGGCGAACCTCGCGAAGAGCGAACAGGACTTCTCCGGCGGCCTCTTCCCCGTGCTCGAGGCGATCGAGGAACAGGTCACCCTGCTCCGGCTGTTCGGCGAGATGCAGATCGACGACGGCGTCGCGGCCCGCATCGGTGTGGAGAACGCCGAGTACGGGCTCGACGCGACCAGCATCGTCGCCGGCGGCTACCTGGCCGGCGGCGAGGTCGCCCGGCTCGGGGTGCTCGGGCCGACCCGCATGGACTACGGCACGAACATGGCCGCCGTGCGCGCCGTCGCCCGGTACCTGTCCAAACTCCTGGGCGAACATTGATCCCGGCCCCGCACGCCTGAGCGGGTCGACCCGAGCGGGCGATCCGCGCCTCCAGGCCCACCGACGACCACCCGGACCACGGCGACCGCCGCTCCGGACCGACCGAACCGAAACCGACTGAGGGATACGTGGCAGACCACTACGACGTCCTCGGCGTCCAGCCGGACGCCTCCGATGCCGACATCAAGAAGGCGTACCGCCGTCTGGCGCGCGAACTGCACCCGGACGTGAACCCGAGCCCGGAAGCGGCAGAGCGCTTCAAGGAGGTGACGCACGCGTACGACGTGCTGAGCGACCCCGAACAGCGACGCCGGTACGACGCGGGCCCGCAGGCCGACAGCCCGTTCGGCGGCGCCGGCGGGTTCAGCGACATCTTCGACGCGTTCTTCGGCGGCGGGGGCGGTGGTGGCCGCGGCAACGGGCCCCGGAGCCGTGCCGAGCGCGGTCAGGACGCCCTGCTCCGGATCGACGTCGACCTCGACGAGGTCGTCTTCGGCACCCACAAGGACGTCGAGGTCGACACCGCCGTCCTGTGCGAGACGTGCGGCGGATCGTGCGCCGCGCCCGGCACCCACCCGCAGACGTGCGACATCTGCGGCGGCACCGGGCACATCCAGCGGCAGGTCCGGTCGCTGCTCGGCAACGTCGTGACCAGCGCACCGTGCGGCACCTGCCGCGGCTACGGAACGGTCATCCCGAACCCCTGCCCGACGTGCCAGGGGCAGGGACGCGTGCGTGCCCGGCGCACCGTGCCGGTCGACGTCCCCGCCGGCGTCGAGACCGGTCTGCGCCTGCAGATGCCCGGCCAGGGCGAGGTCGGACCGGCCGGCGGCCCCTCGGGCGACCTCTACCTCGAGATCCGGGTCCGTCACCACGACGTGTTCAGCCGCGACGGGGACGACCTCCTCGCCACGCTCGAGGTGCAGATGACCGATGCCATCCTGGGCACCACGGCGACGATCGACGGGCTCGACGGGCCCGTCGACCTCGAGATCCGCCCGGGCGTGCAGAGCGCGGACGTCCTCGTGATCAAGGACCGTGGCGTCACGAAGCTCCGCGGGAACGGTCGCGGTGACCTGCGGGTCGGCGTGCAGGTGGTGACGCCCACGAAGCTGTCGCACAAGGAACGCCAGCTCGTCGAACAGCTCGCGAAGTCGCACAAGGCCGCCAAGCCGCAGCTCGCCCGCTTCCAGCAGGGCATGTTCGGCAAGCTCCGCGACCGGTTCTTCAACTTCTGATGGCCTCGCTCTACCTCGTCGGGTCGCTCGACGGCGTCGCGGTCGGCGACACGGTCCCGCTCGACGGGGCGGAGGGGCGCCACGCGGTGTCCGTCGCCCGGGTCCGCGTGGGGGAGACCCTGCGGCTCGGCGACGGTCGGGGCACGGTGGTGACCGGCGCCGTCACGTCCCTCGGTCGAGACACGCTCACACTGTCGGTGTCGTCCGTGACCGTCGACGAACCACCGTCGCCCTCGCTCACCCTCGTGCAGGCGCTCGCGAAGGGCGGGCGCGACGAGATGGCGGTGCAGGCGGCGACGGAGATCGGCGTCGACCGCGTCGTCCCCTGGTCCGCGGCGCGCAGCGTCTCCCGGTGGGAGGGCGCGAAGGTCGACAAGGGCCGCGCGCGGTGGGCGTCGATCGCGCACGAGGCGTCGAAGCAGGCGATCCGCTCGCGGGTGCCCGTGGTCGACGAGCCCGTCACCACCGCCCAGCTGGCCGCCGCGGGAGCGGGTGGTCCGCGTGCCGTGCTCGTGCTGGACCCGGTCGGCGACGTGCGGTTGTCCGAGTGGGCACCGGCGGCCGACGTCGACGAGATCGTGCTCGTCGTCGGGCCCGAGGGCGGCATCGACCCGTCCGAGTTCGACCGGCTCGTCGCCGCGGGAGCGGTACGGGTGCGGCTCGGCGACACCGTGCTCCGGACCTCGACCGCGGGCCCGGCTGCGCTCGCGGTCCTCCAGACGCGCCTCGGACGCTGGTGACCAGCCGATCGGGAAGGCGGTGCGTCGGTGCCGCGTTCTACGATGGAGCAATGAGCACCAGCACGCCGAGCATCTTCTCCCGGATCATCGCGCGCGAGATCCCGGCCACCGTCGTCGCCGAGGACGACCGCGTGATCGCGATCGAGGACATCGCGCCGAAGGCGCCCGTCCACGTGCTCGTCATCCCCAAGACCGAGGAGTACGCGAACGTCACCGAGCTCGCCGCCGGCGACCCGGACCTCCTCGCCCACGTGGTCGCCACCGCGCAGCGCATCGCCGACGAGCGCGCCGGCGGCCAGTTCCGACTCGTCTTCAACACCGGCGAAGCCGCCGGTCAGACCGTGTTCCACGTGCACGCGCACGTACTCGCAGGTGAACTGCAGGAAGGCACCCTTGCCGGCTAACGAACCAGCTTCCTCCGCTCCCGAGACGACCGTCGACATCCAGGTCGACGGCATCGCGATGGTGCAGCTCCTCGGTCCGCAGGACCGGCTGCTGAAGACCGTCGAACGGCAGTACCCCGGCGTCCGTGTGCTCGTCCGCGGCAACGAGGTGTCACTGTCCGGACCGGAGCGCGACGTCAGCCGCGCGCACGCCCTCGTCGACGAACTCGTCGCGATGGTCAAGCGCGGCCAGGACATCGGCCCGTCCGACATCCCCGTCTCGGCACGCCTCCTCGACGAGGACCGCAAGCCGTCCGACACCTTCGGCACGCCGATCGTGTCGAGCCGCGGCAAGTCCGTCCGTCCGAAGACCGACGGGCAGCGCGCCTACGTCGACGCGATCGACGAGCACACCATCACGTTCGGCATCGGCCCGGCCGGTACCGGCAAGACGTACCTCGCCATGGCCAAGGCCGTGCAGGCACTCCAGCGGCGTGAGGTGAACCGCATCATCCTGACGCGCCCCGCGGTCGAGGCCGGCGAACGGCTCGGCTTCCTGCCCGGCACCCTCACCGACAAGATCGACCCCTACCTGCGACCGCTGTACGACGCCCTCAACGAGATGATGGACCCCGAGCTGGTCCCGAAGCTCCTGGCGGCCGGCACGGTCGAGGTCGCGCCCCTGGCCTACATGCGCGGCCGCACGCTCAACGACTCCTTCGTGATCCTCGACGAGGCGCAGAACACCACGCCCGAACAGATGAAGATGTTCCTGACGCGTCTGGGCTTCGGGTCGAAGATGGTCGTCACGGGCGACATCACGCAGGTCGACCTGCCCGGCAACCTGTCGGGCCTCCGGCTCGTGACCCGGATCCTCGACAAGGTCGACGACATCCACTTCGCCCGACTCGGCAGCGAAGACGTCGTGCGGCACACGCTCGTCGGTCGGATCGTCGACGCGTACACCGCGTACGACGAAGAACGCCTCGCCGAGCAGGCCGGCTACCGGCCGGGTGGTCGCGGGTCGGCTCCGACGCCGAACCCGGCGGGTGCCAACCGCGCAGAACGTCGTGGTCGCCCGCCCCAGGACCGCCGTTCCGCGCCCTGGCCCCACAACGATCCCCGAGGAGGGAACCGGTGAGCATCGAGCTCAACAACGAGTCCGGCGTCGAGGTCGACGAGGCAGCTATCCAGCGTCTCGCCGCCTTCGCGCTCGACGCGCTGCACGTCCACGCCGACGCGGAGCTCGCGATCGTGCTCGTGGACGAGGGGGCGATGGAGCAGCTGCACGTCCGGTGGATGGACGAGCCCGGGCCGACGGACGTCCTGAGCTTCCCGATGGACGAGCTCCGCCCGGGCACCGAGGACGACCCGACCCCCGCGGGGCTGCTCGGGGACATCGTGCTCTGCCCCCAGGTCGCCGAGGAGCAGGCGAAGACCGCCGGACACTCCACGACCGACGAGATGCTCCTGCTGACCTGCCACGGCATCCTGCACCTGCTCGGGTTCGACCACGCCGAACCGGACGAGAAGGCCGAGATGTTCGGGCTGCAGGGCGAGATCCTCAGCGCGTTCGCCGCGCAGCGCCGCGGGCGGTGACCTGATGCTGCTCGTCGCCGTCATGCTCGCGGTGGCGTTCGTGCTGGTCGTGCTCGGCGGCCTGCTCGCCGCCTCCGACGCCGCGCTGTCCGTCCTGTCCCGAGCCGACCTCGACGAGATCGCGCGGACGAGCAAGCACCGGCGTGCGATCGAGGCGGTCGGCGACGACGTCGGCGCACACGTGAACGCCCTCAACTTCTTCCGTGTCCTCGCGGAGACGGCCGCGGCCGTGCTCGTGACGATCGCGCTCGTGATGGTGTTCGACACCTGGTGGGTCGCCCTGATCGTCGCGGCGGCGATCATGACGGCCGTGTCGTTCGTCCTGGTCGGGTCGAGCCCCCGCAGCGTCGGTCGCGCGCACGCCGAGCGCCTCATCGGGACCACCGGCGGGATCGTCCGTGGCGTCCGCATCGTGCTCGGTCCGCTCGCCGGACTGCTCGTCGCCATCGGGGACCGCGTCACGCCCGGTCGTGGCCGGAGTGCGTCGACGGTCTCGAGCGAGGAGCAGCTGCTGTCGCTCGTCGACGAGGCGACCGAGAGCAACGTCCTCGAGCAGGACGACCGCGAACTGATCCACTCGGTCTTCGAGTTCAGCGACACCCTGGTGCGCGAGGTCATGGTGCCGCGCACCGACATGGTCACCGTCGACGGCGCGGACACCCTCGCCGCGGGCATGGAGCAGTTCCTCGCCGCCGGCGTCTCGCGGATGCCGGTGACGGGCAAGGACAGCGACGACGTCCTCGGGGTCCTGTACCTCCGCGACGTCTCGCGTGCGCTGTACGAGCGACCCGGGTCCGGTACCCGCTCCGTGACCACGCTGCTGCGCCCAGCCGAGTTCGTGCCCGAGTCGAAGGCGGCGGACGAGACCCTGCGGCACATGCAGGTGGCGAAGAACCACCTCGTCCTGGTCGTCGACGAGTACGGCGGGGTCGCCGGCCTCGTCACGATGGAAGACCTGATCGAGGAGCTCGTCGGGGACATCTCGGACGAGTACGACCGCGCCGTGGTCGACCGTGTCGAGGTCGAACCGGGTGTGTGGCGCATCTCCGCCCGCCTGCCGATCGACGAGCTCGGGGACCTGTTCGGGATCGAGCTCGAGGACGACGACGTGGACACCGCCGGCGGTCTGCTGACCAAGGAACTCGGTCACCTGGCCATCCGCGGCGACACCGTGACCGTGTCCGGCGTCGTGCTGACGGCCGACCGGGTGGAGGGCAAGCGCCGCCACCTCATCACCGTGCTCGCCGAGCGCACCCCCGAGCTCGCGGGCGTCGAGGACGCCTTCGACGACGCCGCTACCACCACGACGGGAACCACGAACGCATGACCGACACCACCCCCGCCGCCGAGGCCACGAGCGGCGAGCCGTACCGCGCCGGGTTCGTCTCGTTCGTGGGTCGTCCGAACGTCGGCAAGTCCACCCTCACGAACGCGCTCGTGGGTGAGAAGGTCGCGATCACCTCGTCGAAGCCGCAGACCACCCGTCGTGCGATCCGCGGCGTGGTCCACCGGCCGAACGGGCAGGTCGTCATCGTCGACACCCCGGGCGTGCACCGCCCCCGCACCCTGCTCGGCGAACGGCTCAACGACCTGGTGCAGTCCACGCTCGGCGACGTCGACGTCATCGGGTTCTGCGTCCCGGCCAACGAACCGATCGGCCCGGGGGACCGCTTCATCAACGAGACCCTCGACCAGTACCCGCGGGCGAAGAAGGTCGCGATCGTGACGAAGATCGACCGGACCCCGAAGGACAAGGTCGGCGAGCAGCTGCTCGCGGTGTCCCAGCTGCGCGACTGGGACTCCGTCATCCCGACGTCCGGCACGAAGGGGCTGCAACTCGAGGTGCTGCTCGACGAGATCACGAAGCTCCTGCCCGAGTCGCCGCAGCTGTACGACGCGTCGACGGTGACCGAGGAGACCGACGAGGACCGCATCGCCGAACTCATCCGCGAAGCCGCGCTCGAGGGCGTCCGTGACGAACTCCCGCACTCGCTCGCCGTCGCGATCGAGGACGTCGTCGAGCCCGACGAGGACGACGACCCGGACGGGCCGCTGCGGATCTTCGCGAACCTGTTCGTGGAGCGGGACAGTCAGAAGGCGATCGTGATCGGTCGCAAGGGTGAACGGCTGAAGGACGTCGGTTCGCGCGCTCGCGCCGAGATCGAGTCGCTGCTCGGCGGTCGGCACGTCTACCTGAACATCCGCGTGAAGGTCGCGAAGGAGTGGCAGCGCGACCCGAAGCAGCTCGGGCGCCTGGGGTTCTGACCCGACCACGGCCGGACGTCATTCGCGAGGCGGACGCGCACCGCGCCTCCTGGCCGTACCGTGGTGTGGTGTTCCGTCCCATGCTGCGCGCGCAGGTGATCGCCGACGTCCTCGTCGCCGTGGTCCTCGGCGGCCTGGTGCTCGTGGTGACGGCGCGGGGGATGGACTCGCCGCTCGCGCTCCTGACCGTGCTCGGGATGACCGGGGCGCTGGCGCTGCGGCGGCTCTCGCCGGGGTTCGCGCTCGGCACGGCGTGGGCGTTCGCCCTGTTCGAGATGGTGACCGGGCAGAACCCGGACCTGTCGAACGTGTTCATCGCCGCCGTCATGTACACGACGAGCGCGTACGGCACTCGGCGTGTGCGCCTCGCCGGGCTGGTGTCGGCGATCGTCGGGCCGGTGATCGCGGCGGCGTACCTCGGACTCGACGACTACCGGTCCCGGCTCGGGATCGAGACGGCGACGACACCGGCGCAGGAGTCCCTCAAGGTCGCGGTCTCCTACTTCGCGGTCGTGCTGCTCCTGCTCCTGCTGCCGTGGCTCGCCGGCCTGGTGCTGCGCACGCGGCGTTCGGCGAGCATGAGTCGCGAGGCCCAACTCCTCGCCGAGCGCGACGCCGCCCGAGCCGACCGCGCGGTCGCCGTCGAACAGGAGCGCGTGCGGATTGCCCGCGACATGCACGACATCGTCGCGCACTCGCTGGCGGTCGTCATCGCGCAGGCCGACGGCGCGCGGTACGCCCTCAAGGCGGATCCAGCCATCGCGGACGAGGCACTCGGGACGATCTCGAGCACCGCCCGGCGTGCGCTCGGCGACGTCCGCGAGCTGCTCGGCGCGCTCCGGCACGAGCAGGGCAGCGCCCCGACGCCCGAGATCGACGACATCGACCGTCTGGTGGGCGAGATGCGCGGAGTCGGGCTCGACGTGCGGGTGGAGCGCGAGGGCGACCCCGCCGACCTGCCCACCACGACCCAACTCGCCGTCTACCGCATCGTGCAGGAGAGCCTGACGAACGCGTGGAAGCACGGCGAACCCGGGACCCCGGTGCACGCCGCGCTCACGTACCGCCCAGACACGGTCGAGATCTCCGTCGTCAACCGCCGCGCCGACGACGGCACGCGCGGCCCGGGGACGGGCCACGGCCTCGTCGGGATGCGCGAGCGTGCCACGATGACCGGGGGCGCGATGACCGCGGGTCCGCGTGGGGACGACTTCGCGGTCGCCGTCCGGATGCCCGCCGTGCCCTCGACCGGCCAGATGCCCCGCGGGCTCGTCCCGACCGGCACCACGACCACCACCTCGACCCCGCAGGAGCGCCCCGGCCGATGAACGACACCCCGATCCGCGTCGCACTCGTCGACGACCAGGCCCTGTTCCGCACCGGCATCCGGATGCTCATCGACTCGCAGCCCGACCTGCAGTTCGTCGGTGAGGCCGGTGACGGTGCCGACGGGGTGGAACTGGTCCGACGGGGCCGACCGGACGTCGTGCTCATGGACGTCCGGATGCCCGTGATGGACGGGATCACCGCGACGTCGCGCATCGTCGAGGACAGCGGCACGGACGGCGCGAAGGTGCTCGTCCTCACGACGTTCGACTTCGACGAAGCGGCGGCGAAGGCGATCCGCGCCGGCGCCAGCGGCTTCGTGCTGAAGGACGCCGACCCCGAGTTCCTGCTCGCCGCCATCCGCACCGTCCACTCGGGCACGGCGGTGTTCGCGGCCTCCGCCACCCGTGAGCTCCTGCGCCGGTACGAGGACACGAGCGAGCAGGCGGCGACGGTCCCGCCCGCCTTCGCCGAGCTGACACCCCGGGAGCGCGAGATCTTCGACCTGGCCGCCCGGGGGTTCAGCAACAGCGAGATCGCCCAGCACGAGTACGTCAGTGAAGCCACGGTGAAGACCCACATCTCGCGTGTCCTCACGAAGCTCGAGCTGCGCGACCGGGTCCGGCTCGTCGTGTTCGCGCACCAGCACGGTCTCGTCTCCAAAGCCGACTGAGCGTCATCCGCTCGGATGACCCGCCCACAGCGATCCGAGCCGAGCGGACCATCCACAGCAACCGTCGGACCGACGCGCAGCAGGGTCGCCGAGCGAGATCGTGGACGCATGACCACCAGCCACGCACCGATCATCCGCCTCGACCACGTGTCCAAGCACTACGGCGACGCCGCCCGACGCGTGACGGCGCTCGACGACGTCAGCGTCGACATCGGAGCGGGGGAGTTCACGGCGGTGATGGGCCCGTCCGGCTCCGGCAAGTCCACGCTCATGCACGTCGCGGCGGGACTCGACGCGGTGTCCGCCGGCCGGATCCAGATCGACGGGGTCGACATCACCGGACTCGGCGACAAGGACCTCACCGAGCTCCGGCGTCGTCGGCTCGGGTTCGTGTTCCAGTCGTTCAACCTCGTCCCCACGCTCGACGTCGGGGAGAACATCCGGCTGCCGTTCCTGCTCGGCGGGCACAAGCCCTCGCGCGAGGAATCCGCGTGGATCGACCGCCTCGTCGAGATGCTCGGGCTCGGCAACCGTCTGTCGCACCGGCCGCACCAGCTCTCCGGCGGGCAGCAGCAGCGGGTCGCGATCGCCCGCGCGCTGGCCTCACGCCCGGCGGTGGTCGTCGCGGACGAACCGACCGGGGCGCTCGACTCCCTGACCGGGCGGGACGTCCTGCAGATCCTGCGGGGCGCGGTCTCCGACTGGGGGCAGAGCGTCGTGATGGTCACCCACGACCCCGTCGCCGCCGCCAACGCCGACCGGATCCTGTTCCTCGCCGACGGTCGCGTCGTGGACGACCGGCCCGCGATGGACGCCCCGTCGATCTCCGCCACGATGCTCGGGATGGAGGCCGCGGCGTGACCGGCATCCGCGCGTTCGCGCCCACCGTCCTCGTCGCTGCGCTCGGCTCGACGTTCGGGTCGGCGCTCGTCATCGCCCCGGGCATCGTCGCCGAGGCCCTGGGGGCCACCGGGTACGCCGACCTGCAACCCGTCCGGGCGATCCTGTCCGTGATCGGGTGGCTCTTCCTCGGGATCGCGCTGTACGTCGGAGCGATCGTCACCGCGAACACCTGCGCGACGGTGATCGCCGGGCAGACGCGGATCATCGCGCTGCAGCGCCTCGTCGGGGCGACCGGCGCGACGCTCCGCGGACGCATCACCCGGACCGGGCTGGTCGTCGGCGTGGTCGGCGGGCTCATCGGTGCCGTGGTGGGCACCGGGCTCTCGGCGCTCTTCGTCGTGGTCCTCCGGGGCAACGGGTTCCTGCCCGACACGGCGTACACGCTCGTGCCGTGGCAGCTCGTGCTCCCCGTGGTCGCGGTCGTCCTCGCCACCTGGGGCGCCTTCGCCGCGGGGTCGCGTCGGGTGCTCACGGTCACGCCGCTCGAAGCGCTCTCGTCGACCGTCGAGCCCAGCCACGACGACGTCCGGTCGGGCACGGCGCGCAAGGTCTGGGCGATCGTGCTGATGGCCGTCGGTGGCGCGCTCCTGCTCGTCGGACTCCTCCTCAGCACGGCGTCGCCGATGGCGGTGTTGCCCGCGGCGCTCGGCGGCTTCGTGTCGTTCGCCGGGGTCGCGGTCGGAGCGACCATCGTGATGCCGCCGGTGCTGCAGCTCATCGGACGGATCGGCTCCCGCGACCCCGTCGTCCTGCTCGCCGGTCGGAACGCCATGCGCGCACCGGGACGGTCCTCGCGAGCGACCATCGGACTCGTGATCGGGGTCACCCTGCTGGTCACGTTCGCGGTCGCCCTCGGCATCATGCAGCACGTGCTCGAAGCGCAGCTGCACGCGATGGACGACGGCACGATGACCGCCGAGATGATCCAGGGACAGCGGGACTTCTTCGTGCAGCTCAACGCCGTCGTCAGCGTGATCGTCGGGTTCTCCGCCGTGATCGCCGCCGTCGGGGTCGTGAACGCCCTCGCGCTCGGCGTGCTGCAGCGCCGCCGGGAACTCGGACTCCTGCGCGTGCTCGGGCTCACCGGCGCCCAGGTCCGTCGCATGATCGTCACCGAGGCCGTCCAGATGGTCGTGGCCGCGGTCGTGACCGGTCTCGTGCTCGGCACCTTCTACGGCTGGGTCGGCGGGCAGACCCTCCTGGGCTCCCTCGGCTTCGCCACGACCCCGGTGCTGCCGCCCCTGACGGTCGCGATCGTCGTGGTCGGCGCCCTCGTGCTCGCGGTGGCCTCGACCATCGCACCGGTCCGGCGCGCGATGCGCGTGCCGCCGACGGAGGCGCTGGCCGTGGACTGACAGCGGATCAGTGCTGCGCGACCAATGGTGGGCCTGGAGGCGCGGTGCGGGTTCCGCACGTGCCTCCAGGCCCACGACGTCACCGCCTGGCGACGCTGGTACACCAGTGCTACGGTGGTCGAGACATGTACTCGGCACTCCTCCTCCTTCGCTGCCGCGACGAGGCCTGACACAACGGCCCACCTCGTCGCGGAGTCCGTCGTGGCCGCTCACCACCAAGACGACGAAAGCGACGAAACGATGCAGAACACGCAGCGCCCCTCCGGGATGCCGATCCACAAGTACGTTCCCTTCCACGAGCAGATCCGCGTCGAACTCCCGGACCGCACCTGGCCGACGAAGCGCATCGAGCAGGCGCCGCGATGGTGTGCCGTCGACCTGCGTGACGGCAACCAGGCCCTCATCGACCCGATGGACTCCGAGCGCAAGCGCGCCATGTTCGACCTGCTCGTGCGCATGGGCTACAAGGAGATCGAGGTCGGGTTCCCGAGCGCGTCACAGACGGACTTCGACTTCGTCCGCTCCCTGATCGACGAGGGCGCGATCCCGGACGACGTCACGATCCAGGTGCTGACCCAGGCGCGCGAGCACCTCATCAACCGCACCTACGAGGCCATCGACGGCGCGAAGCAGGCCATCGTGCACCTGTACAACTCGACGTCGATCGTCCAGCGCGAGGTCGTCTTCCGGACCGACGTGCAGGGCGTCGTCGACATCGCGGTCGAGGGCGCGAAGCTGTGCAAGGCCGCCGAAGCCCGGCTGCAGCACGACACGCAGGTCTTCTACGAGTACTCGCCCGAGTCCTACACCGGCACCGAACTCGAGGTCGCGGTGCAGATCTGCAACGCCGTGCTCGAGGTCTTCGAGCCGACGCCCGGCCGCAAGGTCATCATCAACCTGCCCGCCACCGTCGAGATGGCGACGCCGAACGTCTACGCCGACTCGATCGAGTGGATGTCGCGACACCTCGCCCACCGTGAGGACGTCATCCTCTCCCTGCACCCCCACAACGACCGCGGGACGGCCGTCGCCGCAGCGGAGCTCGGCTACATGGCCGGCGCCGACCGCATCGAGGGCTGCCTGTTCGGCAACGGGGAGCGCACAGGCAACGTCGACCTGGTCGCCCTCGGCATGAACCTGTTCACGCAGGGCATCGACCCCCAGATCGACTTCTCCGACATCGACCAGATCAAGCGCACCGTCGAGTACTGCAACCAGCTGCCGGTGCCCGAGCGGCAGCCGTGGGCGGGCGACCTCGTCTACACGGCGTTCAGCGGCTCGCACCAGGACGCCATCAACAAGGGCTTCGACGCGATGAAGGCCAAGGCGTCCGCTGCGGGCAAGTCCGTCGACGAGATCGCGTGGGCGGTGCCGTACCTGCCGGTCGACCCGAAGGACATCGGCCGCTCGTACGAGGCCGTCATCCGCGTCAACTCGCAGTCGGGCAAGGGCGGCGTCGCGTACCTGCTCAAGACGGACCACGCGATCGACCTGCCCCGCAAGCTGCAGATCGAGTTCTCCGGCGTCGTGCAGCAGCACACCGATGCCGAGGGCGGGGAGTTCTCCTCCGAGCGGATCTGGGACCTCTTCCGCGACGAGTACCTGCCTGCGGAGGACGAGTCCGACAAGTGGGGCCGGTACGAGATCACGAAGACGGCGACCTCGTCCGACTTCGACGGCACGACGAAGCTCTCGGTCGCGATGCGCGTCGACGAGGGCTCCGTCTCGGCCGAGGCCGTCGGCACCGGTCCGATAGACGCGTTCCTCTCGGTGATGCGGGAGCAGGGCGTGGCCGTCACGCTGTACGACTACTCGGAGCACACGATGAGCGCGTCCGGCGATGCGAAGGCCGCGTCGTACGTCGAGCTCGACGTCGACGGCGTCCGGCTGTGGGGCGTGGGCATCGACGCGGACATCGCGACGGCGTCGCTGAAGGCGATCGTCTCGGCGGTGAACCGTGCGGTGCGTGCGGGTGCCGTCTCGGGCGCGTCGGAGCTGGTCTCGGCGTAGGTCCCGTCCGGCTCGCGGGCGTCCCGGGTCCTGGGGCGTCCCAGGTCCTGGGGCGTCCTGGGTCCGGGGCGGTCCTGGTCCGGGGGCGGTCCTGGTCGCACGACGTGCCGTGTTGCCCGGGGCGGGCGGCGTGTCGTGCGATCGGGGCGTCCGCGGGCGGCACGTCGTGCGACCGGAGCGGGCGGTCGGCGCCACCCCGGCGCCCGCTGTCGGTGCGCAGTGGGATGATCAGAGGATGCCGCTGTACCGAGACGAGTGCGTCGTGTTGCGCACCCACAAGCTCGGAGAAGCCGACCGCATCGTCACGATGCTGTCCCGGCAGCACGGCAAGATCCGTGCCGTCGCGAAGGGCGTCCGGCGCACGGCGTCGAAGTTCGGCTCCCGGCTCGAACCGTTCATGGTCGTGGACGCGCAGTTCTACGAGGGTCGCTCGCTCGACATCGTCACGCAGGCAGAGTCGCTCGGGTCGTACGGTGCACAGATCGTCGCCGACTACGGGGCGTACACCGCCGCGAGCGCCATGGTCGAGACCGCCGACCGGTTGAGCGAAGCGGACGCCGGACTCCAGCAGTACCTGCTGCTCGTCGGCGCGCTCCGGTCCCTGTCACGGCACGAACACGTGACCACGGCGACGCTCGACTCGTACCTGCTCCGGGCGATGAGCATCGCGGGGTGGGCGCCGTCGTTCCGTGACTGCGCGGTGACGGGGGAGCCCGGGCCGCACTCGGCGTTCGTCGTGCAGCTCGGCGGCGTCGTCGCAGACCGTGCAGCGCCTCCCGGCACGCCCCGGCTCGACCCGGCGACGCTGCACCTGCTCGGTGCGCTGCTCGCCGGTGACTGGCAGACGGTCGACGCGGCCGACGAACGGACGCGTTCCCGTGCGTCCGGCGTGGTCGCGGCGTACGCCCAGTGGCACCTGGAACGATCGCTCCGGTCGCTGCCGCACGTCGACCGCACCGAGCACCCCGCCCCGGTCGCCCCGACCCCCGGCGGTGTCCCCGCGGCCGTCGCCGCCACCCCCGCCCCGGCGGTGCCCACCGCGACGGCGGAGTCCCTCCCGTCCGACCCCGAAGGAACGTCTGCATGAGCCCACGTCGGTACGCCGAGTCCGAGCCCCTGCGGCCCGTCGACTGGACGGGCGAGCAGCCCCCGGCGATCCCGCGGCAGTTCGTGCCCGAACACGTCGCGATCGTGATGGACGGCAACGGCCGGTGGGCGAACCAGCGCGGACTCACCCGGGTCGAGGGGCACAAGGCGGGCGAGGCCTCGTTGCTCGACGTGGTCGCCGGTGCCGTCCAGATCGGCGTCAAGCACGTGTCGGCGTACGCGTTCTCGACGGAGAACTGGAAGCGTTCCCCGGACGAGGTCCGGTTCCTCATGGGCTTCAACCGCGAGGTCCTGCACCGCCGCCGCGACCAGCTGAACGCCTGGGGCGTGCGGATCCGCTGGGCCGGACGGCGCCCGAAGCTGTGGCGGAGCGTGATCGACGAGCTGCAGACGGCCGAGCGCATGACCGCCGACAACGACGTCTGCACGCTGACGATGTGCGTGAACTACGGCGGCCGGAACGAGATCGTCGATGCCGTCCGCGGGATGGCGGAGGACGTCGCTGCCGGGCGCCTCAAGCCGAGCCAGGTCACCGAGAAGGCCTTGGCGAAGCGTCTGTACGTGCCGGAACTGCCGGACGTCGACCTCTTCCTCCGGAGCTCCGGCGAGCAGCGCACGTCCAACTTCATGCTGTGGCAGTCGGCGTACGCCGAGATGGTGTTCCTCGACCGGCTCTGGCCGGACTTCCGCCGCACCGACCTGTGGGGAGCGATCGAGGAGTACGCGCGCCGCGATCGCCGGTACGGCGGGGCAGTGGACGCTCCCACGGTCTGACGGGCGGCGGCTTCTCCACAGGGGCCGAGCCGCGCCTCCCGGTCGGCCCGATCGCCGGTACGCTTGCCCGGTACGTTTCCGCACCGAGCACCCAGCTCGGCGACCTCTGGAGCACCCTTTGGCACAGCCCTCCCGTCTCGACAGCGTCATCGCCCTGGCCAAGCGCCGCGGCTTCGTCTTCCAGTCGGGCGAGATCTACGGAGGGTCCCGTTCCGCGTGGGACTACGGGCCCCTCGGCGTCGAGCTGAAGGAGAACATCAAGCGCCAGTGGTGGCAGCGGTTCGTCCGCGGCCGCGGGGACATGGTCGGACTCGACTCGGCCGTCATCCTGCCGCGCAAGGTGTGGGAAGCATCGGGACACGTCGCGACGTTCACCGACCCGCTGGTCGAGTGCCTGCACTGCCACCACCGCTTCCGTGAAGACCACCTGATCGAAGCGTTCACCGCCAAGAAGGACCGCGCGCCCGAGGGCGGCATGGCCGAGATCGCCTGCCCGAACTGCGGGACTCGCGGGCAGTGGACCGAGCCGCGTGAGTTCTCCGGCATGCTCAAGACCTACCTCGGGCCGGTCGAGTCGGAAGAGGGGCTGAACTTCCTCCGCCCCGAGACCGCGCAGGGCATCTTCGTCGACTTCGCGCAGGTCGTCACCACCAGCCGCATGAAGCCGCCGTTCGGCATCGGTCAGGTCGGCAAGGCGTTCCGCAACGAGATCACGCCCGGCAACTTCATCTTCCGCACGCGTGAGTTCGAGCAGATGGAGATCGAGTACTTCGTGCCGCCGGCGGACGCTGAGACGCACTACGAGCAGTGGATCGCCGACTCGGTCGCGTTCTACACCGACCTCGGCATCGACCCCGAGAACCTCCGCCGTTTCGACGTGCCGGACGGCGAGCGGGCGCACTACTCCGACGCCACCGCGGACATCGAGTACCGCTTCGGGTTCGCCGGCTCCGAGTGGGGCGAGCTCATGGGTGTCGCCAACCGCACCGACTTCGACCTCACGAACCACATCGAGGCGTCGGGGCAGGACCTCCGCTACTTCGACCAGGCCGCCAACGAGAAGTACGTGCCCTACGTGATCGAGCCGTCGTTCGGTCTGACGCGCGCGCTCATGGCGTTCCTGCTCGACTCCTACCACGAGGACGAAGCGCCGAACGCGAAGGGCGGCGTCGACAAGCGCACGGTCCTGCGGCTCGACCCGCGACTGGCTCCGGTGAAGGCGGCGGTCCTGCCGCTGTCCCGGAACGAGCAGCTCTCGCCGGTCGCCCGGGGCCTCGCCGACGACCTGCGGAAGTACTGGAACGTGGACTTCGACGACGCCGGTGCGATCGGCCGTCGCTACCGTCGCCACGACGAGATCGGCACGCCGTTCTGCATCACGGTGGACTTCGACACGCTCGAGGACAAGGCCGTCACGGTGCGAGAGCGGGACACGATGTCGCAGGAACGCGTCGCACTCGACCAGCTGCAGGGGTACCTGGCCGCGCGGCTGCTCGGCGCGTAGGCGGCGCCAGCGCGTCCGGCGCGACGCGGTCGCCTGCCCCGGAGCGGCGCGGTCGAACCAGCGAACCGACATCGAACCAGGGCACAGGCCCGGTTCGATGTCGGTTTCGTGGTTCGCACAGGAATAGCCCCGGGAACGCCGCGTTGCACCCACCATGAACGACTCTGTGAAGGTCGACGTCTGGTCGGACATCGCCTGCCCCTGGTGCTACATCGGCAAGCGGAAGTTCGAGGCCGGCGTCGCCGCGTTCTCCGCCACCGAGGACGCCCGCCCCGTCGAGGTCGAGTACCACTCCTTCGAGCTGAGCCCCGACACCCCCGTGGACTTCGAGGGCACCGAGGCGGAGTTCCTCTCGGGCCACAAGGGCATGCCCGTCGAGCAGGCCCAGCAGATGCTCGACCACGTCAGCGGCATCGCCGCGAGCGTCGGCCTCGACTACGACTTCGAGTCGATGCACCACACGAACACCGTGAAGGCCCACCAGGTCATCCACCTCGCGAAGCAGCAGGGCAAGCAGCTCGACATGGTCGAGCGACTCTTCACCGCCTACTTCGAGCGGGGCGAGCACGTCGGACAGGACGAGTCGCTCGCGGACCTGGCCGCCGAGGTCGGGCTCGACCGTGACGAGGTGCTCGCCACTCTCCGCGACGACGCGCAGCTCGCCGCGGTGCGCGCCGACCAGGCCCAGGCGCAGGCGTACGGCATCAACGGTGTCCCGTTCTTCGTCATCGACGGCAAGTACGGCGTGTCCGGTGCTCAGGACCCGACGGCGTTCGAGCAGGTGCTCACGCAGGTGGTCGCCCTCCGAGAGACCACGCCCGAGGAACTCGCGGAGGCGTCCCAGCGTGCCGCCGACGACGCGGCAGCGGATGCGGAGGCGACCCGATGACGGACCTCCGCCTCGATGGCCCGGCCGAGCCGCGCCTCCAATCCGACGAGGCCCCGGAGGCGCGACCCGGCCTGCTCACGCTCGTCACGCCCGGCGGCGCGCCGGTCTGTGAAGGCGACTCGTGCTTCGTGCCCGGTGCGGAGGGGGACTGGAGCGAGGTTCCCGACTGACGTCGGCGCGACCCGTCCGCTCGCTAGCGGACGGGTTCCTCGTCGGTGATGTCGGCGACCGTCGCGCCGTACGCGGCGACGAGTTCGTCGGCGTCGACGAAGGCGCTCGCCCCGTGACGGCCGGCACCGAGCGCGACCCGGCGGCCGCGGATGCGCTCGTCGGCGTACACCGGCAGGTCGCCCGTCGCGCCGATCGGCGTGATGGTGCCGCGCTCGTAGCCGGAGGCCTCGAGCGCCGTCGCTGCGTCGGGCATCGAGAGCTTGTTGACGCCGACCACGGAGCGGAGTTTCTTCCAAGCGATGCTGCGGCCACCTGGGACCAGGGCGAGCAGGAACCCGCCGTCGTGCCGCTTCACCACCAGGGTCTTGACGATGTCGCCGGGTTCGATGCCGAGCAGGCCGGCGGCTTCGTGGAGGGAGTCCGCCGCGGGGCGTTCCACGACGTCGACGTGGAGGCCGCGAGCGGTGGCGTCGGCGTCGAACCGGGTGATGGCATCGGTCGTCATGTGGAGAACGCTACCGGCGCGCACCGACGTGGGAGAATGGGACAGGTATGACGATCACAGACGCACCCGGAACGGCGACCCGTCCGGCGAAGCCCCTGCGCATCGGCCCGATCGAGGTCGACGTGCCGGTGGTGCTCGCACCAATGGCGGGCATCACGAACATGGCGTACCGCAGACTCTGTCGTGAGTACGGCGCCGGACTGTACGTCTGCGAGATGATCACCTCCCGGGCACTGGTCGAGCGCACGCCGGTGTCGATGCAGCTCATCCAGCACCACGAGTCCGAGACCCCGCGGTCGATCCAGCTCTACGGTGTCGAGCCGAACACGGTGGCCGAGGCGGCGACGATCCTCGTGGGTGAGGACCGTGCCGACCACATCGACCTCAACTTCGGGTGCCCGGTGCCGAAGGTCACGCGGAAGGGCGGGGGAGCGGCCCTGCCGTGGAAGCTCGACCTCTTCAAGGACCTCGTCACGAAGACCGTCCGTGCCGCCGGTGACGTCCCGGTCACGGTGAAGATGCGCAAGGGCATCGACGGCGACCACCTGACCTACCTCGACGCAGCCCGCATCGCGCGGGACGCCGGTGTCGCCGCGGTCTCGCTGCACGCCCGCACGGCGAACGAGCACTACTCCGGGCACGCCGACTGGTCGGCGATCGCGACGCTGAAGGAAGCGATCACGGACATCCCGGTGCTCGGCAACGGCGACATCTGGTCCGCCGCCGACGCGCTCCGCATGGTCGACGAGACCGGGTGCGACGGCGTGGTCGTCGGACGCGGGTGCCTCGGTCGCCCGTGGCTGTTCGGCGACCTCGCGGCGGCGTTCCGCGGCGAGGGGCTGCGCTACATGCCGTCCCTCGGCGAGGTCGCGGACGGGTTCCGCCGGCACGCCGAGCTCCTCGTCGAGTTCTTCGGCTCGGAGGACCAGGGCTGCCGTGACATCCGCAAGCACGTGGCCTGGTACTTCAAGGGGTACCCGATCGGCGGCGACGTCCGGTCCGGGCTCTCGATGGCGTCGACCCTGCAGGAGATCGACGACCTGCTCGGGCAACTCGACCGCGACGCCCCCTACCCGGGCGCCGACGCCGAAGGCCCGCGCGGACGTGCCGGCCACCCGAAGCGGACCGCGCTGCCGGACCGCTGGCTCGAGTCGCGCGACGTCGACGCCGAGTTCCGCAAGGTCCTCGCCGCCGCCGAGCTGCACCACAGCGGCGGATGAGCGCCACCGCATCGTACGGTCCGGCCGACGCCGAACGCTGGCTGCCCGAGACCCACGGCAACCGTCGCTCCGACTTCGCCCGCGACCGTGCACGACTGCTGCACTCGAGCGCGCTCCGACGTCTCGCCGCGAAGACCCAGGTGCTCAGCCCGACCACGGGGCTCGACTTCGCCCGCAACCGGTTGACGCACTCGCTCGAGGTCGCCCAGGTCGGCCGCGAGCTCGCCGACTCGCTCGGCCTCGACCCCGACGTGGTCGACACCGCCTGCCTCGCGCACGACATCGGCCACCCGCCGTTCGGGCACAACGGCGAGACCGCGGTGAACGCGTGGGCAACAGGCATCGGCGGGTTCGAGGGGAACGCGCAGACCCTGCGGCTCCTCACCCGGCTCGAACCGAAGGTCTACGGCGACGACGGTCGGGCCTACGGGCTGAACCTCACCCGCGCCTCGCTCGACGCCAGTTGCAAGTACCCGTGGCCGGCCGCCCAGGGCGTGTCCGAGGCATCCTCCGGTCGCACCAAGTTCGGGTTCTACGACGACGACCACGACGCCTTCGAGTGGCTCCGTGCCGGCGCTCCCCGCCGCCAGCGCTGCATCGAGGCCCAGGTGATGGACCTCTCGGACGACATCGCGTACTCGGTGCACGACTTCGAGGACGCCGTCGTCGCAGGGTTCATCGACGTCGCAGCGCTCGGCGATCGGGTGGGCGAGAACGACATCGTGAGCGCGATGCACGCCTGGGTCGGGGACGACCTCAGCCGTGACGAGCTGCTCGAGGCGTTCGACCGGCTCCGCTCGCTGCCGCTCTGGATGACCTCGTACGACGGATCTCGGCAAGACCTCGCCCGGTTGAAGAACCTCACGTCGCAGCTCATCGGCCGGTTCGCACGGACGGCGACGGCGGCGACGCGGCAGTCCTACGCCTCTGGGTCACTGGTCCGGTTCGCTGCGTCGGTGGTGACCCCGCCGGAGATCATCGGCGAGATCGCGGTCCTCAAGGGCATCGTCGCCGCGTTCGTGATGACGCAGGGCGACCGGCAGCCGGTGTACGAGGAGCAGCGTCGTGTCCTGACCGAACTGCTCGACGCCCTCGCCGCCAGCGGGAGCGCGGACCTCGAGCCGGGGTTCGCTGCGGACTGGCGTGCGGCGTCGGACGACGCCGGGCGGCTGCGGGCCGTGGTCGACCAGGTCGCGAGCCTGACCGACCAGGGGGCGCTCGCGTGGCACAAGCGGCTCGTCGTCGGCGACCGGGAGGCCGTCCACATCCCGGTCTGACCGGACCGCCCGATCGTTGCGCGCAGCGCCGGAGGGCAGCACGGCGGACCGCACGTACCCGGCAACACTCGGCGACACCGCGCACGACGACGAACGAGGCCCCGAGGCGGACGCGCGGTGCGGGACCACGGCGACCCGCGCCTCCAGGCTGCGCCGCCGCTCCACAGGAGGACTGCCGGCGGCGTCCGGCGTCGGTGCCAGGAACTAGGATCGAGGGGTGGCTGGGAGGATCGCGCGGAACGACATCGACGAGGTCCGCTCGCGTGTCAACATCGCGGACGTCGTCGGCGACTACGTGACCCTGAAGTCCGCCGGGGTGGGCTCGCTCAAGGGCCTCTGCCCCTTCCACGACGAGCGTTCGCCGTCGTTCCACGTCCGCCCGCAGGTCGGCCGGTACCACTGCTTCGGCTGCGGTGAGGACGGCGACGTCTTCGACTTCGTGATCAAGCAGGACCACACGACGTTCCAGGAAGCCGTCGAGCGGATGGCCGCGAAGATCGGCTTCACCCTCCACTACGAAGAGGGCGACGGGCCCCGCACGGACTACAACACCCGGGCGCGGCTCATCGCGGCGAACGAAGCGGCGCTGCAGTTCTACATCGCGCAGCTCACGACCGCCGCGGCCGAACCCGCACGCCAGTTCCTGGGGGAGCGCGGGTTCGACCCCGCCGCAGCGCAGCACTTCGGCGTGGGGTTCGCGCCGAAGTCGTACGACGCCCTCAAGGACCACCTGCGCGGTCGCGGTTTCACGATGGAGGAGATCATCTCCGCCGGACTCGTCAGCCAGGGCGACCGCTCTCCGTACGACCGGTTCCGTGGGCGACTCATGTGGCCGATCCGCGACGTCACCGGGGCGACCATCGGGTTCGGCGCCAGGCGGCTGCTGGACGACGACAAGGGCCCGAAGTACCTCAACACGCCCGAGACCCCGATCTACCACAAGAGCCAGGTGCTCTACGGCATCGACCTCGCCCGGCGTGAGATCTCGAAGCAGAAGCAGGTCGTGATCGTCGAGGGGTACACGGACGTCATGGCGTGCCACCTCGCGGGCATCACGACCGCGGTCGCGACGTGCGGCACCTCGTTCGGAGTCGACCACATCAAGGTGCTCCGGCCGATGCTCGGCGACCTGGCCGGTGCGGATCCGAACGCCAACGGCGAGGTCGTCTTCACCTTCGACCCCGACGAAGCCGGACAGCGTGCCGCGTCACGCGCCTTCGCCGAGGAACAGCGGTTCGCCGCGCAGACCTTCGTCGCCGTGGCGCCCGGCGGGCTCGACCCGTGTGACCTCCGCCTGGCGCGCGGCGACGACGCGATCCGCCGACTCGTCACGAACAAGCGCCCGATGTTCGAGTTCATGATCCGCCGGACGCTCGACGGGCACGACCTCGAGACCGTCGAGGGACGCGTCAGTGCGCTCCGAGCCGCAGCCCCGGTGCTCGCCGGCATCCGCGACCGCTCGCTCACGCAGGGCTACGTCCGCGAACTCGCCGGCTGGCTGGGGATGGACATCCCCGAGGTGCGCCGTGCTGTCGACAACGCCCGGCAACGCGCGGGCGTGGGCTCCGGTGGGCGTCACGACGACCACCGTCCAGGAGGCGCGGTGCCGGCAGCGCAGGCCGGCCCCGGTGGCGAGGCGGTCGCCCCTCCGGACGAGCCGGTCGCGGGGCTCCGGCTGCTGCCGAACGACCCGATCACCCGCATGGAGCGCGACGCCGTGATGGCGATGGTCCAGCAGCCCGGGCACGTCGGGGCACCGCTCCTCGGGCTCGCGGCGTCGGCGACGTTCTCGGCGCCGATGCTCTCGGTGGTGCGCGACGCCGTCGTGGCGAACGTCGACGCGGTGGGCGCGGGGAACTGGCTCGACCGGCTGTTGCAGGACGTGCCGGCGCCGTTCCGGGGTCTCGTGCAGGAGCTCGCGCTGGCACCCATCCCGGCCCGCACCGACGAGGACCTCGCGTTGTACGCGCGGAGCATCGTCGTGGCCCTGGTCGAGCGTGACCTGCTCGCACGCAAGGCCTCGCTCCTCGGGCAGCTGCAGCGGGCGGACCCGCACGAGCAGGCCGACCGTCGCGCCGAGATCCAGCGGCAGCTCGTCGACATCGACGCCCAGCGGATGCGCCTGCGGGCCGACGCCGAGGCCGCTTCCCAGGGCTGACCGCGCCACCCTCGGGCGCGAGGTGCTCGGCGCGCGTACCAGCGCCTGTCGGAGGTGGGGCGCGCCTCCTGGCCTGGCGTCAGTTCCGGTCGCAGGACATGCCGCGTGTGTGGCGTCGTGGTCGCACGACGTGCCGTCGGGCGACACCGGGCGCGGCATGTCGTGCGACCTGAACCCCCGCCGAACGCCGACCGGCGCGCCCACACGCGGCGTGCCGAGCGTGCAGGACACGCCGTGACGCCGACGCCGAGCGTGCACGAAGTGCCGTCGGGCGCCTCCGAGCGTGACGTATTTCGCCCGCTCGGCGCCCCCGATCCCGCCCCGTTGCACGACGCAACTTTCCTGCGCGACCCGCCGGCCGGTGCTGCACGAATCATGCGTCATGCGACGCTCTCGTGCATTACAGCGGTGTAAACAAATCGGCCCCGAGCCACGAACTTTCGTGACAGGGTGATAGCAATGAGCGTTCCTGGCCGGTCACACAGCGATCCATCGCCCGGCTCAGGACCCTTGCATTCATCACCGAGAGAGGCATCGGACATGGCATCCGTGACCAAGTGGGGCAAGCGCTACATCGCGCTCGGCGCCGGGGCAGCAGCGACGGCGCTGGTGCTCACCGGCTGCGCGGGCGGCAGCGTGAGCGACACCGACCTGAACGGCCTGAGCATCGGGACGACCGACACGATCACGTCGCTCGACCCGGCGGGCTCGTACGACAACGGCTCCTTCGCCGTGCAGAACCAGGTCTTCCCGTTCCTGATGAACACCCCCGTGGGCAGCCCGGACGTGAAGCCGGACATCGCCACGAAGGGCGAGTTCACGAACGACACCACCTACACGGTGACCCTCAAGAAGGGCCTGAAGTTCGCCAACGGGCACGACCTCACGTCGAGCGACGTGAAGTTCTCGTTCGACCGTGAGCTGAAGATCAACAACGAGAACGGCCCGCAGTCGCTGCTCGCGAACCTCAAGAGCATCGACACGCCGGACGACACCACGGTCGTGTTCCACCTCGACCACGCCGACCAGACCTGGCCGCAGGTGCTCTCCAGCCCGGCCGGCCCGATCGTCGACGAGCAGGTCTTCTCCGCCGACAAGCTCACCCCGGCGGCGGACATCGTCAAGGGCAAGGCGTTCGCCGGCCAGTACGAGATCACCTCGTACAAGGAGAACCAGCTCATCCAGTACAAGGTCAACAAGCAGTACGACGGCCTGCTGGGCAAGGCGAAGACGGACGAGGTGACGGCCAACTACTACACGAAGGAGACCGACCTCAAGCTCGCCGTGCAGAAGGGCGACGTCGACGTGGCGTACCGCTCGCTGACGCCGACGGACATCTCCGACCTCCGCAAGGACAAGTCGCTCAAGGTGACGGACGGCCCCGGCGGCGAGATCCGGTACGTCGTCTTCAACTTCAAGACGCAGCCGTTCGGTACCGGCCAGTCCGGTGCCGACGAGAAGAAGGCCCTCGCCGTGCGCCAGGCGGTCGCGGACGTCGTCGACCGTGCCGCGCTCGCGAAGGAGGTGTACGAGAACACGTACACCCCGCTGTACTCGATGGTCCCGGACGGCCTGACCGGCGCCGCGACCCCGTTCAAGACGATGTACGGCGACGGCAACGGCGCCCCGGACCTCGACAAGGCGAAGAAGACCCTCGCCGACGCCGGTGTCACGGGCAAGGTGCAGCTCGACATCCAGTACGCCCCGGACCACTACGGCTCGGCCTCGGACGACGAGTACGCGCTGCTCAAGACCCAGCTCGAGAAGTCCGGTCTGTTCGACGTGAACATCCAGTCGACGGTCTACACGACCTACGCGCAGGAGCGCACGAAGGACGCCTACCCGGAGTACCAGCTCGGTTGGTTCCCGGACTTCTCGGACGCGGACAACTACCTGTCGCCGTTCTTCACGAAGGAGAACTTCGTGCAGAACCACTACGACGACCCGGTGATCCAGGACCTCATCGCCAAGGAGCAGGCCGAGTCCGACCCGTCGAAGCGCGCCGACATCATCGAGCAGGCCCAGCAGCGTGAGGCCGAGCAGATCTCGACCCTCCCGCTCCTCCAGGGCAAGTCGGTCGCCGTCGCGAACAAGGACGTGAAGGGCCTCCAGCTCGACGCCTCCTTCAAGTTCCGGTACGCAACCCTCTCCAAGTAACACCGACCGCACCCAGGGGGCGTCCTCGCACAGGACGCCCCCTGGGCGCGTCACGCGAAAGGCATCACCTCCCCGTGACCCTCACCACGCCAGAGGCGATCGAGACCGAACCGACCAAACCCCAGGCACAGCGGCGTGCCGGCGGCGGTGGCGGCGGACTCGGCCGGTACGTCCTCGTCAGGTTCCTCCTCATCTTCCCGACCGTCTTCATCCTGGTGACGCTCGTGTTCTTCCTGATGCGCGTCATCGGGAACCCGATCACCGCGTCCGTCGGCGGACGTCTCACGCCGACGCAGCTGCAGGAACGCCTGCACGCGGCGGGGTACGACCGGCCGGTGCTCGTGCAGTACTTCGAGTACCTCGGCAACATCGTCCGCGGCGACTTCGGCACCACGTCGACCGATCACCGCCCGATCACCGACATCATCCTGCAGTACGGCGGCGCCACCGCGGAGCTCGTCTTCTACGCGCTCATCGTCGCCCTCGTGCTCGGCATCCCGCTCGGCATGCTCGCGGCCTACGTGCGCGACAAGTGGCCGGACGTCCTGTTCCGCGCGCTGGCGATCCTGACGTACGCCACGCCGGTGTTCTTCGGCGGTCTGCTGCTCAAGCTCGTGTTCTCGGTGTGGCTCGGCTGGCTCCCGCTCAGCGACCGGGCGTCGACCAGGGTGGAGCTCGTGCTCGATCGCATCCCGGGAGCGACGGGGATCTACATCATCGACGCCCTGCGGACCGGCAACGCCGAGATCATCACCGACGTGCTCCTGCACGCCGTGCTGCCGGCGCTGACGCTCGGCCTCCTCACGGCCGGCATCTTCCTGCGCCTGGTGCGCGCGAACATGATCGGCTCGCTCGGTTCCGAGTACGTCGACGCGGCGCGGTCGCGCGGCGTCCGGGAGGCGCGGCTCGTCCGGACGCAAGCGTTCCGTCCCGCCCTCGTGCCGATCATCACGGTGATGGGACTCCAGATCGCCATGCTCCTCGGCGGTTCCGTCCTCACCGAGACCACCTTCGGGTGGCGCGGGCTCGGCTTCGAGCTCAACCAGTACCTGTCGGCCCGCGACTTCGTCGCGGTCCAGGGCATCGTCGCGATGCTCGCGGTGATCGTCGCGGTGACGAACTTCGTCGTCGACGTCGTCGCCGCCCTCATCGACCCGAGAGTGAGGTTCTAGCAATGGTCGACACCTCCCTCGTCGACCGCCACGAGCCGCTGTGGAAGCGGCTGCCCGTGGTGGTGCAGCTCCGCAAGAGCACGGGCTGGCAGCGCGCCATGCTCGTCACCGGCGTGGTCATCTGCGCCCTGTACGTCGTCGTCGCGATCGCCGCGCCGCTCATCGCCCCGTACGGCTTCGGCCAGCTGCAGGGCGCCGACGGACACAACTTCCCGCGCACCGGCGAGCCGAGCTCCGCGCACATCTGGGGCACGACCGTCGGCGGCTTCGACGTGTTCAGCCGCGTCGTCTTCGGCGCTCGGACCGCGGTGCTCGTGGTGATCGTGGCCGTCGTGGTGTCGATCATCATCGGCGTGCTGCTCGGCATGGTCTCCGGCTACATCGGGGGCTGGCTCGACCGGATCCTCGTCGTGGTCGCGGACGCGATCTACGCGTTCCCGTCGCTGCTCCTCGCGATCGTCGTCTCGATCGTGATCTCGGGTGGCAACTCGAGCTACGCGGGCGGCATCGTCGCCGCGGCGATCTCGATCACGGTCGTGTACGTGCCGCAGTACTTCCGGGTCGTCCGCGCCGAGGCCGTCCGCCTGAAGAACGAGGCGTTCGTCGAGTCGGCGCGCGTGATGGGCACGAACCCGTGGCGCATCATGACCCGGCACGTGCTCCGGAACTCGACGCGCTCCCTGCCGCTGATCCTGACCCTCAACGCGAGCGACGCGATCCTGACGCTCGCGGGCCTCGGCTTCCTGGGCTTCGGCATCGGCCCGACCAGTGGCGCCGAGTGGGGCTACGACCTCAGCCGCGCGCTGTCCGACGTCGCGAGCGGCGTCTGGTGGACCGGTGTCTTCCCGGGCGTCGCGATCGTGGTGCTCGTGCTCGGCGTGACGTTCATCGGCGAGAGCCTCAACGACATCTCCGACCCCCGCCTGCGTGCGCGCCGGCGGCTGAAGCAGCTGGTCTCGCGCAAGCAGGCGACCAGCACGGAAGGGGCGACCGCATGAGCGACGCGACCGCAGGGCCGGGCGCATCCACGCGCCTCCAGGCCGGTGACACCACGACCGAACCGGTGGTCGTCGTCGACGACCTCACCGTGACCTTCGCGACCGACGGCGGCGCCGTCGACGCGGTGAAGGGCGTCAGCCTCGACGTCCGGCCCGGCGAGGTCCTCGCCCTCGTCGGCGAGTCCGGGTCCGGCAAGTCCGTCACGGCGCGGAGCATGCTCCGGCTCATGCCCGAGACGGCGACGCTCGGCGGTGCCGTCTACCTCGACGGCACGGACGTCGTCAGCGTCGGGTCGCAGAAGCTCCGCGAGCTCCGCGGCACCGCGGGCGCCATGGTCTTCCAGGAGCCGTCGACCGCGCTCAACCCGGTCTTCACCGTCGGGTGGCAGATCGCCGAGGGGCTCCGTGCGCACGGCGGCGTCTCGAAGAAGGAGGCCCGGGCGAAGGCGATCGACTACCTCCGCCGTGTGGGCATCCCCGACCCGGAGACCCGCGTCGACCACTACCCGCACCAGTTCTCCGGCGGGCAGAAGCAGCGTGTCGTCATCGCGAGTGCGCTCGCCCTCGAGCCGTCGGTGATCATCGCCGACGAGCCGACGACCGCCCTCGACGTGACGGTGCAGGCGGAGATCCTCGACCTGCTCCGCCGCTGCCGTGACGAGTTCGGCGCCGCGATCGTGATCATCACCCACAACATGGGCGTCGTCGCCGACCTGGCCGACCGGGTCGCCGTGATGTACCAGGGCGAGGTCGTCGAGGAGGCCCCGGTCGCCGAGCTGTTCGCGGCACCGCAGGCCGACTACACGAAGCGCCTGCTCGCCGCGGTGCCCCGGCTCGAGGCGTCGACCGGGACCGCGCGCCGCGCCGCGATCAGCACCGACGTCGAACCGCTCGTGAGCGCGAAGGGCCTGGAGATCGAGTACCCGGGTCGGCTCGGCTCGCACGCGTTCAAGGCCGTCAAGGGCGTGGACCTCGACATCCGGCCCGGCGAGGTCCTCGGACTCGTGGGGGAGTCCGGCTCCGGCAAGACCACCATCGGCCGGGCCATCGCCGGGCTGACGAAGGTCACGGGCGGCTCGCTGAACGTCCTCGGCACCGAGATGCTCGGGTACCGAGAGCGCGACTTCAAGCGGCACCGCAAGGACATCGGGTTCGTCTTCCAGGACCCGGCGACCTCGTTCAACCCGCTGCTCACCATCTCGGAGTGCGTGGCGGAACCGCTCGTCGTGCACGGCGAGGCGTCGAGCCCGCGGGCTGCCCGGAAGCGTGTCGGCGAGCTGCTCGAGGCCGTGCAGCTGCCCGCGTCCTACGGCGACCGGTACCCGCACGAGCTCTCCGGCGGCCAGCGCCAGCGCGCGTCGCTCGCCCGGTCGCTCGCGCTCCGGCCGAAGCTGCTCATCGCCGACGAGCCGACGAGCGCACTCGACGTCTCCGTCCAGGCGCGCGTGCTCGAGCTGTTCCTCGAACTGCAGCAGGACCTCGGGTTCGCGTCGCTGTTCATCAGCCACGACCTCGCGGTCGTCGGCGCGCTGAGCGACCGGATCGCCGTGCTCTACCGCGGCGACCTCGTCGAGACGGGGACGACCGCCGAGGTCCTCGGCGCGCCGCAGCACCCGTACACGCAGCGACTCCTCGCGTCGCTGCCGGTGCCGGACCCGGCGGAACAGGCCGAGCGACGGCGTACGCTGGTGGAACTGGAGAACGCCGGGTCCTGACCCGGCGTGACCAGCCTGGAGGCGCGGCCCGCGTCGACGACGGACGCCGCGCTTCCAGGCGGTCGCCTCCACCGCAGCACGCACGACGGCCGGTGGTCCCGGCTCGTCGCGGACCGCCGCCCGGGGGCGGCGTGGAAGGGGACCCATGATCGCGGTGAACGGACCGGCCGTCGTCGCTGACGACGTGTCGATCGAGTACCGGAGCGGACGGGGGACGGACGCGATCCGCGCGGTGGACGGCGTCAGCCTGACCGTCCGCCAGGGGGAGATCCTCGCGGTGCTCGGGGAGTCCGGGTCCGGCAAGTCGACGTTCGCCGCAGCGATCGCGGGGCAGCTCGGTGCCACGGGGGAGGGCGAGGGCGCCCACCGTCGTCACATCGTCGGCGGCGAGCTCACCGTCCTCGGGCAGAAGACGCGTGGGCTCCGGGCGACGTCCCGGAAGCTCGAACGGCTCAGCGGCCGCATCGGGTACCTGCCGCAGGACGGCGCGGACCGGCTCAGCCCCGACCTCACCGTGGGCGAGGCGATCGCCGAACCGATCTACGCCCGCGACCGCCGGTTCGACCGCAAGGAGGCGGGCCTCATCGTCGCGCGACTCGTCGACGCGGTGCACCTGCCGCTCGGCGTGATGCGCCTCAACACCTGGGAGCTCTCGAGCGGTCAGCGGCAGCGGGTCGCCCTGGCGCGTGCGCTCGTCCTCGAGCCGCAGCTCCTCGTCGCCGACGAACCCGCACGCGGCGTGGACGTCCTCGTGCGCCAGTCGGTGCTCGAAGCCCTCGCGAACCTGCAGCGGAACCGGCAGTTCTCCGCGGTGGTCGTGTCGAGCGACCTCCGCGAGGCCCGGGCCCTCGCCGACCGCGTGGCGATCATGGCCGAGAGCCGCCTCGTCGGCCTCGGCACCTTCGACGAGGTCCTCGACAACCCCGTCGACCCCTACGTCAAGACGCTCGCTGCGACGGCTGCACGGCCGGTGAAACGCCGCCAGCCGGCAGGCGCCACGCCCCGTCGGTCGACCGCGCCGCGTCGCCCGGTCGCCGCCGGCACCGGCCCCCGTTCGGAACGGCAGGAGAACGCGTGAGCGGCCGGACCGCCGAGGGCGGATCGACCGAGGTGCGAGCACCCCGCGGGCACCGCGCGGTCGTGACCGACGCCGGCGCGGCCCTGCCCGTCGCACCGCCGACCGCCGGACCCGTCGCGATCCTGCCCGCGGGAGGCGCGACCGCGCTCCACGAGGAAGCGGTCGCTGCGGCCGGCGGCACGGTGGCACCCCTCGGCCCGGACACGGCCGGCCTCGTCTGGCTCGACCCCCGCGACCCTGCCGGCCTCGCCGACGCGCTCGACGCCGCACCGTCCGTCGGGTGGGTCCAGCTGCCGTTCGCCGGGGTCGACGCGTTCGCCTCGTTGATCGCGTCGCACGGCGACCGGGTGCTGTTCACCTCCGCGAAGGGCGCGTACGCCGAGCCCGTCGCCGAGCACGCCCTGGCGCTCACGCTCGGCACGCTGCGGGTGCTGCAGAAGCGGGCGCGAGCACGCTCCTGGGCGACCGAGCCCGAGGGTGTCTCCCTGTACGGCCGGCACGTCGTCGTCATCGGCGCCGGCGGCATCGCCCAGGAGTACATCCGCCTGCTCGCCCCGTTCGAGGTCTCGGTGACCGTCGTCCGCCGTTCGGCCGACCCGGTCCCCGGAGCGAACCGCACGGTGACGACCGACGCGCTCGACGAGGTCCTGCCCGACGCCGACGTCGTGATGATCGCCGCGGCGATGACCTCGGGGACGTCGAAGCTCTTCGGCCGGCGTCAGTTCGCGCTCATGAAGCCGTCCGCACGCCTCGTGAACATCGCGCGCGGCGGACTCGTCGACACCGACGCGCTGGTGGACGCGCTCCGGGACGGATCGATCGCGGCGGCCGCGCTCGACGTCACCGATCCCGAGCCGCTCCCGGACGGCCACCCGCTGTGGGACGAGCCCGGGGCGATCATCACGCCGCACCAGGCGGACACCCCGGAGATGGTCGCGCCGTTGCTCGCGGAGCGCGTGCGGCGCAACGCCGCGGCGTTCCTCGGGGGAGCGGGCACCGGGTTCGTCGGCGTCGTCGATCCCGCAGCGGGGTACTGAGCGGGCGACCACGCCGGACGAGGCAGCGGCGCGCCCGGGATGCACGGCGGATGCGCGGGGCGCTGCCGGGTTGCTGCTATGCTGTTACCCGTTGTTCAGACGGCCTCGTCCGCTGAGCAGTGATCCTCGATAGCTCAATTGGCAGAGCAGCCGGCTGTTAACCGGCAGGTTGTTGGTTCGAGTCCAACTCGGGGAGCGTCAGGCCCTCATCGTCCGCGGTGGGGGCCTTCCGCGTTCCCGGTCGCGGTTCGCAGCGGACGCATGGGGAAAGGCTGTTAGCGTTCACAGGTGTCCACCGTGCGTCGAACCACCGCCCTGTGCGTGGTCCTCGCGGCCGCGATCGCCCTCGGCGGCTGCACCACGAGCGTGGGGACCGAGCCGGAGGACGCCTTCGATGAGGCGCCCACCACGGGGGTGTCCGCGTCCGGGACCTCCCCGATCGTCTTCGCGTTCGTGTGCGCCGACGGGGAGACCGGCCGGACCGAGACCTACACGACGTACTCGGCCGCCTGGCGGGACGACCGGACCGACTGCCGCGCCGAACGGATCACCGGCACCGAGATGTCGTCGCAGCAGCGTGCCGCGGTCGACGCCGCCGGCGGCGACGCCACGCTGGAGGAGCTGGCCGCCGGCTGCGCGGTGCGCGGGACCGGCCCGTGGGCTGGTGCGGTGCGGACGGCAGCGGGCGCACACGTCGCCGTGGGTCTCCTCGACTACTGCCCCGGCCACCCGGACGGTGACCGTCTGCGCCACGCGCTCGCTGCGTGGCGGAGCTGAGCCGCGCCTCCAGGACGACCGTCGTCCCGCCCGCGCCCTCAGCCCTCGGGGTGGTCGCGTCCGGGGAGCCAGGACTTGCCCGGGCCACCCCAACTGTTCTTCCGGATCGCCTTCGCGACCTGCTTGCCGTACGGGTGCACGAGTCGGTCGGCGTACAGCCACCCGTCCAGGTGGTCGTACTCGTGCTGGAAGATGCGGGCGAGCCAGCCGTCCGCCTCGACCTCGAACGGCTCGCCGTGCTCGTCGACGGCGCGGAGCAGCGCGCGGTGGGACCGTCGGAGCGGGAAGCGTTCGCCGGGTACGGAGAGGCAGCCCTCGGACTCCTCGTCCTCGTCGAGCTCCTCCACCGACTCCGGGACCGGGGGTGTGATCCACAGGACGGGGTTCACGGCGACGCCGCGGTGCAGGACGTCGGCGTCGTCCGTCCACGAGTAGACGAAGAGCCGCTTGCCGACGCCCACCTGCGGCCCGGCGAGGCCGACGCCGGGCGCCAGGTCCATCGTCTCGTACATGTCGGCGACCAGGGAACGGAGGTCGTCGTCGAACTCGGTGACCTCGGTCGCACGCTCGTGCAGGACGGGTTCGCCGGTGATGCGGATCGGGAGGACGGCCATTCACCCAGGTTATCCGGCGTGGGACGGTAGCCTCGACGCGTGACGACGGACCTGCAGCTCCCCGACGCCGTGAGCAACCTCACGCCGTTCCAGGCGCTGATGATCCCGGTCGCGTTGATCGGTGCGGTGTTCCTGTCGCTCGGCGCGCAGTTCCAGAGCCGGGGCGTGCAGCGGGTGGAGGCCCGGCTCGGTCGTCAGTCCAAGGGCCTCAGCGTCCGGCACGTGCTCGGGCTCGTCTCCAGCGGGTACTGGGTGCTGGGGACCCTGATGCTCGGCGTCGCCGTGGTCCTGCAGCTGGTCAGCATCACGTTCGCGCCGCTCATCGTCGTGCAGCCGCTCGGCGCCGTGGCACTCGTGATCACGACGTGGTTCTCCTCCCGCTCGACGGGCGTCCCGCTCGGACGGCAGGCACGCCGAGCCGTGTGGACGTGCATCATCGGTGTCGCGATCTTCGTCGGGATCGCGGCGTTCGTCGGACACGAGAGCGCGATCACCCGGCAGCAGCTGGTGACCGTGCTCGTCATCCTGGCGGTGGTGCTCGCCCTGGTGCTGGTCTCCTTCCGGTTCGTCGCGAAGCACCGCAACGCGCTCTACTACATCGTCGGCGCCGGGATCCTCTACGGCTTCGTCGCGACGCTGGCGAAGGTGACGCTGAACCGGTTCGTGAACCACACGTTCGACTGGCTGACGGTGCTCGCGATCGTCGGGGTGATCGTGGCGGCGTCGCTCGGCGGGTACTTCGTGCAGAACGCCTACTCCAGCGGTTCGGCCGACCTCGTCATCGCGGGACTCACGGTCATCGACCCGATCGTCGCGGTCGGCATCGGTGTGATCGTCCTCGACGAGGCGGCGGGCGCGCCGTTCATCGCCGTCGCCGGGTTCGTCGTCGCGGCGGCGATCGCGATCACCGGGGTGTTCCTGCTCGCCAAGCACCACCCGCAGGGTCGCGGCTGACCCGCGCGCCGGGCGCAGGGCGTCGGGCGTCGGCGGGTTGCGCTGGGCGTCGGCGG
>NZ_JBQEPN010000008.1:53259-153966 GCF_052045775.1 Curtobacterium sp. 22159
GGGCGTCGGCGGGTTGCGCTGGGCGTCGGCGGATTGCGCCGGGCGTCGTACCTCGGTATGGGCTGGTCCGCCGCGAGGCGGACGCGCTCCCCGGGGCGGGTGCGGTAGCGTCGCAGACCGACCAGCAACCGCCCACGAGAGGACGATGTCAGCCGTGTCAGAGGACGCCACCACCGCCACCGCCGAGCCGACGGGTGCGACGGGGGGTCGACGACCGCTGCGCGTCCTGATCGCAGCCGACACCTTCCCGCCGGACGTCAACGGAGCCGCCACGTTCGCCGAGCAGCTCGCCGTCGGCCTCGCCGAACGCGGGCACGAGGTCCACGTCGTCGCGCCCGCCTCCAGCCGCCACTACGGCACGTTCGACGAGGAGCACCGCGGGGTCACCCTCGTCGTGCACCGGCTGAAGTCGTACAAGTGGCCGCTGCACGCCTGGCTCCGCTTCGTCTGGCCGTGGAGCGTGCGGAAGTGGACCGCCCCCATCCTCGACGCGGTGAAGCCCGACGTCCTGCACATCCAGTCCCACGTCGTGATCGGCCGCGGGATCGTGCACGAGGCGCACGACCGCGGCATCCGGATCGTCGCCACGAACCACTTCATGCCGGAGAACCTGCTCGAGTACACGCCGTTCGGCAAGCGCACGCTGCCGATCGCGCTGAAGATCGCGTGGAACGACGCCGCGAAGACCTACCGGCTCGCCGACACCATCACCACCCCGACGAACCTCGCGGCGGACTACCTCCGCCGGGCGATCGCGGGGCAGCGGGTCCTCGCGATCTCCTGCGGCATCGACGCCTCGCGGTACGTCGCACGCGAGGGACGGCCCGCGAACAACGACATCGTCTTCGTCGGCCGGGTCGCGCCCGAGAAGAACCTCGACGTGCTCGTCCGCGCCCTCGCGGTGCTGCCGGCCGAGCTCGAGGCGACCCTCACCATCGTCGGAGACGGCGAGATGATCCCGAAGCTCAAGGCCCAGGCGAAGGAGCTCGGGGTCGAGGACCGCGTGCGCTTCCTCGGCTTCGTCCCGGACGAGGTCAAGCGGCAGGCACTCACGAACGGCACCGTGTTCGCGATGCCCTCCACCGCGGAGCTGCAGAGCATCTCGTCGCTCGAGGGCATGGCGTCCGGGCTGCCGGTCGTGGCCGCCGACTCGATGGCGCTCCCGCACCTCATCGACGGCAACGGGTACCTGTTCACCCCGGGCGACGAGCACGACCTCGCGGCGAAGCTCACCGCCGTGCTGACCGCTCCCGACGACGAGTACGTCGCCATGCGGGCACGCAGCCTGGCCATGATCGAGGCACACGACATCAACCGCACGCTCTCGACGTTCGAGTCGCTGTATCGTGGGGAGCCGGTGGCCTGACGGTCCCCGGCGAGGGGCGGTAGCCAAGCTGGTCAAGGCAGTCGGCTCATAACCGAACGATCCGCGGGTTCGAGTCCCGCCCGCCCTACGTGCACCTGCCGAGAAAGCGCGAGACGCCCCCAGAGGACCACAGCCCCACGCCGAACGTGACGTTCGAGGTCGGGCGGGGTGGCACCGGCGTGCGCGTCAACGCCTTCCGCATCGGCTTCATGGGCGCGATCGGCGTCCTCGTCGCCCTGGTGGCGGGCTCCATCATCCACCAGCTGTCGACCGTCCTCGTGTACATCGGGGTCGCGCTGTTCCTCGCGCTCGGCATCGACCCGCTCGTGTCGTTCCTCGAGCGGTTCGTGCCGCGGTGGGTGGCGATCACGGTCGTGGTCGTCGGGGTCCTCGCCGCGTTCGCCGGCGTCGTGTTCGCGGTCGTGCCGCTCCTCGTGCAGCAGGCGACGAACCTCATCCAGAACTTCCCGGAGATCGTGCAGGACGTCTTCCACCAGGAGTGGGTGCGGAACCTGTCCCAGCAGTTCTCGGGCTCGTTCGACATCGACCACGCGCTGCAGTCGGTGCAGTCGTTCGTCGAGAACCCGGGCAACCTGCTCAGCCTCGGCGGCGGCATTCTGGCCGTGGGCAGCGGCATCCTGTCCGGTCTGACCGGCGCCGTCATCGTGATCATCCTCATGCTGTACTTCCTCGCGTCGATGCGCGGGATGAAGTCGATGGCCTACCGGTTCGTCCCGGCGTCCCGGCGGCAGAACTTCATCGACGTCAGCGAACAGATCACCCAGGCCGTCGGCCGGTACGTCGTCGGGCAGATCTCGCAGGCGCTCATCAACGGCATCCTGAGCCTGGTGTTCCTGCTCATCATCGGCGCCCCGCTGCCCGTGCTGCTCGCCTCGTTCGCGTTCCTCGGCTCGCTCATCCCGCTCGTCGGGACCCTCGCGGCCGCGATCGTCATCTCGCTGCTGTGCCTGTTCGCCTCGCCGGCGACGGCCCTCGCCGCGGGCATCTACTACCTCGTCTACATGCAGGTCGAGGCGTACGTCATCTCGCCGCGCATCATGTCGCGTGCCGTGCAGGTCCCCGGCGCGCTCGTCGTCATCGCGGCCGTGGCCGGCGGCACGATCGGCGGTGTCCTCGGGGCACTCGTCGCGCTCCCCGTCGCGGCGTCGGTGATCATCATCGTGCAGAAGGTCATCTACCCACGACAGGAGCAGTCGTGAGCGCGTTCGACGAACACGTCGCCGAGCGCGACCGGTGGGCCGTCAGCGCTCGCGGCCCGCTCGCCCTCGTGAACGCCCAGCGCGTCGACCACGCGCAGCCGGTGTGGCCGGTCCCGGGGCAGTGGGCTCCGGCTCCGGGCGGACTCACCGTCACCGCGTCGACGACCGACGGCGTGAGCGTGGACGGCGATCCGGTGGACGGCACCGCGCTGGTCGCCGGTGACGAGGCCGTCGTCCCCTCGATGGTGTCCTTCCCGGACGGGCTCTCGGGGACCGTCTCCCGCGGAACCCTGCGCGTCTGGGACCCCGCGTCCGAGGCGATCGCGCGCTTCGCCCGCATCGCACGCTTCGACCGGTCCGACGGGTGGGTCACGTCGGGCAGGTACACACCGGTGGACGGCCAGGAGGCGCGTGGCAGCGTCCTCGACGCCGCCGGCGACGCGCTCGAGGTCGCCGGGCACATCGAGACGGCCTTCGGCGGCACCACGGTGCGACTGGTGGCGGTCCGGTCGGCGCCGTTCCGAGGGTCGGCGCGGCTGCAGCTCATCGTCCAGGACGCCACGAGCGCGCTGCCCGAGGACGACTCCGGGAGCACCTACTCGATGGGACGCTTCCTGTACCTCGACGACCCCGGCGTCGATGCCGACGTCGAGCTCGACTGGAACCTGCTCGTCCTGCCGCCGTGCGCGTTCTCGTACCAGTACGCCTGCCCGATCCCGCCCGAGGACAACCGCATCCCGGTGCCGATCACGGCGGGGGAGCGGCACCCCGTGGACGCCGACGGGCACGTCCTGCACTGACCCGCGGAGCGCCGCGCCCCTGATCCGACGCAGCGTCTGGCGTTCCCAGCGCGCAGGCTGCATAATGGGCGTGTCCGCAAGGACATCACAATCAGATATCGATGGTTCCGAACGAACCTCCGTGGTCCAGGTCGATGGGGAAGTCGCACCTGACGAATCGGAGGAATCGTGGACGGAACGACCACCGGGGTGCTCTACGTGCACTCCTCACCACGCGCGCTCTGCCCGCACGTCGAATGGGCAGCAGGTCGCGCCATGCGTCGCGCCGTGAACTTCTCGTGGCTCGACCAGCCGGCACAGGACGGCGCTCGGCGCACCGAGTTCACCTGGACCGGCACCGTCGGCACGGGTGCTGCGATCGCGTCGGCCCTGCGCGGTTGGGAACACCTCCGGTACGAGGTGACCGAGGAACCCACCTCCGCATCCGACGGCGGCCGCTGGATGCACACGCCGGACCTCGGCGTGTTCTACGCGCAGACGGACGTCAGCGGCAACATGGTCGTCCCCGAGGACCGTGTCCGCTACGCGATGGAGGTCGCCGGGAGCAACGCGCTCGAACTCCACCGCGAGCTGCGTCTGGCGCTGGGGCAGGCGTGGGACGACGAGCTCGAACCGTTCCGCCACGCCGCCGAGGGCAATCCCGTCGTCTGGCTCCACCGCGTCGGCTGACCCGACGCTCCTCCGCGCGCGAACGCCGCCCCGCCGCTCGGCCGGGCGGCGTTCGCCGTCCCCGGCGCGGGCGCCCGCCGGCCGGCTGCGGGCGCTGCCGGCTGCGGGCGCTGCCGGCTGCTGTTCCGGTCGCACGACATGCCGCGCGCGGCCGTTCTGGTCGCACAACACGCCGCCGGGGCCGGAGGTGAGCGGCAGGTCGTGCGACGAGAGCGCCCCCGCCGCTCGGCGCTCCCGGCTGCGGTTCCGGTCGCACGACGTGCCGCGCGCGGCCGTTCTGGTCGCGCAACACGCCGCCGGGGCCGGAGGTGAGCGGCAGGTCGTGCGACGAGAACGCCCCCCGCGCCGCCCCGCGCGCGACGAAGGCCCGCCCCGACGACGCGGGACGGGCCTCCAGGACTGGTGTCAGACGGTCCGGAACGCGACGACGGCGTTGTGCCCACCGAAGCCGAACGAGTTGCTCACCGCGAGCAGATCGCCCTGCGGCAGCTCGCGCGGCGCCGTGGCGACGTCCATCACGATCTCGGGGTCCTGCTGGGTGAGGTTGATCGTCGGCGGCGCGACACGGTTGTGCAGCGCGAGGACGGTGAACGCGGCCTCGATCGCACCGGCACCACCGAGCAGGTGTCCGGTCGACGCTTTGGTCGCCGAGACCACGATGTCGTCGAGGTGGTCACCGAAGACCCGGCGCATGGCGTGGTACTCGGCGACGTCACCGACGGGCGTCGAGGTGGCGTGCGCGTTGACGTGGACGACGTCCTCGCGGGCGGCCCCGGCGTGCTCGAGCGCCTGCAGGACCGCACGTGCGGCCGCGCTGCCCTCGGGGTCCGGTGCGGTGATGTGGAACGCGTCCGAGGTGATGCCGGCGCCGGCGACCTCGGCGTAGATCTTCGCGCCGCGGGCCTCGGCGTGCTCCTTCGTCTCGAGGATGAGCGCCGCGGCGCCGTCACCGAGCACGAAGCCGTCGCGCGTGACGTCGTACGGGCGCGACGCGGTCTCGGGGGAGTCGTTGCGACGCGACAGCGCCTGCATGGCCGCGAACGCCGCGAGGGGCAGCGGGTGCAGCGCGGCCTCGGCGCCACCGGTGATGACGATGTCCGCGTCACCGCTCGCGACGTGGCGGTACGCCTCGGCGAGGGACTCGGTCGAGGACGCGCACGCGGAGAGGTACGTCCGGGCGCCACCACGGGCACCGAACTCCATCTCGATGGCGGCGGCGGGGCCGTTCGCCATGAGCATGGGGACGGTCATCGGCATGACACGGCGCGGACCCTTCTCGCGCAGGGTGTCCCACGCGTCGAGGAGCGTGTTCACGCCGCCGATGCCGGTCGCCCAGTCGACGATGAGGCGTTCGGGGACGACGGTCTCGGCGTCGATGCCGGCGTCGGCCCACGCTTCACGCGCCGCGACGAGGGAGAGCTGCGACGACGGGTCGAGGCGCTTCGTCTCGGGGCGGGTGAGCTGGTCGGTGAGGAAGCGGCGCGCCTGGCCGGCGAACTCGACGGGGAGTTCGAGCTCGGCGTAGCGCGGGTCCTCGATGCGGGTGATGCCGGACTTGCCGGCGAGCAGCGCCTCCCACGTCTCCGGGGCGGTCGCGGCGAGGGGTGTGATCGCACCGATCCCGGTGACGACGACGGTCTTGTTGGTCATGGAACGACGTGTTCTTTCGTGTGGACTGGCAGTGCGTCGGAGGGCGCCCCGCCCGGACCGGCCGAGCGCCGGCGGGTGAACGAGACGAGCGCCGCGGACCGCGGTGTGTCCGCGGCCGCGGCGCTCAGGAAGCTCGCGTCAGGCCTGGGCCTTGACGATGTAGTCGACGGCGTCGCCGACGGTCTTGAGGTTCTTGACCTCTTCGTCGGGGATCTTCACGTCGAACTTCTCCTCGGCGTTCACGACGATGGTCATCATCGAGATCGAGTCGATGTCGAGGTCGTCGGTGAACGACTTGTCGGCGGCGACGGTGTCGGTCGCGATGCCGGTCTCGTCGTTGATCAGCTCGGCCAGGCCGGCGAGGACTTCTTCGTTGGACAGGGCCATGAGTGTTCTCCTTGGGGGGTGTCGTTTGACCGTGGACCAGCCTAGGGCACGAGTGGTGCTCGCGCCCGGAGCCGGGCCGGGGATCGTCGACCGTCGACGAGCGCCGGTGGAGCGGGTGGTGGGGTGGGCTAGGGGAGGACGACGACCTGTGCGCCGAACACCAGACCGGCGCCGAAGCCGATCTGCAGCGCGAGGCCGCCGGACAGCTCGGGGTGCTCCTCGAGCAGGCGGTGCGTGGCGAGCGGGATGCTCGCGGCCGAGGTGTTGCCGGTGGTCGTGATGTCGCGGGCGATCATCACGGAGTCGGGCAGGCCGAGCTGCTTCGCGAACTCGTCGATGATGCGGATGTTCGCCTGGTGCGGCACGAACGCCGCGAGGTCGGACGGCTGCACACCGGCGGTCTCGAGCGCTTCCCGGGCGACCTTGACCATCTCCCAGACGGCCCAGCGGAACACGGTCTGACCGGCCTGCCGTATCGTCGGCCGCGCGGCCCCCGCTTCCCACTCGTTGTAGGTGGCGGTCATCCCGATGGCGTCCCACTTCGAGCCGTCGGAGCCCCAGATGGTCGGGGCGATGCCGGGGAAGTCGCTCGGCCCGACGATCGCGGCGCCGGCGCCGTCGCCGAGCAGGAACGAGATCGACCGGTCGGTGGGGTCGACGATGTCGCTGAGCTTCTCGGCGCCGACGACCAGCACGTGGTCGGCGATGCCGGACTTCACGAAGGAGTCGGCCTGCGCGATGCCGTAGGCGTAGCCGGCGCACGCGGCGCTGATGTCGTACGCGGCCGCGGGCGCTGCGCCGATGCGCTCGGCGAGCAGCGACGCCATCGAGGGCGTGGCCACGGTGTGGGTGACGGTGCTGACGAGGACGACGCCGATCTGCGACGGCTCGAGTCCGGCCTTCGCGATCGCGTCGAGCGCTGCCGCCTCGGCGAGGTCGACGGCTTCGACGTCCTGGCCGGCGCGCATCCGCGTGATGATCCCGGTCCGCTGGCGGATCCACTCGTCGGACGAGTCGATCGGGCCGACCAGGTCGTCGTTCGGCACGACGTTCTCGCCGCGGGCCGCGCCGAAGGCGAGGATGCGGGTGAACTCGTGGCCACGACGCTGCGCGAGCATCGGCCTGGAGGCGCGGCTCGGCTCGGTCGCGTCCGCGGCGGCGGACGAGGGGGTGACGTCGGTCATGCGGTTGCTGCTGCTTCCTGGCCTGCGGACTGCGCGTCGCTCTGCAGGAGCTCGATCGCTGCGGGCAGGTCGTCGGGGGTCTTGATGGCGACGGTCGGCGTGCCGCGCAGTCCGCGCTTCGCGAGGCCGACGAGGGCGCCGGCGGGGGCGAGTTCGACGATGCCGGTCACGCCGGCTGCCGCGAAGGACTCCATCACGGCGTCCCAGTGCACGGGGTTCGCGATCTGCTGGACCATGAGGTCGACGAAGCGTCGGCCGTCGTCCACGCGGGAGCCGTCGGCGTTCGTCCAGATCGGGAGCGTCGGCTCGTGGACCGTCGCGGCGGCGGCGACCGGGGCGACCCGCTCGACGGCGGAGGCCATGTACCGGGTGTGGAAGGCGCCGGCGACCGCGAGCGGGACGACCCGGGCCTTCGCGGGCGGGTCGGCGGCCAGGGCGGCGATGGCGTCTGCGGCTCCGGCGACGACCGTCTGCCCGCCGCCGTTGTGGTTCGCGGGCACGAGGCCGTGCGCGGTGAGTGCTGCGGCGACCGCGTCGGCGTCCCCTCCGAGGACCGCCGCCATCGACGTGGGTTCGAGCGCCGCGGCGTCCGCCATCGCCCGGCCGCGCTCGGCGACGAGGGCGAGGGCGTCGGACGGGTCGAGGATCCCGGCGACGGCGGCGGCGGTGAACTCGCCGACCGAGTGACCGGCGACACCGCCGACGAGGGCACGTCGGCCCTCGGCGAGCAGCGCGTCGGCGGTCACCAGGCCGGCTGCCACGATGAGCGGCTGCGCGAGGGCGGTGTCCTTGATGGTGTCGGCGTCGGACTCCGTGCCGTGCCGGACGAGGTCGACGCCGATGGCCTCGGACCACGCCCCGACGCGGTCTCGCACGGACGGTTCCTCGAGCCAGGGGGCGAGGAAGCCGGGGGTCTGGGAGCCCTGTCCGGGCGCGACGACGACGATCACCGGACAATCCTCCCGGCCGGGTCCCGTCGTGCCCGTGTGGAATCCCGACACGAATCAGGACTGAACATTGTGGATTTCCTAGCGGCGGTGCGGGATCCGCCGTCGGCCGGCGTTCGACTCGGACATCGCACCGAGGATGAGGGCCGACTGCACGATGAGGGCGTCCCGCGCGTGCGTGGCGTCCCACCCGATGATGTCGGCGACGCGGCGCAGCCGGTACCGCACCGTGTTCGGGTGGACGAAGAGCTCCCGCGCCGTGGCCTCGAGCGACCGCCCGGTGTCCAGGTAGCACCACAGCGTCTGCAGCAGTTCGGTGGACTGGTCCTTGAGCGGGACGTAGATGCGCTGCACGAGGGCGGACCGCGCGAGCGGGTCCCCGGCGAGGGCCCGTTCGGGGAGGAGGTCGTCAGCCAGTGCCGGACGGGGAGCCCCGCGCCAGGCCCGCGCGACGGCGAACCCGGCGAGGGCGCCCTTCGCGCTCGTGGACGCGTCGACCACGCCGGGGACCTCGTTGCCGAGCACCAGGTGACCGTCACCGAACGACGGCTCCAGGGCCTGGGCGATCGCGGTGAAGGACACCGGTTCCTCGCCCTCGGGGACGTCGTCCCGGGGTGTGGCGCGGCCGATGACGACCACGAGCCGGGATCCCTGCACGCCGATGAGCACGTCGGCGTCCATGTGCCGGGCGGTGCGACGGATCTGGTCGACCTCGAGCTGCTTCGGGGCGTTGCCGACGAGCACCGCGACCTCGCCGTGACCGTGCCAGCCGAGGGCGGCGATGCGCGAGGGCAGCTCGTCGTCGTACTCGCCGGAGAGGATCGAGTCGACCACGAGCGCCTCGAGGCGGGCGTCCCAGAGGCCACGTGCCTCGGCGGCGCGGGCGTAGACGTCGGCGGCGGCGAAGGCGATGTCCCGCGAGTACTTGAGGATCGCCTCCTGCAGCATCTCGTCGTCCTTGGCGCGTTCCTCGACGACGGAGACGACGACGCGGATGAGCTGGAGCGTCTGCTGCAGGCTCACCGAGCGGAGGAGTTCCCGCGGCGCCGATCCGAACACGTCGGCGGCGGCGATCCACGGCGTGCTCGCGGTGCCCTCGAGCCAACTGATGAAGGACGTGATGCCGGCCTGAGCCACGAGGCCCACGGCGGACCGGCGGCCCGGGGGCATCTCGCTGTACCAGGGGAGCGTGTCCTCGAGCCGCTTGATGGTGGCGGTGGAGAGTTCACCGGACACCTGACGGAGCCAGGAGAGCGCCCGCTCGCGCGCGCTCTCCTGGCTCTCGGCGTCCGGTCGGACCGTCGTCACGTGGGGATCAGGCCTCTCCGCCGGCGCTGCCGGTGGTGCCGGCGGTGACGTCGTGCAGGCGGTACTTGTCGATCGCCTGCTGGACGAGGGCGTGGTCGACCTTGCCCTGCTTCGCGAGCTGCTGCAGCGTCCGCACGACGACCGAGGGGCCGTCGATGTGGAAGAAGCGGCGGGCGGCCGGACGGGTGTCCGAGAAGCCGAAGCCGTCGGCGCCGAGCGTCGCGTAGTCGGTGGGCACGAACGGACGGATCTGCTCCTGCACGGCGTGCATGAAGTCGCTCACCGCCACGACCGGACCCTCGGTGCCGAGCAGGCGCTCGGTCACGTACGGCGTGCGCGGGGCCTCGTTCGGGTTGAGGAACGCGTGCTGCTCGGCGTCCAGACCGTCGCGGTACAGCTCACCCCAGCTCGTGACGCTCCAGACGTCCGCCGAGACACCCCAGTCGGACGCCAGGAGTTCCTGGGCCTCGAGGATCCACGGCACCGCGACGCCGGAGGCGAGCAGCTGGGCCTTCGGGCCGTCGTGCTCGCTGCGGCGCAGCAGGTACATGCCCTTGACGATGCCCTCGGCGTCGACGCCCTCCGGCTCGGCCGGCTGCACGATCGGCTCGTTGTAGACCGTGAGGTAGTACATGACGTTCGGGTCGGCGTGCTTCGGCGAGCCGTCCTCGTTCGTGCCGTACATCCGCTCGAGTCCGGCCTTGACGATGTGCCCGATCTCGTAGCCGTACGCGGGGTCGTACGACACCACGGCCGGGTTCGTCGTGGCGAGGAGCAGCGAGTGGCCGTCGGCGTGCTGCAGGCCCTCGCCGGTCAGGGTGGTGCGCCCGGCGGTGGCGCCGATCATGAACCCACGGGTCATCTGGTCGCCGGCCGCCCAGATCGCGTCACCGGTGCGCTGGAACCCGAACATCGAGTAGAAGACGTAGACCGGGATGAGCGGCTCGCCCTGGGTCGAGTACGAGGTACCGACGGCGGTGAAGGCCGCGAGGGCGCCCGCCTCGTTGATGCCGACGTGGATGATCTGCCCCTGCGGGCTCTCCTTGTAGGCGAGGAGGAGCTCACGGTCGACCGACGTGTAGTGCTGGCCGTTCGGGTTGTAGATCTTCGCCGTCGGGAAGTACGCGTCCATGCCGAACGTGCGCGCCTCGTCGGGGATGATCGGCACGACGCGGTCGCCGAAGTCCGGCGAGCGGAGCAGGTCCTTCAGCAGGCGGGCGAACGCCATGGTCGTGGCGACCTCCTGCTTGCCGGAGCCCTTCTTGACGACCTGGTACTTCGAGTCGTCGGGCAGCGTGATCGACGTGTACTTGGTCCGGCGCTCCGGCACGTACCCGCCGAGCTCGCGCCGGCGCTCGTGCATGTACTGGATCGCCTCGTCGTCGTTGCCGGGGTGGTAGTACGGCGGCGTGTACGGGTTCTCCTCGAGCTGCGCGTCGGAGATCGGGATGCGCATCTCGTCGCGGAACTGCTTGAGGTTGTCGAGCGTGAGCTTCTTCATCTGGTGCGTCGCGTTGCGCCCCTCGAAGCTCGGGCCGAGGCCGTAGCCCTTGACCGTCTTCGCGAGGATGACGGTCGGCTGCCCCTTGTGCTCGGTCGCCGCCTTGAAGGCCGCGTAGACCTTGCGGTAGTCGTGGCCGCCGCGCTTGAGGTTCCAGATCTGGTCGTCGGTGTAGTCCTTGACCAGTTCGAGCGCCTTCGGGTCACGCCCGAAGAAGTTCTCGCGGACGTACGCGCCGTTCTCGGCCTTGTACGTCTGGTAGTCGCCGTCCGGCGTCTGGTTCATGAGGTTGAGGAGCGCGCCCTCGGTGTCGCGGGCGAGCAGGTCGTCCCACTCGCGGCCCCAGACGACCTTGATGACGTTCCAGCCCGCACCGCGGAAGAAGGCCTCGAGCTCCTGGATGATCTTGCCGTTGCCGCGGACCGGGCCGTCGAGGCGCTGCAGGTTGCAGTTGATGACGAAGTTCAGGTTGTCGAGGCCGTCGTTCGCGGCGACCTGGAGCTGTCCGCGCGACTCGACCTCGTCCATCTCGCCGTCGCCGAGGAACGCCCAGACCTGCTGGTCGGAGGCGTCCTTGATGCCGCGGTTGGAGAGGTACTTCGCCTGCTGCGCCTGGTAGATCGCGTTGATCGGGCCGATGCCCATCGACACGGTCGGGAACTGCCAGAAGTGCGGCATGAGGCGCGGGTGCGGGTAGGACGACAGCCCGCCGCCGGCGTGCGACTTCTCTTGGCGGAAGCCGTCGAGCTGGTCCTCGCTGAGCCGGCCCTCCATGAAGGCGCGGGCGTACATGCCGGGGGAGGCGTGGCCCTGGAAGAAGACCTGGTCGCCGCCGGACGGGTGGTCCTGCGCGCGGAAGAAGTGGTTGTAGCCGACCTCGTACATGGCGGCGCTGGAGGCGTACGTCGAGATGTGGCCGCCGACGGCGATGCCCGGCCGCTGCGCGCGGTGCACGGTGATCGCGGCGTTCCACCGGATCCACCGGCGGTACCGGCGCTCGAGTTCCTCGTCACCCGGGAACTCCGGCTCGTTCTCCGGCGCGATGGTGTTCACGTAGTCCGTGGTCGGGACCATCGGCACACCGAGGTGCAGTTCCTTCGACCGCTTGAGCAGGCTGAGCATGATCTCGCGGCCGCGCTGGTGGCCGTGGGTCTGCACCAGGCCGTCGAGGGACTCACGCCACTCGGCGGTCTCCTCGGGGTCCTGGTCGTTGCTGCCGTGGCTGTACGGGTCCTGGTCGTTCACCGTCACCCTTGACCTCGTTCGTTCTCGTGGTGGTGGACATCGTGGGCCACCGGTGGTCGGGTCACGACCGGATGGGGGCCCCGACCACTCTAGGCCCACTCACCGACCGTCAGCCTGAGGGTGACGTGCACGTGGACGGGTGCTTGCATTCGGGTGACGTCGGCGTACGATTGCCGATCGTGCACACGCGACCCGTGCGTGCGCGAGGACACCGGGCACACCCCACGCCCGAGGAAGAAGCAACGCACTGATGGCACTGGAGATCGGCTCACTCGCGCCGGACTTCGAACTCCCGAACCAGTTCGGGGAGCACGTCCGCCTCAGCGACTTCCGTGGCGTCCGCCCGGTCGCGCTCGTCTTCTTCCCGCTGGCGTTCTCGTCCACGTGCACGAACGAGCTGTGCGCGCTGCAGGACAACATCGCGATGTTCCAGGACCAGCGGGTCGAGCTCATCGGCATCTCGGTCGACTCGAAGGCGACGCTCCGCTCGTTCGCCCAGTCGAACGGGTACGACTTCGAGCTCCTCGCCGACTTCTGGCCGCACGGCGCGGTGTCGAAGGAGTACGGCGTGTTCCTCGAGAAGAAGGGCTTCGCGAACCGCGCGACCTTCGTCATCGACGTGCAGGGCCGGATCAAGGCCTCGATCATCTCGGAGCCGGGCGTGGCCCGCGACGTGACCGAGTACAAGGCGGCGCTCGACCGGCTCGCCGCCTGCGCGGCACCCGTCCCCGTCGGCTAGCGCTCCGAACCCTCCACGACGCCGACGCGTCGGTCGGACTGGAGGAACGGTGCAGGACACGGACACACGCCCACGCGCGCAGGCGGTCGCTCCCGATCCCTACGCACCCTTCCCGGTCGTCGACGACCCCGCCGGGTGGGGACTGTCCCGGACGGTCGTCCGGACCTCGAGCGGCCCGGTGGTCGTGCACCACCGCAGCGGCCGCGACCCGCTGCTCCTGCTCCACGGCGTCGCCGGCTCCTGGACGACGTGGACACCGCTGCTGCAGGCGTCCGGTGGCGCGGGAGACCGCGGGCTCGTCCTCGTGGACCTGCCCGGCTGGGGGTCGTCCCCGGCACCGGAGGAGCCGCTCGACCCCGACGCCTCGGTGCGCGTGCTGACCGAGGTCCTCGACGCCCTGTCCGTCCCGGACGCCGACGTCGTCGGACACTCGATGGGCGCCTTCGTCGGGATGCACCTCGCCGTCGTCGCCCCCGACCGCGTCCGCTCGGTGTCGCTCGTCTCGGGCACGACCGTCGCCACCGCCGACGCCGCACGGCACCCGATCCGCGGGCTGTCCACCCTGCCCGCCTTCACACTGCTCCGCGCCGGCCTCACCGTCACCGGAGCGGCGGCGCGCCCGATGCTCCGGGTGCTCGACCGGATCGGTCTGCTCCCGCTGCTCGCGGCACCGGTGTTCACGCACGTCCGCGAGCTCGACCGGAGCGTGCTCGACGCCTTCGTCGAGGAACTCCGGCCGACCGGGTTCACGGCTGCCGCCCGCGCGGCGGCGACGTACGACCTCGGGCGCTGGCGGACGGTGACGTGCCCGGTCACGGCGATCGCCGGACGTGACGACGTGTTCGCGCGGACGTCGGACCTCGACGCGTTGCGAGCGCTCCTCCCGCAGGCGCGCACGGTCCTCCTCGACGACTGCGGGCACTTCGCGCACGTCGAGCGCCCGGCCGCGGTCGCCCGGACCCTCGGCCTGGCCTGACGCCGAAGGGCGCGGGGGCGTCCGGGCTCAGGCGTGCACGGGGAACGCCGCCGCGACCCGGGACCGCACCTCGGCCTGCACGGCCTCCCGCATCACCGGTGAGAACAGCGAGTGGTCACCGCCCGGCACACGGACGACCTCGACGCTGCCGGGCCGTCCGCGTGCGGGCCACCGGCGCACCGCCCGGGGACCGCCGAGACGGTCGAACAGCTCGGCGTCGACCGGCGACGTGACGAGCACGACGTCGGTGCCGTGCTCGACGAGCGGCCGGACGTGCTCGACGACCCCGCCGGCCCGGTCGCGACGGGCCGCTCGGTCGCGCACCCACCGCGGCACGAGTGCGTTGTACCAGCTGCGGACCCGGAGGCGCAGGGTCGAGGGCTCGTCGATCGCGCGCAGGGCGTCGGCGACGGACCCGACCGGTGCGGGGCGGCGGCGGTAGTCGTTGGGGCTGATCTCGAGCACGAGCCGCGGGGACACGTCGACCGACCGGCCGGCCAGCCACGCACCGGCGCACATGCCGGCGAGGACGAGACGTCCGGCGGGCACGGCCAGGGCCCGCACCACCGCGGTCTGGTCGTCGATCCAGTCCTGGGTGAACATGCGGGAGCGTTCGTCCGCGCGCACCGTGGTGCTCTCGCCGGTCCCGCGCCGGTCGAACCGGACGACACGGGCACCGTCGCGTGCGAGGCTCCGGGCGAGCGCCACCTGGTAGTCGGACGCCCCCACCCGGTGTTCGGCGGCACCGTTGTGCAACACCACCACCGGGGCGTCCTCGTCCTGCCCGGACGCCACCGTCTCGACGGCGAAGAGCCGGTCCGGCCCGAGGTGGACGATGCGTTCGGACACCCGGGTGTCGACGTCGAGGACCTCGTCGAGCACCGGCGGGACGACGGGCACCGCGGTCGTCGGGGCCCAGGCGTCCACCCACGCCACCACCGCGTCGACGGCGGACCGCGGGATCCGGGCCACCATGCTCGTGCCGTCGAGGAGCTCCGCGCTGCCCGTGACCTCGGCGGTCGGCACGCCGACGAGCGACGCAGGTGCGGTGCTGCCCGGGCGGACGAGCGCCACGGACGGGCCGGAGCGCGGGACGAACACGAGCGTGGACAGCGCCGCCGCCTCCTCCGCGTCCAGGTCGATGCCGACGAGGCTCTCCACACCGTCGCGCACCCGGTCGGGGCCGATCGTGATCGCCGCGAGTGCGCGCTGCTTCCGCAACCAGGCGCGCCCCGATGCCGGCGCGTCCCAGAGCACGAGGCCGTCGGCGTCGGCCGCCGCCGCGGCGGCGACGGGTGCCGCGGAGGACAGCCCGACGAATGCGATCCGCTCGACGCCGGTGGAGCGGAGCAGCGCCGCCGCGTGGCGCGCGGACCGGACCTGCGCGTCGGGTGCGGGGTCGGGGGCGGAGTCCCCACGTCCGGACGGGTCGTAGCGCACCGCTGCCACGCCCCGCGCCTCCAGGCAGTCGGCCACCAGCCGCAGCGTGCGGTACGCGATCACGCCCTCCTGCCCGAGGGGCGGACAGAGCACCACGCCCGCGCGGGCGGCGATCGGGAGGTGCACGGCGACGCGCAGCGCCGGACGACCCGACCAGCCGTGCCGGACGGTCACAGCGCGAGGGCGGCCCGGACCCCCGCCGGCCACCTGTCGGGATCCGTGCCGTGGGCCGCGAAGAGCGCGATCGTGACCCGTTCGAGTCCGAACGCGACGCAGGCGCTGTGCGCCACCTCGCCGTCGGCGCTGCGGATGGCGAAGGCGCTGCCGAAGTGGTCCTCGTGGAGGTTCGCGGAGCCGATCGCGGTCGCCGGGTGGTCCGGCCCGTACACCGGCGTGACGAACTCGTACTTGAGCGACTGCTCGACCTGGCTGCGGGCGAGCACCTGTCCGACCCGGCCGAAGAACGGGTCGTTCGCGGGCACGACGTCGATCTCCAGGCCGAACGACTCGAGCGTGTCCCGGATGCTCGCGATCCGGCCGTCACGGTGCGCCCTGGCGCTCGCCGCGGTCCCCACGTGCACGAACTCGTGCATGTGGAAGGCCTGGAGGCGCATCGGGTCGAGCGACGGCTCCCGGCGGAACGAGTCGCCGAGGACGTCGAACGTCCGCCCGCCGACCGGCAGGTCGCCGGAGAGGAGACCGTACAGCGGGTGGCAGACGGCCGGGGTCAGCATGAGGTCCGCCGGCTCGAGGAACGACTCCCACCGTTCCCCGCGCTCCCTCGCGGCGAGCAGGGCACGGTGGTCGCGGTTGTCGCCGGCGAAGCCCGAGACGGCCGCCGCGAGGTCGGGGAACGACGCGATGTAGTCGGTGCGCTCGAACGCCGCGAGCGGTTCCACGGGCGGGAAGCGCAGCACCTCGGCGTCGAGGTCGGCCTGGCTGCGCACGGCCGCGGCGTCGACGGCCCCGTACACCCGCTCGAAGACGCCGGTGCGTCCGTAGAGGCCGGGGGAGCCGATGTCGACGAGCACACCGTCCCGGAGCAGGCGAGCGCGGAGGTCGGCGCGCGCGGCGTCGAGCGCCGTCACGGTGTCCGGGACGGTCGTGGGTTCGGTGACGGTCACAGGATCGCTCCGCTCATGAGCGCCAGACCCGCGTCGTTCTGGAGCAGCCGGTCGTTGCTCACCATGACCGCCGCGCCGTGGCTGTCCCGCAGGTGTCGGGCGAGGCTGGTCGGTCCGGACGCGGCAAACCCGGCGATGCCGACGATCCGGAGCGCGGTCGTCACGAGGTCCGTCACGCGTTCCGACGCCTGGATCTTCAACGCGTTCGCAGCGAGTGCGAACGCGGGGGACTCGAGGACCTCGGGGTCGTCCGCGGCGGCGTCGAACCGCGCTGCAGCGTGCCGCACGGAGTCCGCGAGGGTCTGCAGGTCGACGAGGAGCTCGGCGAGCCGGAGTGCTCCGGGCGTCGTCTGTCCGATCGAACCACGCGCCTGCCGGCGGACCGCTCGGCGTGCACGGTCGGCGGCGTCCGCGGCGATGCCGAGCCACGCCGAGGCCCAGAGGACGTGCGACACCGGGAGCACGGTCTGCGCCGAGATCGTCCCGTAGTCGTCGCGGAGGATGCGGTCCTCGTGGGTCTCGGCGTCGAGGATCCACCCGTTGCTGCAGGTCCCGCGCAGACCCAGGGTGTCCCAGGTCGACGTCTGCGTGAGCGTCGTCTCCGCGGGCAGGCAGATCACCAGGCGCTGGTCGGACGGCGCCGCGTCCGGGTCGCGTCGGGCCGTGACGAAGACCGCGTCGGCCTCCGTCGCGTAGGAGATCACCGGGGCGTCCTTGTGGAGGCGCACGCGGCCCTCGACGTCGGGTTCGATGGCGCAGGTGCTGCGCCGCGCGTCGCCACCGATGCCCCGCTCCGTCGTCGAGGACGCCACGAGCGCCCCGGCGCGCACCGCCTCAGTCATGGCGGTGACGCCGAGTGCGACGCCGCCGTGCCGCCAGAGCGCCATCGCCTGGCCGTGGTGCATGGCGAACACCATGGCGGTGGCCGCACAGGCACGGCCGAGCTCGGTCGCGATGACGGAGAGTTCGGCCAGGGTGGCGCCCTCGCCGCCCAGCTCCGTCGGCACCGCCGCGGCGAGCAGTCCGTGCTCCTTCATCGCCGCGATCGCCTCCCGAGGTGGCCGGGCGTCACGGTCGACCTCGTCGGCGAACCGGGCCGCGACCTCGGCGACCAGGGCAGTGCGGGCAGCGAAGCGTCCGCCCGTCCCGACGACCTCGTCGAGGCCGACACCGGCCGGGTCGAGCACGGGGGTGCTCACGACGCCGCTCCGGCTGCCGCGGCGATCGACTCGATCGTCGCGAACGTCGAGCGGTGCAGGGCCGCGTCGGGGAACTCGACGTCGAGCGCGTCCTCGACCGCGAGCATGACGTTCACGGTCGCGTGCGAGGTGAGTCCGAGGGCGTAGAGGTCGGCGATCGACGCCACGTCCATGGCGTCGACGGTGAGTCGCCCGTGGTCGGCGAGCGCACGCCGGACGGCCCGCTCGGTCGTCGGGGTCGCGAGGGCGAGCGGGGTCGCCACGGTGGTCGGGTCCTGGTCCATGCAGGCAACCATAGGGAGGACGTCGGCCCGGAAAACCGCCGTCCGGGTGCGCGAAACCGCACGGCCGACCACCGATCCGAGCGACCCGACGGGCCTCGTCAGCGGTCGGTGAGGGCGACCGCCGTCGCGATCGCGAGACCGCGCTCGTGCGCCAGGGACACGGCGATGCTCGCGCACCCGATCGCGTCCGCGAGTGCCGCAGCACGACCGCTCAGCGTGACGACGGGCGCGCCGGACGCGTCGAGGACGATCGCGACGTCGGTGAGCGGAACCGCGTCGGTCGGCATCGGCCGGAGCAGTTTCAGCACCGCCTCCTTGCCGGCGAACCGCGCGGCCAGACGCTCCGGGGCGTCGCCGGTGTCGGCGCGCTCACGCTCCGTGAACACCCGGGACAGGTAGCGCTCACCGTGGGCCGTGATGCCCGCCGTGACGTCCTCGACCGCCGCGAGGTCGGTGCCCGTCCGGAGCGTCGTCATGGCAGCAGGGTACGCGGAGCGGTCCCCGTCCCCGCAGTCAGCGGAACGGCTGCACCAGCCCCGGGACGACACCGTCCGGGGTGAGGCGGATGAGCCGGTACGACGTGTCCTGGTCGTAGGCCAGCACCACCGTGTGCCCCTGCCACACGTACGGGTACGAACTCGGGTCCGGACGGTTCGCCGTGAACTCGGACAGCACGGCGCTGCGCGCGATGGTGCCGCCGTGCACGTCGTAGAGCGCCACCTCGTCCGGGGAGCTGCTCGTCGCGAGGGAGCAGGTCGTGTCGACCAGGTACTGCTCGCCCCCGTCGCCACGGAGGTCGCCGGACGCCGTCACGAGGGAGACGAGGTCACCGTCGCAGATCTGCAGACCGGGGTGCCGCGCGGCGCGCACCGCCGCGGTGAGACCGGGCACGCCGTCCGACCGCGGGTACGCGTCCTGCCGACCGGGACGCGGCGGCTGCCCGGCGGGGAAGACCGGTGCCGAGGGCGTGGCCGTGGCGGGAGGCGCCGCGGCCGAGCCCGACGGCGCATCCGACGTCGGTGCCGCCGCGACGGTCGGGCTGGCCGCGGCCGCACCCGGATCGACGGCCGGAGCGGTGCTCGCACACCCGACGAGGGCGACGGAGGCCACCGCGGCGATGAGGAGCGGGGTCGTGTACTGCATGGATCGGCGTTCCCTTCCCGCGGGACGACGCCCCGCGACGGAACACGACGGTACGGTCAGCACGTCTCGCTCCGGTGTCGCCCAGCCTGCCCGGCACCGTCGCGCCGTCCGGCATCCGCACGCGGACGTGCGAGCATCTGTGACGGAACTGACACATCGCTGCACCGCGACGGACACCGAGAGGACCCAGGCTCGTACCGTGATCCCCTCCGTCCGAGCACGCACCGTCGGCCTCGTCGCCACCGCGGCCGCCGTCCTCTCGACGTTCGTCGTCGCGGTGACCGCGATGACGGCGCCCCTGCCCTACGACACCGCGCCACGTCGGGCAGTGCTCGACCTCGCGCACGCCTACTACGCCGGCTGCGGCGAACAAGCGGCAGCCCAACCCGCCTCCGTCCCCATCTGGTGCGAGTCCACCGACCAACGCCTCGAGAACCTCGTCTGGTCCTCCTGGGGCGGCCGCGACGCACTCGCCACCGGCCTCCTCACCGACAACCCCTGCGACTGCCGGACCGGCACCGTCACCGCCTACCCGGTCGCCGTCCGGTTCGACCGGCCACAGGCGATCGGCGAGGTCCGCCGGTACCAACGCCTCAGCATCACCTTCGCCACCGACCGTCCGGCGTGGGCCACACGCCGGACCATGCACTTCCTCTGGGGCGACCTCGGATTCGTCACCGACCAGGAGCGACCGTGACCCCGTTCGACCCCGTGGAACCCCTGCGCGGCCGCCACACCACGACCTCCGCTCCCGACGGCCGGTCCCCGCTCGTCCTGCTCGCCGAGGACGACCCCGACGTCCGGGAGACCACGCAGCTGTTGCTCCTCCGCCGGGGGTGGCGTGTGACCGCGACGGCGGACGGGATCGACGCGCTCGCCGCGGTCGACGCCGAGGTGCCGGACATCGCCGTCGTCGACATCGCGATGCCGCGGATGAACGGCCTCGACCTCACCGGAGCCCTCACGGCGCTCGGGGTCCCGGTGATCCTGCTCACCGCCAGGAGCCTGCCCGTGGACGAGGTGAACGGACTCGCCGCCGGCGCGGACGACTACGTCACGAAGCCGTTCGACGCCGACGTGCTCTCCGCCCGGCTGCGGGCCGTGCTCCGGCGTCGGCAGGGCCCGGCCACCGAGGTGGCCTCGGTCGGCGACGTGCGCATCGACATCGCCGGGCGTCGGGTCGACCGCGCCGGTGTGCTCGTGCCGCTGAGCTCTGTCGAGTTCCGGGTGCTGGAAGCCCTGCTCCGCAACCGTGGCGCCGTGCTGAGCCGCGAGCAGGTCATCGCGATGGCGTGGGACAGCACCTGGCAGGACCCCCGCATCGTCGACACGAACGTCCAGCGGCTCCGCCGCAAGCTCGGTGCCGGGGTCATCGAGACGGTGCGCGGGTTCGGCTACCGGATCGAGGTCGAGCCCGCGTGACCTGGTCCTCCGAGGCGACGACCGTCCGGCAGCCGTCCGCACCGTCCGCGGCGACGCGGTGGTGGCGGTCCCTGCGGTTCCGCACCGCCGTCGCCATGACCGTCCTCGCCACGACCCTCGTCGTCGCGGCCGGGGCCGTCTTCGCGCACACCGCCTTCGACGACGCCACCGAGCAGCTCCGGCAGCAGGCGCTGACGCAGCTCGACGAGACGATCGCCACCCAGGCGTTCGGCGGCGCGCTCCCGCCGCGGGCGACCGACGACCCGATCGTCATCCCGGCGGCGCTCCGGGCGGCGATCGCGCACGGGACGACCGCGACGTACGACGACGGGACGTGGATGTGGGCGGCGAGGGAGCAGGCCTCCGGGGTGATCGCCGCCCGCGTCGACAACGAGGCCCTCCGCGACCAGTGGGCGAACCTCCAGCGGACGTTCGTGCTCGCGGCCGTCCTGGCCGCGGTGCTCGCCGCGGTGGGGTCGTGGCTCGCAGCCGGTCGGCTGACCGGTCGTCTGCGTCGCGCGGCGCGCGCCGTGGACGAGACCGTCGCGGGACGGACGGCGGTCGAGGTCCGCGGTGACGACGAGGTCGCCGTGCTCTCCCGTGGTCTGGCCGACACCGCGGCCGCGCTCGCGCGGAGCCTCGACCACGAGCGGGCGATCAGCGCGGAGGTGGCGCACGACATGCGGACACCGGTCACGGCGCTCGTCGGTGCCGCCGAACTCCTGCCGGACGGCCCCGACGCGGAACGGGTCCGGCGGATCGCAGCGCGTCTCCGGCAGCTGCTCGACGACCTGCTCGACCTGTCCCGCGCGGCGCACGAGGCGGCCGGGGTCCGGGTCGTGCCCGCCGACCTGGGCGAGACCGTCGACGCGGTGCTGACGGCCGAGGGGCTGCACGGGCGCGTGCGGTTCGTCGTCGGGGGATCGAGCCGCGTCCTGGTCGACGCCGAGCACCTCGCGCGGGCGCTCGTGAACCTCGTCGCCAACGCGGAGCGGCACGGCTCGCGACCGGTCGTCGTCGAGGTCGACGCGGCGACGGTGACGGTCCGCGACGCCGGCCCCGGCTTCCCGCAGGAGGTCCTGCGGGACGGCCCGCGCCGGTTCGGTGCGCTCGGGTCGCACGGCGGGTCGGGGATCGGGCTCGCCATCGTCCTGCAGCAGCTCACCGCGATCGGCGCGGTCCTCCGCCTCGGCAACACCGACACCGGGGCCTTCGCCGCCGTCGACCTGCGGGCCGCCCCACGGCCCTGACGGCCGGGGTCACCCGATCCACAGGAGGGCGAGGCCGAGGACGCTCGCGAAGACGAGGCCGATCGTCACCTCGAGCAGGAGCACGACGGGGTCGTCGTGCTCCGGACCGTCGTCGACGTCCGAGGGCTGCTGGGACAGGCTGGTTCGCATGACGGGCACGCTAGGACCTCGCCGTGGCAGTCCTGCGGCACCCGGGGCGCCCGCGGCGGCGTCGAGCTCGGCGATCCGCACCGGCACGCGGCCGGCGCCGTCACGGAACTGTCACACGGGACCGGACGCCGTCCCGCTCACCGGTACTGCGGCGGCCAGTCGAACGGTGGTGGCAGCCGTGGGACCTCGCCGATCGTCGTCACGTCCAGCACGATCTCGCGACGGTCCTCGAGCGCGATCGAACGCGGGTTCCCGATGAACCGACGCCCGTTCACCCACACGGTCAGCTCTCCCCGCAGACCACCGACGTGCGCGGCCCCGAGCGACACACCCCACTCGTCGAAGAACTGGCCGAGCGTGAACGTGCGCCGCGTCGGGGACTCCACGTGCAGGATGCCCGACGTGTCGTGGGTGTGGAGCTGCGCGGCGAAGTGCCGGTCGTCCGAGTGCCCGACGTCCGCCGGCACCGTGACCTGCCGGTCGCCGTCGAGGATCGTCAGGTGGGCGTGGACGTGCTCGGCGAGCCGTTCGCCCCACACGTTCCGCAGTCCCGCGGCCTCGGCCCGGGCGGTGCGGTCGGTCGGTGCCGGCCACGGGGGAGCGGACCGGGTCGTCCCCGCTGCGGTGGACGTGCCGCCCGCGACGAGGGCGAGGACGACCAGCGCGGCGAGTGCCGTCCAGACCGCCGCCCGTCTCACCAGCGGTCGTGGACGGAGGCGCGGAACCACTGGTCGTACAGCTCGCGGACGGTCTCGTCGAGCCCCGGCACCTCGGGCAGGTCGCCGGCTCCCGCGTTCGAGCGTGCCTGCTCGGGGTTCCGGGCGCCGGGGATCGCCGCCGTCACGCCGTCCTGCGCGATGATCCACGCGATCGCGGCCTGCGGGACGGACACACCCTCCGGCAGGGCGGCGGCGAAGGCCTGGGCCGCGCGCACGCCGTCCTCGAAGTCGACGCCGCTGAAGGTCTCGCCCTGGTCGAACGCCTCGCCGTGCCGGTTGTAGTTGCGGTGGTCGCCCGCCGCGAACGACGTGTCGGTCGTGTACTTCCCGGACAGCAACCCGGATGCCAACGGGACGCGCGCGAGGATGCCGACCCGCGCCTCCAGGGCCGCTGGCAGGACGCGGTCGAGCGGCTTGAGTCGGAACGCGTTGAGGATGATCTGGACCGACGCGACCCCGGGACGGGCGATCGCGGTGAGGGCTTGATCGGCCGTCTCCACGCTGACGCCGTAGGCGGCGACGGAGCCGTCGGCGACCAGGGCGTCGAGGGCGTCGTAGACGGCGTCGTCCTCGAACACCGCGGTGGGCGGGCAGTGCAGCTGGACGAGGTCGAGCGTGTCCTGACGGAGGTTCCGCCGCGAGCGGTCCACCCACTCGCGGAAGTTCGCCGCGACGTAGTTCGACGGCAGCTGCTCGGCGCGACGACCCATCTTGGTCGTGACCGTCAGCGTGACGTCGGGGTTGGCGGCGCGCCACGCGCCGATGAGCTGCTCGCTGCGGCCGTCGCCGTACACGTCGGCCGTGTCGAAGAGGGTGACGCCGGACTCGACGGAGGCGTCCATCACGGCGTTCGCGTCGGCGTCCGTGACGGGCCCCCAGTCGCCGCCGAACTTCCAGGTGCCGAGACCGACGACGGACACGGAGCGGCCGGTGCGGCCGAGGGTGCGACTCTGCATGGGCCGAGCGTACCCACTCGGTGTGCACGGTCGCCCGGGCTGTCCGCGCGCCGCGTGTCAGCCCGGGGTGGAGACGCCACGTCGGAGCAGTCGCTTCGCCGCTCGCGCACGCGGGATCACCCAGAGTGCGCTCCAGAGCCCGATGCCGACCCAGAGGAGGATCAGCATCGTGGTGATGACCGGCCCGTGCTGGTCCCGCATCGACCAGGTCATGCCGGCCCACAGCGTGCTGAGGACGATCTTCCCCCAGCCGGCGGCCTCGCGTTCCGCCTGCGCCTGCACGAGTGGGATCCACTCCGATGCGGGGACCTCCGGGGGCACCTGCCCGTCGAGGACCCAACCGCGCACGACCGCGGATCGCTCGTACCCGCCCTCGGCACGCCACGACCGGAGTTGCAGCACCACCGCGACGCAGACCCCGACCGCGCCGGCCGGGATGCTGACGGCGAGCAGCAGGGACGGGGTGGCCGCGGTCCACGAGGACGCGACGAGGGTGACGAGGACGACGGAGAACGCGGCGCCGGTCGCGCCGGCACCGAGGAGGCGCAGGCGGCCGGCCTCGTCGAGGGCTCCGACTCCGTTCACGGAGGCGACCCTACCCGCGGGCGCTGACGGCGAGCGTGGACCGGGAGCGGGACGCCCCGCGGCGTGGCCGCGGAGGCCGGCCGCACGCCGTGCGCGTGGTCGCGGAGGCTGGCCGCACGCCGTTCGCGTGGTCGCGGAGGCCCCGGCCGCGCGTGGTCCGTCCGTCCGCGCAGCGGTTCACACCGAGGCCGACGTCCCCCGCACCCGACCGACCACGACGTCGACGATCCCGGCGAGCAGTGCCGCCCCGACGAACCCGAGCGCGACGCCGAGCCCGAGCGGCAACGCGTTCGCGTAGTCACCGTGCGAGGTCGCGAGCGCGGAGTAGAACACGCTGCCCACCGCGGCGATCCCGACGGCCGAGCCGACGCGGGCACCGACCTGGATGAGCCCGCCCGCGGAGCCGCCCTGCTCGACCGGCACCTCGGAGAGCGTGAGCGTCTGGTTCGGGGAGATCGTCAGGCCGGAGCCGATGCCGGCGACCAGGAGCGGCACCACGAGCCACCAACCGAGGTCGGGCCGGTCGTGGTCCGCCACCACCCAGATGACGGCACCGAGCCCGAGGAGCACCAGGATCGTGCCGACGACGATGAGCTGTCGCCCGAACCGGTGCACGATGCGGCCACCGATCGTCGAGGCGATGCCGGAGCCGACCGCGAAGGGCACCGACGACAGCCCTGCCAGGAGCGCGGAGTAGTGCAGTCCGGACTGCAGCGCGAGCGTCAGGACGAAGAACAGCGGCGTGAAGCCGGCGAAGTAGAGCGTCGCGAGGCCCACGCCGAGCGAGAACGACCGGCGGCGGAAGAGCGCGAGGTCGATCACCGGCTCCTTCGTGCGGCCGTACCGTCGCTCCCACAGCAAGAAGGCGACGGCGAAGACGACGGCGACCACGACGAGCCACCACTTCGTGGCGCCCTTCCACTGCTCGGACTGCACGAACGGCAGCAGCAGCGAGACCACGGCCGCGCCGAGCAGGACGATCCCGACCGGGTCGAGGTCGTGCTTCCGGCCGCGCTCGGTCCGCGGCGTGGCCGGCAGGTACCGGAAGGCCAGGAGGATCGTGACGAGTCCCACGGGCAGGTTCACGAAGAACACGAACCGCCACCCGTTCTCGGTGCCGAACGCCGTGATGAGCAGACCGCCGACGAGGGGGCCGATCGCGGTCGCGATGCCGACCGTCGCACCGAAGAGCCCGAACGCGGTCCCGCGTTCCTTCCCGCGGAACAGCTGCTGGATGAGCGCGGTGACCTGCGGGGTGAGGAGCCCGCCGGCGAGCCCCTGCACCAGTCGGGCGACGACCAGGACGGTGCCGTTCGGGGCGAAGCCGCAGAGGGCGCTCGCGATGGTGAACAGGCCGACACCGATCACGAACATCCGCCGGCGACCCGACGCGTCGCCGAGCCGGCCGCCCGGGACGAGCAGTAGCCCGAACGACAGCGCGTACCCGGACAGGATCCACTGCACGGCCTCCGGTGTCGCGCCCGGCAGCCCCGAGGAGATGGACTGCAGGGCGACGTTGACGATCGAGACGTCGAGGAGCACGATGCCGCCGCCGAGGAGGCAGATGACGAGCGCCTTCCAGCGGTTCGGGTCCGGCTGGTCTCCCGGATCGGGTCGCTCGGACGCCGTGGATGGTTCGGACGGTTTAGTCCGTTCGGTCCGTTCGGGGGGAGGGCCGGACGGGGTCTCGGCGGTCGCGCTGTGGTGCGCGGCGTGGTGGGCGACGGTGGGAGCCGCGTCGGGCTCGGCGGGCTTGCGGTGTTCGGCTGCCATGGCTCCCACCACGGTAGGCCTGCGCGCCTGTCGGGTCCGTCCGGTGCGCATCTCGTCCCGTAGACTCGCGGCGAGGGCCTTTAGCTCAGCTGGTAGAGCGCCACGTTTACACCGTGGATGTCGTCGGTTCGATCCCGGCAGGGCCCACCAGGACCGCGGGTTGGGGGACGTGTGACCGGACTCCTCGACCTCGGCCCCCGGATCTGCATCATCGGTCCCTCCGGGAGCGGCAAGTCCACCCTCGCCGACGCGATCGGGTCCCACCTCGACCTGTCGGTCGTGCACCTCGACCGGTACCGGTACTTCCCCGGGACACAGTGGCAGCTCCGACCCGACGCGGAGTTCGAGCTGCTGCACGCTCGCGCCGTGGACGAGGAGCGCTGGGTGATGGACGGGAACTACTCCGTCCTGCTGCCCGGACGTCTCGCCCGCGCGACCGGTCTCGTCCTGCTCGACGTCTCGACCGCACGGACCATCGCGAGGTACGTCCGGCGCACGCTGCACCGGGGCGTCCGGCTGGGCGGACTCGATGTCCGGGAGCGGCTGTCGTGGCGTTTCGTCGGCTACAACCTGCGGAACGGCGGACCCAACCGTCGTCGTCGTCGCCGCTTCTTCGAGGAGGCCGCCCTCCCGAAGGTGCTCCTCGTCGGGCCGCGCGAGGTCCGGGCGTTCGTCCGGGACGAGGGACTCCGCATCCGGCGGTGAGCGGGTCCGGCCGGCGCGTCGCGACCGCGGCCCCCACGACCGCGGCCGCGGACGGCCGGACTCCCCGCACGCTTCGAGCATCCCTCGCTGCCGTCGATCGCGCATCCGTCGGAGGGATGAACACGCGATGGCCACTCAGTGGTCGACTGTGGCCCCTTCCTCACCCCGTACCGCTCTGCGACGATGGGCAGGACACGGACACCGATGTCCGTGCACCACCGCGAGGAGTCCACCATGACCGTCCGACTCAACCCGTACATCGGCTTCCGCGACCGGGCGCGCGACGCCCTCGCCTTCTACCACGGGGTCTTCGGCGGCTCGGCGACCGTCAGCACGTTCGGCGAGGCGGGCATGGCCGAGGACCCTGCGGACGCCGACAAGGTCATGCACGGCCAGCTCGACGGCGAGAACGGCCTGCTGCTCATGGTCTCCGACGCGCCGACCGGGATGGCGGGCCCGGACGTCAGCAACATCTCGCTGTCCCTGAGCGGCGACGACGAGGAGACGCTCACGCGCCACTGGAACGGCCTCGCGGAGGGAGCGACCGTCATCGAGCCCCTCACGAAGGCTCCCTGGGGCGACACGTTCGGCATGCTGACCGACCGCTTCGGCGTCACCTGGATGGTCAACATCAGCGGCGCGGTGAGCTGACCGCGGGACGGACGGGAGGCGCGGTGCCAGCCCGCACCGCGCCTCCCGTCCGTCACGCTGAACCTCGGATCAGTCCTGGCCGTTGATCTGGCCGAGCCAGCGTCCGAAGGACGGCTTCCGGTCGTCGTGCAGGACGGAGAGGGTGGTCGTGGGCAGGCAGGTGCGCTCGTCCTCGACGCCGGCGCTCTTGTGGAGGTCGTGGCTCATGGTGTGCTCCTTCGCTATCGGTGATGGGTTCGACGCTGCGGCGGCGCGTTCCATTCCCGATGCGCGATCACCCAGGGAGGTCGTGTTCGGTCGGGTGCATGAGTGACGACGAACAGCAGATCCGCGAGGACTTCGCGGACGCCGTGAACATGACCGCCTCGCAGCTGCGGCACTGGCTCGACACGGACGAGTCGAAGCAGGTCGGGCAGAAGCCGTCCGGCGGCGGGGAGTCCACGGGGCACGACAGCGGGCGTCACATCGTCCGAATCCTCGAGTCGAAGCAGGACGACCTCACCGACGACGACCTCGCGCACATGCGGAAGGTCGTCGGGTACGTCGCCCGGCACTCGGCGCAGCGCCCGGACGGCGACGTGCACGACACCCCGTGGCGGTACTCGCTGATGAACTGGGGGCACGATCCGGAGAAGCGCTGAGCACCCCGCCGCCGCCGGACGCCGTGCAGACGGCGCGCGTACGGTGCGAGCCATGCCGAACCAACTCAAGAAGCCGGACATGTACGAGGAACTCCGCAAGGAGGGCAACTCGAAGGAGAAGGCCGCGCGGATCAGCAACGCCGCTGCCGCGCGTGGGGAGAAGGCCGTGGGGAAGAAGGGCGGCGAGTCCGGCTCGTACGACGACTGGACGGTGGCGGACCTCCGGAAGCGCGCCAAGGAGCTCGGGCTGACGGGCTACTCGTCCAAGCGGAAGGCCGAGCTCATCGACGCGCTCCGGAACCACTGAGCCGATCCGGCACAATGGAGGGGTGAACGAGACGGGCATGCCGCGCTTCCGACGGATCTGGTCGACGGTGCAGGTCGGCGTGCTCGCCGTCGCGGTCGTGTTCTGCATCGTGATGCTCGTGATCGGGCAGGGCAAGCTCGACCGGGTCTACGCGGTGGCCGCGGTGTTCTTCGGGCTCGCCCTCATCGGGCACAGCACGTACCTGTGGCTCATCCGCCGGAGCAACCGCGGCCGTCCGTGACGCTGCGGCGCTAGGCGTTCTGGTACACCCGCAGCCAGTCGACGGTCATCTGCTGCGGGAACCGGGTGGAGGCGTCGGGGGAACCCGGCCAGCCTCCGCCGACGGCGACGTTGAGCACCACGAAGAACGGCTTGTCGAACACCCACGGGTTCGATCCGACGTCCGCCCGGGTGACCGTCCGGTACGCGGTGCCGTCGACCGACCACGTGATCGAGTCGGGGCGCCAGTCGACGGCGAACACGTGGAAGTCGTCGGCGAACGCGGCTCCGGAGGGGTTCGTGTACGCGGCCGAGATCCCGGCGGCGCCCGAGTACCCCGGGCCGTGGACGGTGCCGTGAACCACCGCGGGCTCGTACCCGACGTTCTCCATCACGTCGATCTCGCCGCACGCGGGCCAGCCGACCTGCCCGATGTCGGCCCCGAGCATCCAGAACGCGGGCCAGATGCCCTGCCCGCGCGGGATCCGGATCCGGGCCTCGATGCGTCCGTACTGCACGGTGTAGGTGCTCTCGGACTTCAGCCGGGCGGAGGAGTAGGACCCGTCGGCTTCCCGGCGTGCGGTGATGACGAGGTTGCCGGCGCCGTCGAGCGCCGAGTTCCGCCGTGAATCCGTGTAGGTCTCGAGTTCGCCGTTGCCCCAGCCGCCGGCGCCGAGGTCGTAGCGCCAGATGCCGGGGTTCGGCGCGGACCCGGCCGGACCGTCGAACTCGTCTGCGGCGATGAGGGTCCCCGTCGCGGCTTCGGCCGTGCCCGCGGTCGTCAGCGCCGCCGTGGTGCCGAGGGCTGCCGATGCGGCTCCGGCCAGACCCAACGACATGAACCGTCGTCGATCGATGTGTGCTCCCATGTCGTGCTCCCTGCAGCGCGGTGGTGGGGTGGTCGTCGATCATCTCCCATCCGGAGCAGGATGACCAGGGCGGGCGTGCCACCCATCCGGGGAACGCGTCAGCGCTGGTAGGCGATGCAGAGCACGGTCACGTCGTCGGGGTGCTCCCCGCGGTGTGCGAGTTCGGCGATCCCGTCGACGAGCTGCTGCGGGTGCGGGCGGCCGGCGACCCAGGCCTCGAAGCGGTCGAGCGCGTCGAGGTCCCCGCCGAACAGGTCGAGCACGCCGTCGCTGACGCTGACGATCACGTCGCCGGGGTCGAGGCTGGTGGTGTTGCTCGACCACGCGGTCCCGACCCCGATCGGCAGGTGCCCGGACCGCAGCGACTCGACCGAGCCGTCGGCCCGGCGGAGGAGGGTCAACCCGTGGCCGGCGTCCACCCAACGGGCGTGACCGTCACGGTCGATCCGGACGTGGAAGCAGGTCGTGAACTGCGCGCTCTCGACGTCGGACGTGCCGGTCGCGAGTCCGGTGGCGGCTCGGCGGACGGCGGTGGCCGCATCCGGTTCGTCGACCGTGCTGCGGATGAGCGAGCGGACCGCCGTCGCGATCATGCCGGCCCCGACGCCCTTGCCCATGACGTCGCCGAGCGTGAACGCGGCGCCCTCGGGGGTCGGGAACCAGTCGAAGAAGTCCCCGCCGACGGTCTTCGCGGGGATGCAGACGCCGAGCGCGCGGAGCTCCGGCGGCAGGCCGTCCGCCGATGCCGGCAGGAGCGACTGCTGGACGAGCGCCGCTCGGTCGATCTCGCCCTCGGCCACCCGACGGCGACGTTGCGCGGTGCTGAGCCGGAGGTCGGCCTGCCGCGCCAGCTCGTTGGTGACGGCAGCGGTCGCGGCGTAGACGATGACGGCGAACGCCAGGCGGACGAGTTCGCTCGGCCGCGGGTCCGTCGGCTCGAGCACGTACGGCAGCAGCAGGGTCGCGCACGTGCCGATCAGCGGGTAGACGATGTGCTGCCGGCCGGGTCGGGCGGCGATCCAGATCACCGGCAGGACGACGATGGCGAGGAACACCGACCGGTTGTCGCCGGTGCCGAAGCGGAGCAGCCCGATCGCGAGGAAGTCCAGCCCGGGCACGACGAGTTCCGCTCGTGCGGCACCGGGCCAGCGCGCCATCACCCCGGCGACGAGGAGTCCGGCCACGGCGAGCGCCACACCGGTCCACATGCGCGGCGCATCGGTGACGACGAGCCACGGGACGAGGGCGCTGGTCACGGCGGCCGCGACGACGAGGGCGGCGACGATGGCCTGCTTCGCCAGGGGCGCCCACGACGCGCGGAGTCCGGCGAGCACGATCGGACCGGTGTCCTCCCGTGCGGAGACGGTCCAGGTCCTCGGTGTGGCGGGCGTGCGGGCCGTGCTGGTCATCGTCACGAGTCAACCCGTTCCGGGCGCTCCCCGGCAACCCCGCGCGCGGTCGGGGCGTGCCGACGGGGTCGCCGTCGGTCGTCAGCCGAGGCGGACGGCGAGCGGGACGAGCAGGCCGGCGACCCAGACGAGCACCATCACGAGGGCCCCGATCGCGATGAACCGGCGGCGGCGTCGGAGCTTCGGGCTCCGGTCGTCGCCCCACATGTGCGCGCGGACGAGGACGCGGTTGGCCTGTTCGACGACCTTCCGAACCTCAGGGTCGTCGACCTCCAACACGCCGTCCCGGGCGTGTCGGCTGATGACGGTCGCCTCGTCGACCGTGAGGTCGTCCTTGTGCATGCGCCCATCGTCGCACCGCCGACACCGGAGCGCACCCTGCCGAGCCGGAGCGGGCCCGCGCCGCAGGGACGCACCCGCACGGTCGGGGTACGGCGTGCTGGGCGGGGACGGAGCCTCGACCGCGTAGCAACGACCCCATGGCACATCGGTTCCGCGGGAAGATCGTCGTCGTCACCGGAGCATCGAGCGGCATCGGGAGGGCCGCCGCGCACGAGTTCGCCCGGCAGGGCGCGACCCTCGTGCTCGCCGCACGCAGTCACGACTCGCTCGAGGCCGCCGCCGCCGAGTGCCGGAAGCTCGGCGCCGAGGCGATCGCGATCCCGACGGACGTGTCCGACGAGCACGCCGTCCGGGACCTCGTCGCGACGACCACGACGCGATTCGGCCGCATCGACGTGTTCGTCGGCAACGCCGCGCTGTTCGTCTACGGGCTCTTCGACCAGACCCCGACCGAGGCGTTCAAGCGCGTCGTGGACACGAACCTGTACGGCCATGTGCACGCGGTCAAGGCGCTCCTCCCGCACTGGGAGCAGGCCGGGAAGGGCACCTACGTGCTCGTCGGGTCGATCCAGTCGCTGCTGTCCGCCCCGTACCAGTCCGCCTACGTGACGAGCAAGCACGCGGCGCTCGGTCTCGTCGACGTGCTCGGCGACGAGTTCGCCGGCACCCGGATCCGCTTCACGGCGCTGCTGCCGTCGACGATCGACACCCCGATCTACCAGAACGGCGCGAACTACACCGGCAAGACGTCGCACCCGCTCCCGCCGACGGTGTCCGTCGAGCGTGCCGGCCGCGCGGTCGTGCGGTCGGCGCTGCACCCGAAGCGCTACCGGTTCGTCGGTCGCGTGCAGGCGTCGCTCGTGCCGTTGCAGTACGTGTTCCCGGGGCTCTTCCACAAGATCACGAAGCCGATGGTCCAGACGTTCGCGCTGCGGGGGAAGGGCTCGCCGACCGATGGCAACCTCTACGCCCCGGCCGACGCCGGGAACGCGGTGAACGGCGGGTGGGTCGCGAAGCGACGCCGTGTCACTCGTCCGCTCGTCTGGGCGGGCGCGGCCGCGGTGGTCGCGACGGTGCTGCTGGGCCGCTCCCGCCGCTGACGGACGCACGGCGCGGTGCGGGCCGGGTGCGCGCCTCCCGTCCACCCGTCCCGCGTGACGTCCGCGAGCCGGGAGAATGGGTGCGACATGCCAGCTGCTCCGTCCCGCATCCCGCTCAACACCCTCGCCGTCCCCTTCGGGCTCGCCGGTTTCGCCGAGACCTGGTCGACCGCCGCTCCCGCGCTGCGGCTGCACCCCGCCGTGCCCCAGGTGTTCTGGGCGGTCGCCGCCGTCGCGTTCGTCTGGATGCTCGTCGCCCACGCCCTCCGTGGCGTGCGTGCCCACGAGCGGCTCGTCGACCAGCTCCGGCACCCGGCGCAGGGACCCGTCGCGGCGCTCGTGCCGGCGGCGGGGATGCTCCTCGGCCTCGACCTGCACCGCTTCGTCCCGGTCGCGGGGACGCTGCTCGTGGCCGTCGGCGTGACGGTCGCGGCGTTCTTCGCGGCGTGGCTGCTGAGCACCTGGTTCGAGGGCCGGTTGGCGCTCGAGAGCGTGCACGGCGGCTACCTGCTCCCCACCGTCGCGGCCGCGTTCGTCGCGTCGGCGACCACCCACGAGGTCGGCCTGGCGTGGCTGTCCTGGCCGGCGTTCGGCGTCGGTGTGTTCTTCTGGGTCGTCATGACGGGGCTGCTGCTCATCCGGCTGTCCTTCCGACCGGCGCTGCCGGGTCCGCTCGTGCCGAGCATGGCGATCCTCGTCGCCCCGCCGTCCGTCGCCGGGTTCGCGCTGTTCCTCCTGACGGACCACCGGGTGACCCTGTTCGCGCAGGCGATCGCCGGTCTCGGGGCGCTGCTGTTCCTCGTGCAACTGGCGCTGCTGCCCCGCTACGTCCGGCTCCGGTTCACGCTCGGGTTCTGGTCGTTCGTCTTCCCCGCAGCAGCAGTGGCCTCGGTCGCGATCGAGTGGCTCCGGGTCCTCGACGTGCCGTTCGCGTGGGCGCCCACCGCGGTCCTGCTCGCGCTCCTGTGCGTCCTCGTCGGGTGGGTCGGGGCACGCTCGATCACCCTCGGGCTCCACCACGCGCTACGGCAGGCGGAGGACGTGCTGCAGGCAGCCGACGACGAGGACGCCCAGCCCGGACCGGTGACCGGGGCGACCCGCTCGGTCTGAACGCGACCGTCCGACGGGGGGCGCGGCGCGGCTCCCGCGCGCACCGCGCCTCCCGACCGGTCACCGGCCCGCCCAGGGCGCGGCACGCCCGCCCCGTGACGAACCGAGACGGCGCGCCCAGCGGCACCGCCGCGGACGACGTAGGTTCGGTGGCATGACCACGACCACGCCGACCGTCCGCGACTTCCGAGCCGACTGGGCCGCCTGGCACGACGCCCACGAGCGCGAGCGTGCGAGCGAGCACGGCTTCCTCGCGATCACGAGCATCCGCTGGCTGACCGCGACGCCCGAGCGGTTCGACGACGCCCCGGGGGTCTGGTCGACGTCCGAGGACGGCCCGGTCGTGGCGCTCGACGAGGGCGAGTCCGTCGAGGTCGACGGGGAGACGGTCACGGGGGTCCACCGGTTCGGTTCGCTGCCCGAACGCTCCAGCACCGCCGTGGTGTGGCAGGACGGCGACGAGACCGTCGTGGTCGAGGTCGCACGGCGTGGCTGCAGCGACGTGATCCGACCGCGACACCCCGGCGCGGCCACGAGGACCGCCTACACCGGCACGCCGACGTACGAACCGTCGGAGTCGTTCGTCGTGCAGGCGCACTTCGAACCGTTCGACACCCCGCGCGAGGTCACCGTCGGATCCGTGGTCGACGGCCTGCAGCACGTGTACGTGGCCCCGGGGCTGCTGACCTTCGACCTCGACGGTCCCCGGTCACTGCTCGCGTTCAACGGCCACGACGGCGGCCTGCTCGTCCTGTTCACCGACCGCACGAGCGGCGTGACGACCTACGCCGCGAACCGCAGTCTCGACGTCGCCGCACCGGACGCCGCCGGGGTCACCACGATCGACTTCAACCGGGCCACGAACCTGCCGTGCGCGTACACCCCGCACGCCACCTGCCCGCTGCCGCCCGCCGAGAACCGACTCGACGTCGCGGTGGAGGCGGGGGAGCGGCTGCCCGCCTGAGGTCCGTCAGCCGACGGGGACGCGTGACCAGTCGCTCGTCGCCCGCCAGCCGCGCGGGTCGAACGAGAACACGCTGCCCATGCCGGGCTGGTCGAGCGCCCGCGAGACCGGCACCCCGCGGAGGTCCGCGAGCAGCAGCGCCCCGACCGCGCCGTGCGACACGATCACCACGTCGTCACCCTCGGCCGTGATCCGTCGGACCGCCGTGACGATCCGGGTCTGCGCGTCAACGGCGCGTTCCCACCCGCGCACGGACTCGCCCGGCGCGGCGAAGAACGCGTCGACGACCGCCTCGAACTCGTCGAACGGCAGGTACCCCGTCGCACTCCGGTCGATCTCCCCGAGCGCCGCGTCCGCGGCTGGGACGATGCCGAGCGCGGCACCGAGCACCGCAGCGGTCTCCACGGCCTTCTGCTCGGCGCTCGACACGATGCGCCGCACCCCGGCGAGCGGGACCGCGTCCACGGCGCGCGCCGCACGGGAACGGCCGACGTCCGACAGGCCCCACGAGGTGATGGGGCGGGACGGCTCCACGACGACCTCGGCGTGGGTCAGGAAGGACGAGACCACCCCGTCACCCTACGGGAGGCACGTCTCGCGTCCCACCGCGCCCTCCGGTCCGTCGGAGGGCCGCCGTAAGGTGAGCGCGTGGAGTTCCCGGGGGAGGCGGTCGACGCGCGTGCCGCGTCGACCTCTCCGGGGCCACCCCGGGGAACGCAGGACCAGCAGGACGACACGCCCCGAGCGGGCCAGCGCGCTCCGCGCGCCACGCCGCACGGAGGCACCGACGGGTCCCCCGGGAACCCACACCCCTCGACATGGTGGCAGGTGCCCTGGCCGACGCCTTCCTCACCGCCGAGCACTGGGCGCCGGACCACCTGACGGCCGCCGGCTACGCCGTGATCGGCGTCGAGCGCGCGTACGTCGGTCTGGCGGTCGCGGCGGCGCTCGACGCCTACCCGCGCCCACCGGTCGACGCTCCACGGCAACTCGCCGCGGTGCTCGCGTCCTCGCCGCGTCTGGCCGCACTGCACCGAGCGCGCGGCGCACGCCGCCCCGTGCGGATCCGCTCGCGTCGGGTGACCGCCGTGCACGCCCGACCCGAGACCACCAGCCGCCTCCTCGTCGACACGCTGCCGGAGCTCGCCCGTGCGCTCGACCTCACCCTCGGTCGGCTGCTGTGGCTCGCGGACACCCGGGGGTGGAACCGGCGGGCGGGCACGACGAGTCCCCTGCACCACCACCGGTACGAATGGGTGAGCCGACCGGGGCGGACGCCGCGCCTCCTCGAGAAGCCGATGGACATGCTCCGCCGGACCCAGCGCACGATCCTCGACGACCTGCTCACCGCGCTGCCGGTGCACGACTCCGCGCACGGCTTCGTCCCCGGACGGAGCGTCGTCTCCGGGGCGCAACCGCACACCGGACAGCAGATCGTGCTGTCGGCGGACCTGACCTCCTTCTTCGCGAGCGTCACGGCGCCGACCGTCTTCGGCGTCTTCCGGGCCGCGGGCTTCGCCGAGCCGCTCGCGCACGTCCTCACCGGCATCTGCACACACCGTGTACCGCCCCACGTCCTCACCGCGATGCCGGACGGCGGCTCCCCGGAGGAGCGAGCGGCGCTCCGCCGGATGCTCGCCGTCGCGCACCTGCCGCAGGGGGCGCCCATCTCCCCGGCCCTCGCGAACACCGCCCTCCGGCACCTGGACGCCCGCCTCGCCGGCTGGGCGTCCGCCGTCGACGCGACCTACACGCGCTACGCCGACGACCTCACCTTCAGCGGCGGGGACCGACTGGCGGCGCGGCCGGACGCGTTCCTCCGCGGCGTCGACCGGATCGTCACCGACCAGGGACACCGCCTGAACCCCGCGAAGACCCGGGTGCGGCGGCGCGGGGCCCGACAGTCGGTGACAGGGGTGGTCGTCAACGACCGGACCTCGCCCGGTCGGCGCGAGGTCGACCGGCTGCACGCGGTGCTGCACAACGCCGCGGTGCACGGACCGGCGTCCCAGAACCGCGCCGGTCACCCCGACTTCCGGGCACGCCTGCTCGGCCGCATCGAGTGGGTCGAGCAGGTGCACCCCGGACGGGCACGACGCCTGCGCGAGGAGTTCGCCCGCATCACCTGGTGAGGACGGTGCCACTGGCGTTCCCGGCACGTGACACCGTGTGACGAGGGGACCGCGTCGGTGGCGTCACACGACGCAACCGCCGTTCACGGTCCGCAACACCTCCCGCCCCCGGTGCCGGAGCGTCCTAGCGTCACGACATGACCGACTTCCTCGACCGCGAGCACGACAAGGCCTTCACGAAGGTCTACAAGCAGCACACCCCGGACATCCTCACCGCCTTCGTGCAGTTCGACGAGGCCGTCTTCCGGACCGAGGGACGTGAGATCCCCCTCAAGTACCGGGAACTGATCGCGCTCGCCGTCGGGATCACCACACAGTGCGTCTACTGCATCGACGCGCACAGCCAGCGAGCGGTGACCGCGGGCGCGAACGACGCAGAGCTCGCCGAGGCCGCCTGGGTCGCCACCGCGATCCGGGCCGGCGGAGGATTCGCCCACGGTCGCCTCGGCTTCAAGTTCGGCGCCGACGCCGTCGTCCCGGACCACACCCACTAGGGAGCGCACACCATGCCCGACCGCACCGTCCTCGTCACCGCGCTCCAGGGCGCCGGCTGGCACCCCGCCGCCTGGCAGGTCGCCGGGGACACCGCCCGCCGCCTCACGAGCCTCCGGCACTGGCGCGACGTCGTCGTCGAACAGGACCGCCTGGGCGTCGACGCCGTCACCATCGAGGACTCGTTCACCGCGGGTCCCGTCGACGCCGCAGGCGACCTCGACACCCGGACCGTCGTCGGCCGGCTCGACGCACTCCTCGTCGCGAACGCCGTCGCCCCGGCGACCCGCACGATCGGGCTCGTGCCGACCGTCTCGGTCACCCACACCGAACCGTTCCACGTCGCCACGGGCCTCCAGACCCTCGACCACGTCTCGCTGGGCCGCGCCGGATGGCGGCTCCAGGTGAGCGCGACGGCCCGGGAGGCAGCGCTCTTCGGGCGCCGACCCGGCGACGAGGACGCCGCGACCCTCTTCGACGAGGGACGTGAGATCGCCGAAGTGGTCTCCCGGCTGTGGGACAGCTGGGATGACGACGCGATCATCCGCGACGTCGCGACCGGCCGCTTCATCGACCGTGACCGCATCCACAACGCCGCGTTCACCGGCACCCACGTCTCGGTGCACGGCGCGTCGATCGTGCCGCGCTCGCCGCAGGGTCGGCCGCCGGTGTTCACCCTGGCGCACCGCGCGGACGCCGCGTCCTTCGCCGTCGACGTCGCCGACGTGGTGCTGGTCACCCCGGGCTTCGCCGGACGGGAGGCGCGGGACCTGCTCGAGGAGGTCCGTCACCTCGAGCAGGCCGCCGGCACCGACGTCCGCCGCCCGGTCCTCGCGGACCTCGCGGTGCTCCTCGACACCTCGGCCACCGCCGCGGCGGACGCGCTCGCCGCGCTCGACGCCGCGGCCGGCTCGTCGTACGCCGTCGGCGCCGGATCGGACGCGGACGTCCTCGCGACGACGGTGCCCGAGCTGGTCGACCGCATCGCCGCGCTGCGTGCCCTCGGGTACGCGGGCGTCCGACTGCGCCCGTTGCGGATCCCGATCGACAGCACCGCGATCGCGCGGCAGCTCGTCCCCGCGCTCGTCACGGCCGGACTCCGTGCCGACGTCGCCTCCCGTCCCACCGCCGACCTGCGCACGCGGCTCGGCATCGCGCCGGCGGTCAGCCGCTACGCGTCCACCCGTCCCTCACCCCTGGAGGTCTCCGCATGAGCACCAAGCGCCAGGTCCACCTCGCCGCCCACTTCCCCGGGGTCAACAACACCACCGTGTGGAGCGACGACCGCGCCGAGAGCCAGATCGCGTTCTCGTCCTTCGAGCACTTCGCGAAGAACGCCGAGCGCGGGTTCTTCGACTACCTGTTCCTCGCCGAGGGGCTGCGACTCCGGGAGCAGAAGGGCCGCATCCACGACCTCGACGTCGTCGGACGGCCGAACACCCTCGCGATCCTCGCGGCGCTGGCCGGGGTCACCGAGCACATCGGCCTCGTCGGCACGCTGCAGACCACGTTCAACGAGCCGGTGGAGCTCGCGAAGCAGCTCGCCACGCTCGACCACCTCACGGGCGGTCGGGCGGGCTGGAACGTCGTGACGAGTTCGGACGCCTTCCACGGCGCGAACTTCCGCCGCGGGGGCTTCCTCGACCACGCGGACCGCTACACCCGGGCAGCGGAGTTCATCGAACTGTCCCGCGAACTCTGGGACTCGTGGGAGCCGGACGCGGTCGTGGCATCCGTGGCCGACGGCCGGTTCGCGGACCGCTCCCGGATCCGGGACGTCGACCACCACGGCGCGCAGTTCGACGTCACCGGTACGTTCCCCGTGCCCCGGAGCCCGCAGGGGCACCCGGTGGTCGTGCAGGCCGGCGACTCCGACGAGGGCCGCGACCTCGCGGCCGCGCACGCCGAGGTGATCTTCTCGCTGCACACCGCGTTCGACGACGCTCGCTCGTTCCACGACGACGTCACCGCCCGGCTCGAGCGGCACGGCCGGTCGAAGGACGACCTGCTCATCCTCCCCGGAGCGACCTTCACCCTCGGCGCCACACCGGACGAAGCCGAGGAGCGGTCGCGCGCCGTCCGCCGGGCACAGGTGAGCCCGGCCACGGCGATCGCGTTCCTCGAGCAGGTGTGGAACCGCGACCTCTCGTCGTACGACGTCGACGGCCCCCTGCCGGACATCGAGCCCGACCTCGACGCGGACACCATCACCCGCGGACGGGTCCGGCACGTGCGGGACCCGCGCGCCCTCGTGCAGTCGTGGCGTGACCGCGCGGCCGCCGAGCACCTGTCGATCCGTGACCTCGTGATCGAGGTGTCGACGCGCGGCGGTTTCGTCGGGACGCCGTCGCACATCGCCGCCGAGATCGACCGGTACGTCCAGGAGCGGGCCACCGACGGGTTCGTCGTCGTCCCGCACACGAACCCGTACGGACTCGACGAGTTCGTCGACGAGGTCGTCCCGCTGCTCCAGGAGCGCGGCGTGTACCGCGAGTCGTACGACGACGGCGCGACGCTCCGCGAGACGCTCGGGCTGCCGGGGAGGCTCCGGTCGGCCGCACCCGCGGGGGCACTCGCGTGACCGCGGTCCCGCTCTCCGTCCTCGACCTCGTGCCGGTCAGCTCCGGCTCGACCCCGGCCGAGGCGCTGCACCGGAGCATCGACCTCGCGCAGCACGCCGAACGCGCCGGGTACGCCCGGTACTGGCTGGCCGAGCACCACCTCAACCCGGGGGTCGCCGGGAGCGCGCCGAACACCGTGATCGGTGCGGTCGCCGCAGCCACCTCGACGATCCGGGTCGGGAGCGCCGCCACCCTGGTCGGCAACGTCCGCGGGCTCCAGATCGCCGAGACGTTCGGCACGCTCGCCGCCCTGTACGGTCCGCGCATCGACCTCGGCCTCGGCCGGTCCGGCGCACCGGCCCCGGGAGCACCGAAGTCGCCGCCGCCCGGGCCGGTCGCGGACGAGGTCGTGGACGGTCTGCTCGTCCCCGCGCCGTTCACGTTCCGGGTCGCACCGGGGAGCCGGTTTGCGCTGCAGGGCGAGCTCCTCGGGCGCGTCCCGGGCGACGTCGAGCGGTTCGAGGGCGACCTCGCCCTCATCCGCGAGCTCTTCGCGGGGACCTGGAGCCCTGACGGGTCGGTCGTCGAGGCGCCACCGGCCACCGGCGCGCCCGTCGAACTCTGGATCCACGGCTCCACCGGCGGCGCGAGCGCGCGAGCGGCCGGGTCCCTCGGACTGCCGTACGGCGCGAACTACCACACGTCGCCCGGCACGGTGCTGGCGTCGGTCCGGGCGTACCGCGACGCGTTCCGCCCGGGCGTGCTCGACGCTCCGCACGTCATCGTGTCCGCGGACGTCGTCGTCGCTCCCACCGCCGACGAAGCCGAGGAACTCGCGCTCGGGTACGGTCAGTGGGTGCACTCGATCCGGTCCGGAGCGGGAGCCATCGCGTACCCGACGCCGGACGAGGCCCGGTCCGCGCCCCTGTCGGTCGAGGCGTCGGCGGCGGTCGCGGACCGCCTGGCGACCCGCTTCGTCGGGGACGCCGGACACGTCGCGGACCGTCTCGAGACGCTCCGGCGCGTCACCGGCGCGGACGAGCTGCTCGTCACCACGATCACGCACGAGCACGCGGCCAGGGTGCGCTCGTACGAACTGCTCGCGACCGAGTGGGCGCGACGTTCCGCGTCCGCGGTGCCGGCCACGGTCTGAGCCGCGCCGGGACGGACGGGAGGGGCGGTGCCAGCCGGCACCGCCCCTCCCGTCCGTCCATCCCGCGTCAGCTCGCGCTGAGCGGGAGCCCCTCGGGGTTCAACTCGGACTGCTGCACGGCCTCGTTCGAGAGGTTGTAGGCGTGCAGCCACTTCGCGTAGGTGCCGTCCTGGATGAGCTCGTCGATCGCTCCCTGGACCGGCTTCGCGAGGCCGTTCCCCTTCTTCGTCGTCGCCGCGATCAGGCCCTGCAGGTGCGCGCCGGCTCCGGAGTAGGTGCCCGCGGTCACGGTGGCCTTCGCCGTGCCGGCGTCCTGCTTGTTCTGGTAGGCGATGGTCGGGTTCGGGCCGAGGTAGCCGTCCACCTTGCCGGACTGGACGGCGAGCAGCTTCGCGTTCGCGTCCGGGTAGTACTTCACGGTGAGCGTCTTGCCCTGCTTCTCGAGGTCGGCCTTCCAGCCGAGCAGGATCTTCTCCTGGTTCGTCCCGGAGTCGGTCGCGATCGTCTTGCCGGCGAGGACCGAGGGGACGCCGTCGAAGTGCAGGGAGCTGCCCTTCGCGACCTGCAGCGCGAGGTTGTCCTGGCGGTAGGAGGCGAAGTCGTACTTCTCCTTGCGCTGCTCCGTCACGGTGATGTTCGACAGGCCGACGTCGATCGAACCGCCGTCGATGCCGACGAACAGGTTGTCCCAGGTCGCGTTCTTCACCGCCGGCTCGAGGCCGAGCTTCGCCGCGACGAGCCGGCCGAGATCGGGCTCCGACCCGGTCAGCGTCTTCTGGTCGGACCCGGTGAAGGCGAGCGGCGGGTAGCCGGAGGGCAGTGCGCCGACGCCGATGACGAGCTTGCCGGACCGCGCGACGTCGGCGGGCAGGGCGTCGTGGAGCTTCGGGTCCTCGGCGACGGCGAGCTTCGTCTCGGTCGCGGCTCCGTTCGATGCGGCACCGATCGTGACGCTGCCGTCGGAGGCTCCGGTACCGGCTGCCGCTCCGGTCGCGCAGCCGGCGAGGGCGACGACGACGCCGGTGGCGAGGACGAGGGCACCGGCGCGGGTGCGCCAGCGGGCGGGGGTGGTCGTGGACATGCTGCTCCTGGGTCGGTGTGGAGGGTGGGACGGGTCAGCGGAAACGGGACAGGAAGTCGCGCGTGCGCGGGTGTTGCGGGTCGTCGATGAGCTGCGCGGGCGGCCCCTGTTCGACGACGCGGCCGTGGTCGAGGAAGACGACGTGGTCGGCGACCTCGCGGGCGAACGCGACCTCGTGCGTCACGATCACGAGCGTCGTGCCGGACGCCGCGAGGTCCGCGATGACGCGGAGCACCTCGCCGACGAGTTCCGGGTCGAGCGCCGAGGTCGGCTCGTCGAGCAGGACCACGGACGGTTCGAGCGCCAGCGCCCGGGCGATCGCCACGCGCTGCTGCTGGCCGCCGGACAACTGCCGGGGCCGACTGTCCCCGCGGTCCCCGAGGCCGACGCGCTCGAGGAGTGTCTGCGCGCGTGCCTTCGCCGCGGACGCGGGCACACCGGCGGCGATGGGGCCCTCCGCGACGTTCTCCAGCGCGGTGAGGTGCGGGAAGAGGTTGAAGTGCTGGAACACGAAGCCGATGCGCGACCGCTGCCGCAGGATGTGCCGTTCGGGCAACTCCTTGTAGCGGGGGACACCGTCACGCCCGGTGCGGACCCGGACGCCGATGGTCTCGCCGCCCACGGTCACGACGCCGCGGTCGAGGGGCTCGAGGTGGTTGATCGCCCGGAGGAGCGTCGACTTGCCCGAGCCCGACGGACCGAGGACGACGGTCACGCTCCCGGAGGGCAGCTCGAGGTCCACGCCGTCGATCACCACGTTCTCGCCGAACGCCTTGACGGCACCGTGGATGCCGATCGCGGCGGTCACCGGTCCGCCTCGCCGTCGTTCGTGGTCGGGGCGGTGGCGGTGACCACACGTGTCGCGGCGCCGACGTCGGGACGGCGGCCCGTGCCTCCCGGTCGACGGAAGGCGCCCCGCACCCGCTGGAAGGGCGTCGGCGGCAACGCGCGGACGGAGCCTCGGGCGGTCCATCGCTCCACGTAGTACTGCACGACCGACACGGCACTGGTGAGCACGAGGTACCAGATCGTCGCGACCACGAGCAGGGGGATGACGTCGGTCGGGTAGGTGCTCGAGAGGTTCTGCACGACCCCGAACAGGTCCAGCAACGACACGTAGAACAGCAGCGACGACGCCTTGAGGAGCCCGACGATCTGGTTCACGAACGCGGGCACGATCGACCGGAGCGCCTGCGGCAGGATCACCCGCACGAACTGTCGACGGCGGGGGAGCCCGAGCGCCTGGGCCGCCTCGTGCTGCCCGTGGTCGACGGCGAGGACACCCGCGCGGACGATCTCCGAGGCGTACGCGATCTCGCTGAGGCTCAGGCCGATGACACCGATGGCCAGGTCACCGAGCACGTCGGCGGTGGGCACCTCGAGCTGCGGCCCGAACGGGATCCCGATGCCGATCGTCGGGTACAGCGAGCCGAGGTTGTAGAGGAAGACCAGCACGAGGATGAGCGGCACCGAGCGGAAGAGCCAGACGTACCCCCACGCCAGACCGGACAGCACCGGGTTGCGGGAGAGCCGGGCGATCGCCACGACGATGCCGCCGGCGAAGCTGATGACGGCGCTCGACGCGGTCGCGACGAGCGTCAGCTGCAGGCCGGTGAGCACGGCCGGGCTGAACAGCCACTTCCCGACGGCAGGCCAGCCCCACTGCTCGTTCGTGAAGAGGGTCTGGACGAAGTCCAGGAGCACCACGAGGACGACCGCGGCCGCGACCCACCGGAGCGGGTGGCGCAGCGGCACGACGGGACGGTCGAGCGCCGCGCGACCGGCCTCGTCGATGGTCGCGGCGGACGGACGGGAGGCGCGGTGCGCGTCCGGCACAGCGGTCACGCTCGGGCGGTCGGTCGCCCGCTGCAGTGCATCGGTGGTCTGGGTCATGCCGCGACGGTAGGAGGTCCGGGCGGGGCGGACAACGGTGCGTGCAACAGATCGGCACGGGACGGAACACCGCGTCATCGACCGCTCGCGCATGACGTTCCGTGACGCGCCGGCGTCGCTATGGTGGCGGCATGACCGCGCACCGTGTGACCGTCCCGGAACCGCCCGCCGACGGCAGCAAGCCCACGGGTCCGGCGTCGTACTTCCCGAGCATCGAGCGGAGGTACGGTCGCCCGGTGCAGGAGTGGCTCGACCTCGTCGTCGAACAGCTGGACGACCACCGGCACATGGAGGTCGTGACGTGGCTCAAGACCGAGCACGGGTTCGGCCACGGGCACGCGAACGCCCTCGTGGGGTACGTGCGGCGAGCGCTCGACGCCTGACCGTCCGATGCGACTCGTGGTTGACGAGGTTGTCGCACATGCGGCAGGATGGGTTGACACGGTTGACAGGAGACGGATCATGGCGACGGCCGCACGAGCACACACCGAGCACGGGGGAGCAAACGACCGAGCCGGCCTCGGCCGGTCCGGGGAAGCGCTCCTCGACGCCCTCCGTCGGCGCCTCCTGAGCGGACGGGCCGACGGTGCGCTCGGCGACGGCGCCGACGTCGAGCTGCTCGCGGACCGGATGGTGGCAGCGCTCCCCGCCGTCAAGCACGAGGCCGACGCCCTGATCGGCCCGTTCTACGACACGCCCACGCTCGCCGCCTGGCGTGGGGTCACCCGGCAGGCGCTCAGCAAGGCGACCGCCAAGCGTGACCTCATCGGCCTGAAGATCGGCGACGGCAGTCTCGTCTACCCGTCCTTCCAGTTCGGTGCCTCCGGAGCGCCGCTGCCGAACCTGCGGCAGGTGCTCGCGCTCATCGACCCGGACCGCATCGACCCGTGGGGCAGCGCGCTGTGGCTCAACACCGTCGCGGACGAGTTCGGTGGCACGACCGCCGCGCAGGCGCTCCGTGACGGCCGGGTCGAGCAGGTGCTCGCGGCGGCTCGTCGTGCGGCACACGCGTGGGCGGCGGACGCGTGACGCCGAGCCGGAACGAGGTCGCGCAGCGCCCACCGCGCCCCGACCTCGACCTCGACGACTTCCCGGTCGAGGAATCCCGCGGCACCACGTTCTACCGGGCGAAGCGGCACGACCGTGGCGCGTGGTGGTTCGCCAGCACCGAGCCCGACGCGGACGGGGTGGACGGAGGCAGGTTCGACCTCGCCCTCCCGCGCGGCACCTGCTACTGGGCCGACGCGGTCGAGGTCGCCGTGCGGGAACGCCTGGCGCACCACGTCCTCGGCACGAACACGGTGTTCGCCTCGCGTGCTCGCGAGATGGTGGTCGTGGCGGCCCGGGCCTCGCGGGGACGACGGTTCGCCGACGTCACCCATCCCGCGGCCGTCCGGTTCGGCGTCGGTGCCGAGCTGCAGACCATGACGGACTACCGCGTCCCGCAGGCCTGGGCGCGGGCGTTCGACGACGCCGGGTTCGCCGGGGTGCGGTACAGCACCCGGTTCACCAGCGCCTCGGCGGCGAACGCGTGGGCGGTGTTCGGTGCAGCTGGCGTCCCGAAACGGCCTCGGCCCGAACGCGTGCACCGTGACGGGGTGACCGCGTGCCGCGAGTCCGGCATCCGCGTGATCGACGACGGGTCCGACGCCGGGCCGGAGCGCTTCACGTTCACCACGCCGCCCGCGGACTGACCGTCGGCGGCGGGGTGTCGGTGGTCGTGTCTAGCGTGCCGGTGTGGCCGAACCCGTCGACGCGTGGTGGCGCCGCCGACAGTGGTCGCGCGGTGCGGCGGTCCCGTACGCCGTGGGGGAGTTCCGTGCAGCATGGGCGTCGTACCCGGTGCTCGTCCGGCAGTACCACCCGGAGTGGAACCACGGCGTCGTCCTGACCCAGATCCCGCCGGCGGCCGAGGTGCTGCTGACCTGGGAGTGCGACGTCGGGCACGTCTTCGTGGCCACGCCCGCGGAACAGCGGTCCCGGCCGGGGCGCGAACGCCGTCGGTCGGTCTGGTGTCCGGAGTGCGCCGTGCAGGCGCAGCCGCAGCGGTGGCCCGTGCTGCCCGCGGACTGGCCCGACGGCATCGCCGTGCCGCAGCGCGTGGTCCGTGCCACGGGGCGGCAGACGCTGCCCGCGGCACCGGCGCGGGGCGTCCCGGCCGGGGCGATGACGTCCGCGCGCGCTCGGCGCCGTCCCGACCCCGCCGCGCCCCGTGCGCCGCGGACGACCGTGCCCCGGACGATCTGTGCGAAGACCCCGCGGCTGCCCTCGGGTGAGTCGTTCACGAGCGTGTGTGCGCCGGCGACGGCCTCGGCGGTCGAGGCCGAGCTGCGGGCGGCGTTGGCGGAGCGGTTCGCGTTCACCTACGACCACTCCGCCATCCGTCTCGACCGGCCGTTCTTCGACCACGTCGAGGTCTGGCCGGACATCGTCCTCCCCGAGCTCCGCGTCGCGATCGAGTACGACTCCACCGGCCGTCACGGTCTCGAGCACGTCGGTCCCCGACAGGAGACCGACCGGCGGAAGGACCGTGCCGTGCGGGGCGTCGGGTGGGAGGTCGTGCGCATCCGGACGGGTCGGCTGCCGGCGCTCGGACCCCACGACCTCGAGGTGTCGGGCATCTCCGGCCGTACCGTCACCCGCCTCGTCGACACGCTGCGCGAGATCCGCGGCCCCCTGTTCGTCGACGCCTACGCCCGCTGACCCCCCGGTGCGTGCGCTGGGTGGGGCTCAGGTGCGGAGTGCCAGCGCCTCGCTTGTCCACCGGGCATGCAGCTCCCACGGGTCCGACACGCCCGCCGTGACCACCCGGACGTGGTCGAGCAGCTCCGGCGTGACCCGGAACCACTCGGTACCGGGGTACCGCGTCGCCGCGAACCGCTCGTGCCGTCGTCGCTCGAGCGTCCGGTCGCCGCGCTCGAAGCCGAGGAGGTCCTGGTGGGGGATCGCCGCCAACCGCTGCCGCGGGTTCGTGGTCGTCCCGATCTTGATCCGGTCGCCGAAGTCGTCCCGCATCCGCAGGTAGTACACGACGTCCACCCGCGGGGGAGCGAGCTCACCGTCGGGGACGTCGCCGTACCGCCACTCGCACGTCGAGCAGACCGCGGCGGTCGGGTAGCGGACCCCGACGCGGGACCCGCACACCGGGCACGGTCCGGGGAGCACGTCCTCGACGCCGGCGTGCTCGGCCGCGGCGTCGGTGACGAGGGCGACGTGGGTCCCGCACAGCGGCACGGCGGGGCCGTCGGTGGCGGGCACCGCTCCGGCGCAGCCGGGGACGCAGCACGAGGTGACCATGTCGGCACGGTAGCCGGACCCACCGACGCCACCCGCGCCTCCCGGGCGCCCCGTCAATCGGTGAAGATGACGCCGATCGGCTCGCGCTTCTCCTCCTGGAACCGGTCCTCGGCGCGGCCGAGGGCCCAGTAGGCGGACAGCGACATCTCCGCCTTCTCGAGCCCCCAGTCGTCCTGCAGCAGCCGTCGGATCGCCTTCATCGCGGTCCGCTCGCCGTGTGCGAAGACCTGGACGGGCCGGGAGGCACGTTCCAGCGACCGGGCCGCCTCCAGCAGGAGCGTGCCCGGCTCGGCGCCGGTGGCGTCGCGGTGCAGCCACCGGAGGGTGACGCCGGCGGGGTGGCGGACCGGCTGCTCGTCGGCGGGCCCGCCGACCTCGACCAGCGCGATCCCCGTCGCGGTGTCCGCCATCGCCTCCAGCGCGGAGGAGACGGCCGGGAGCGCACTGTCGTCGGCCAGGAGCACGTGGGTGACCTCGGGGTCGGGAGACGGGGTGTACCCGCCGCCGGGACCGGAGAGCGCGAGGAGGTCGCCGGGCTGCGCGGAAGCGGCCCAGGGACCGGCGAGCCCGTCGTCGCCGTGCACCACGAAGTCGATCGCGATGGTCTTCGCGTCGTGGTCGACCGACCGCACCGTGTAGGTCCGGCGCGCGGGGCGGTCCTCCTTCGGGAGCGTGTCCCGGAGCGCGTCGAGGTCGTACGGAGGCGTCAGACCGAGCGACGGCTTCGCGAGCAGGAGCTTCACGTAGTGGTCGGTCGCGGCGAGCCGTTCCGGATCCGCCCCCTCCACGAACGCGCCGAAGGCGGGGCCGCCGAGGTGCACGCGGACCATGTGCGGCGTGAGGCGCTCCGTCCGCGAGACGACGAAGACGTGCTGGGGGCGTGTGGGTTTCGAGCTCATCGGGTGCGAGCTTCCTCTCGGTTCCTCGGCACGGGCTGCTTGACGTGCACCGAGCTAAGGCTAGCCTTACCTCATGACCGCGACCGTCATCCCGTTCTCGGAGCTGCTCCGGCAGCGGACCCGCCGCTCCCGGGGTCCTGCGTCGGACGGGTTCATGCGCGACCTCCTGGACGGCGGGTGCGACGTCGCGGACTACGCGGCGTTGCTCGGCCAGTACGCGTTCGTCTACGACGCCCTCGAACGCGCGGCCGAACGGATGGCGGCCCACCCCGTCGCGGCGCCCTTCGTGACGTCGCAGTTGACGCGGATGCCGGCGATCCGGGCCGACCTCGAGTACCTCGTCGGTCCCGACTGGTCGGAGCTCGTGTGCCCGCTGCCCGCGACGACGAGGTACGTGCGGCGACTCAACGAGGTCGCTGCGGGGTGGCCGGGCGGCTTCGTCGCGCACCACTACACGCGGTACCTCGGCGACCTGTCCGGCGGTCAGATGATCGGGCGGGTGCTCGCGGACCGGTTCGGGTTCGGGACGAACGGGGTCCTCTTCTGGATCTTCGACCAGGTCGCCGACCCGAGCGCCTTCTCGGAGACCTACCGGGCGCAGCTGGACCAGGCACCGTGGTCGGCAGCCGATCGTGAACGCGTCATCGCGGAGGTCGAACTCGCGCACGCCCTCGACCGCGGACTGCTCGCGGAGCTCGACGCAGGGCGGCACGGGCTGGCGCCCGCCTCGACGGCGTGACCGCACTGTCGGAAACGCCCGCACGCCGCGCAGCGGTCCGTCCGGACGGTTGTCGTCACCCGCGTCCGCGTGCCGATACCCTGCTGGGGGCCGGGACGAGACTCCCGGCGGACCCGGAAAGGACCACATGACGGCGATCGACGGCCAGACGCGCCACGGGCGCGCCAGGGACGACGTCAGCGGCGCGGTCGACAGCGACCTGCGCTCGGACGTGCGGTACCTCGGCAGCCTGCTCGGACGGGTGCTGCGCGAGACCGGTGGCGAGGACCTGCTGCACGACGTGGAGAGCCTGCGGGCAGCGGTCATCGACGCGTACGAGGGCGGGGACGCCGAGGGCGCGGCACGTGCCGAGGCCATCGTCGCGGCGATGTCGGCCGAGCGCGCCGAAGCCGTCGCGCAGGCGTTCACGACGTACTTCCACCTCACGAACCTGGCGGAGGAGCACCACCGCGTCCGCGTGCTCCGGCACCGCGGCGACGACGGGGGTCTGGCGGGGGACTCGTTCCCGGCGACGTACGCCTCGCTCGTCGAGCAGGTCGGCGAGGACGCCGCTGCCGAGCGGCTGCGGGACCTCCGCTTCCACCCCGTGCTGACCGCGCACCCGACCGAGGCGCGTCGCCGTGCGGTGACGACCGCGGTCCGGCGCATCACCGACCTCATCGACGAGCGCGACCGCACCCAGAACGCGACCGCTCGCGCCGAGAACGAACGCCGTCTGCTCGAGGAGATCACGACGCTCCTGCGCACGTCGCCGCTCCGGACGACCCGGCCGACCCCGCTCGACGAGGTCCGCACGGCGATGAGCGTGTTCGACCAGACCCTCTTCGAGATCGTCCCGCAGGTGTACCGCCTGCTCGACGACCGGCTGCTCGGTGACGACGCCGGTCGTGCCCCGGTGACCGCGCCGGCCTTCGTCCGGTTCGGCACGTGGATCGGCGGCGACCGGGACGGCAACCCGCACGTGACCGCCGAGGTCACCCGTCAGGCGGCGGAGATCGCCGCCGAGCACATCCTGCTCGGCCTCGCCCGCGCCGCGACCCGCATCGGCAGCACGCTGACCCTCGACGCCAGCGAGACCCCCGCGGACGCCGGACTGACGGCGCTCGTCGCCGCGCAGGAGTCCCTCGACGCCGGCATCGCCGAACGCATCGGGGTCCGCGCGCCCAACGAGACGCACCGTCGAGCGCTGCTGTTCGTCGCCGCGCGGATCGACGCGACGCGCGAGGGTGGTTCGGCGCTGGCCTACCCGGGGCCGGACGCCCTCCTGGCGGACCTCCGCACCATCCAGGCCTCGCTCGTCGCGGCCGGTGCGACACGTCCGGCGAACGGTGAGCTGCAGAACCTCATCTGGCAGGTCGAGACCTTCGGCTTCCACCTCGCCGAGCTCGAGGTCCGGCAGCACTCGCAGGTGCACCGGAACGCCCTCGCGGAGATCCGGGCCGGCGGCGAGCTCAGCGCGATGACCGAAGAGGTCCTCGCGGTGTTCCGCACGATCGCCTCGCTGCAGGCGCGCTACGCGGTGCGCTCGGCGAGTCGGTACATCGTGTCGTTCACCCAGTCGGCCGCCGACCTCGCGAACGTGCACGAACTCGCCGTCGCGGCCACCGGGTCGCCCGAGGCCGCACCCGTGCTCGACGTCATCCCGCTGTTCGAGACCTTCGCGGACCTGCACGCCAGCGTCGACATCCTCGACGAGGCCGTCCGCACGGAGCCGTTCCAGCGTCGCCTGGCCGCGACCGGCCGCCGGCTCGAGGTCATGCTCGGGTACTCGGACTCGTCGAAGGACGTCGGCCCGGTGTCGGCGAACCTCGCGCTGTACGACGCCCAGGCGCGGATCGCCGACTGGGCACGGGAGCACGACGTCGAGCTGACGCTGTTCCACGGCCGCGGCGGTTCGCTCGGCCGCGGCGGGGGACCGGCGAACGAGGCCGTCCTCGCCCAGCCGCCGGGGTCCATCGACGGGCGGCTCAAGCTCACGGAGCAGGGCGAGGTCATCTTCGCCCAGTACGGCGACAAGGAGATCGCCGCCCGGCACCTCGAGCAGATGGCCTCCGCCACGCTGTTCGCCTCGTCGCCGTCGAACGAGGAGCGCACGGCCGTCGCCGCGACGCGCTTCGCGGATCTCGCCCAGCAGCTCGACGACGTGTCCCGGCAGGCCTTCTACGACCTCGTGAAGGCCGACGGGTTCGCGCCCTGGTTCGCGCGAGTGACCCCGATGGAGGAGATCGGGCTCCTGCCGCTCGGATCCCGGCCGGCGCGGCGCGGTCTCTCCGTCGAGTCGCTCGAGGACCTCCGCGCCATCCCGTGGGTGTTCTCGTGGACGCAGGCGCGGATCAACCTCGCCGGCTGGTACGGGCTCGGTTCCGCGCTCGAGGCCGTCGGCGACGTCGACCTGCTCCGCGCCGCGAGCGCCGAGTGGCCGCTGTTCGGCGCGATGATCAAGAACGTCGAGATGTCGCTGGCGAAGACCGACGAGCACATCGCTCGCCGGTACCTCGAGCTCGCGGACCGTGACGACCTCGCCGCGAAGGTGCTCGACGAGATGGCCCGCACCCGCGACTGGGTGCTCCGCGTCTCGGGTGGCAGCGACGTGCTCGAGGACCGTCCCGTGCTCGCCCGCGCCGTGCGGCTCCGCAGCCCCTACGTCGACGCCCTCTCGCACCTGCAGCTCCGCGCGCTCCGGTCGATCCGGACCTCCGGCAGCACCGACACCGGCGATGCCGACCACCGGCTGCTGCTCCTCACCGTCAACGGGATCGCCGCCGGTCTGCAGAACACGGGCTGATCCGGCGCGACCGACGCGCGACGGGAGGCGCGGTGCCGGCTGGCGCCGCGCCTCCCGTCACGTCGGGGCCATGTCGGTGTCGCTTGTCGAATCGATTCGGCTGCGCGTAGCGTGGGGCGGGTGACGACGGAGCGCACGCCGACCCCTGCACCGGCGGTGCTGCCGCCGATCCTGCCACTGGCCCTGATCGTCGGCGTCTCGCCGTTCGCAACCGACATGTACATCCCGGCGTTGCCGGCGATCGCCCGCGACCTCGGTGCCACGCCGGGCGCCGTCCAGCTCTCACTGACCGCGTTCCTGGTCGCGTTCGCGGTCGGGCAGCTGCTCGCCGGACCGGTCAGCGACGGGATCGGCCGGCGTCGGCTCATGCTGGTGGGCACCGCGGTGTTCGCGCTCGCGTCGATCGGTTGCGCGCTCGCGCCGGACGTCGTGACGCTCGTCGTGGCGCGGGTGTTCCAGGGGCTCGCCGGGGCGGCCGGGGCGGTCGCCGGCCGGGCCATGGTCTCCGACGTGACACACGGTCCGCGCCTGGCCAAGGTCTTCGGCACACTCGCCGCGATCAACGCGATCGGACCGGTCGTGGCGCCCCTGGCCGGCGGCGCCGTGTTGACGGTCGGCACCTGGCGTCTCATGTTCGTCGTGCTCGCCCTGCTCGGGGCGGCGTTCTCCGTCGCGGTGGCCCTGCGCTTCCGGGAGACCCTGCCGGCGCAGTCCCGGGGCGGGGTCGGTCTCGGCGCCAACTGGCAGCGGATCCGCACGCTCATGGCGCTCCCGCGGTTCCGGGCGTACGTGATGACCGGCGTGCTGTCGACGATCGGGTTCTTCGCCTACATCGCCACGAGCTCGTTCGTGTTCCAGACCGAGTTCGGGTTCTCGGAGGAGCTCTACACGATCGTGTTCGCGACGAACGCATCGATGATGATCGTCACGACCCTGGTGTTCCGGCGCGTCGTCGGGCGGTTCTCGGAGGACGCGCTGCTGACGTTCGGGCTGTCCGTCGGCACGCTCGGCGCCGCCGGGGTCCTCGTCTCGGCGCTCCTGGGCTCCGGTGTCGTCGCGGTCTGGGTCTCGCTCGCCGTCGTCACCTCGGCGTGGGGCTTCGTGCTGCCGGCGGCGATGACACGCACACAGCACGTCGGCGCAGCACACCCCGGCACCGCCGCCGCGCTGCAGGGCGGGTTGACGTTCGGGCTGGGCGGACTGGGCACCCCGCTCGCCGGTGCGCTCGGCGGCACCGCGCTCGCGATGGGCTGCGTGATGGCGCTGCTGATGGCGGCCGCCGTGGTGGTCCAGATCGTCGCGACCCGGCGGTGCCCGACCGCCCGCTGAGGAGGACCCGGTAGGTTGCAGGGTGCACCCCGCAACGACCCTGAGGAGGCACCCACATGGACATCGTCGTACACGAGGCGACCGCGGACGCCGCGGTGCTCGAGTGCACCGGGCGGCTCAACATGGTCTCGGCCCCGACGTTCCGCGAGACCGTCGCGAAGGTCGTCGAGGGCGGCCGGTCCCGCATCGTCGTGGAGCTCTCCGGAGTGGAGTTCATGGACTCCTCCGGCCTCGGTGCCCTCGTCGGGTGCCTGAAGACCGCACGGCAGGCCGGTGGGGACCTCCGGATCGCCGCACCCTCGGACCAGGTCGAGATGGTCCTCAAGCTCTCCAACATGGACAAGATCCTCCGCACGTACCCGAACGGGGACGCTGCGGTCGCTGACTGGGGATGAGCACCGCGATGGGTGGGCACAGCCTCGACCTGTCGTGTCCGCCGGACGACGTCACCGCCGTCCACACGTTCCTCGAGTCGGTGTGGGGCGTCGAGCCCGCGGTGTCGGCGGAGGACCGGATGGCCCTCGAGCTCGCGCTCGTGGAGCTGACCTCGAACGTGATCGAACACGGCGCCGCCGGCGGAGGCGTGTCGTGTTCCCTGCACCTCGACGTCCGACCGGACGCGGTCGAGGCGCACCTGACCGACGACGGCGTGCCCGTCCCGGTCGATCCGTCCGCGGCGACGCTGCCGGATGCCCTGGCGGAGAGCGGACGCGGACTGGCGCTCGTGCAGATGGTCGTCGACGACCTCCGCTACGAGCGCGTGGCGGACCGGAACAACTGGACGGTGCGGCGAGGACGGCACTGAGCAACAGCGAGCTCCGCTCAGTTCATCCGCATTGCGCAGTGACTGAGCCGTTACCCGCAAGGCTCCCTCGGCAGTGCCGTGCATCGTGTGCCGCCGTGTCACGATCCGATCGATGAACGTCGAGCCCGACCCCAGGATGCGCTTCGAGACCTCCGGGGTCGACCTCGACGCGGCGATCCAGATGTACGAGGACGCGTACGACAGCGGTGGGTTCCGGGCGAACCGGACGGAGCGGCCCTTCGGGTACCGGTTCCGGGTCGTCGGCGACGAGACGATGACGTTGCGCTCGACCCGCTTCGACGCCCGCATGGAGGGTGAGATCGAGTCCGACGAGTACGTCGTCATGTGGCTCACCGACGGCGGCGGGACGATCGACCGCGGGCGACAGGAGGTCTCGTTCGCGCCCGGCACGCCGATGCCGTTCCCCACCGGGCGTCCCTTCGCGTTCGAGCTGCACGACGTCCGGCAGAGCCTCGTGCAGTTCGAGCGCGGGTACCTCGAACGCGTCGCGGCCGAGCACCACGGCGTCCAGCCGGCGCAGATCGCGTTCGACCACGCCCAAGCGCCGCGGCGGGACGACCTGCGCGCCTGGAACGCCCAGGTGCAGCGCGCAGCCGACACCGTCCTCGGGAACGCGCCCGTGTCACCGCTCGTGCTCGCCGAGACCGCCCACGAGACCGCCGTCGCACTGCTGGCCACGTTCGCGCACACCGTGCTCGCGCCGGAGGTGGTGCTGCCCCAGGGTGCCACGGGCCGGGTCCGCGCGGCGGTGGAGTACATGCACGCCTTCGCGCACACGCCGATCTCCACGACCGACGTCGCCGAGCACGTCGGACTCAGCGTGCGCGGTCTGCAGCAGGCCTTCCAACGGCAGGTCGGATCGGCGCCGAACACGATGCTGCGCGGCATCCGGCTCGACCGCGTCCGCGACGAACTCCGCAGCTCGGCGCCAGGGGAGGTCACGGTGGCGGCCGTCGCCGTCCGTTGGGGCTTCGCGCACCTCGGGCGCTTCTCCGGCGCGTACGCCACCCGCTTCGGTGAGTACCCGCGGGACACGCTGCACGGCTGACCACCGCGCCGGTACGCTCCGAGGGTGCGCAGACTCCGACCGTGGGTGATCGTCCCCGGCATCTGGAACTCCGGCCCGGACCACTGGCAGTCGCTCTGGGAAGCCGAACGGCGCGCCGCGGCCCCGGGCAGCGTGTCGCGGATCGAGCCGCGTTCGTGGGACCGACCCGATCCGTCGGACTGGGCTGCAGCGATCGGACGAGCCGTGTCGGCGCACGAGGAGCCACCAGTCCTCGTGGCGCACAGCCTCGGCGTGCTCGCGGTCGCGTCCTGGCTGCAGGACCCGCGGAACCCGCCGGTCGCCGGTGCGTTCCTCGTGGCGCCTCCCGATCCCGCCGCGTCGGGGTTCCCCGAGGCCGCGGGCGGGTTCCGGGAGCCGACGGCGGCCGACCAGGCGCAGGCGTCGGCGCGGAGGGTGCCGTCACGACTGATCGTGAGCGACGACGACCCGTACCGCACGGCCGAGCGAGCGATCGGCTTCGCGGTGGCGGTCGGCGCGGAGGTCGTGCGGGTCGGCGCGCTCGGGCACGTCAACGTCGCGAGCGGGATCGGGTCCTGGCCGGCGGGGCGAGCGCTGCTGGAGGAGTTCAGCGGTCGCCTCTGACCGACGGCACGGCCACTCCGACACGCCGTTCACGTTCTCGGCGATATGGCAGGGACTCCGGCGACACACCGCGGATGTCCGCCCAGATGTGCATCGCGATATTTATCCTCCGAACATGGAAACGCAGTCCGGTGCACGCACCCCTCTCGTCGACCCGTTCGGTCGCGAGCTCGAGGAGTGGCTCCGTGACGCTCCGGCGACGCGCGCCCCGTACCTGTCGGACCTCGTGGTCCCACCGGTCACCGGGCCCGTGCAGCGTCCGGACGCAGCGTCGGAGACCACGGTCGAGCCCACCGTCGCCCGCGACCGCCCTTCCGGTGACGCCGACGTCGTGCCGGCCGACGACGCCGCCTTCCGGCGCCCGCGGGACCGTGCCCGGCACGCCGCGGTCTGCGCGCCCTCGTTCCCCGAGCCGCCGGAACGGCTCGCCCTCCGCATCGAAGACCTCGCCGTGGAGGTGTCGGCGTCGAGCGGCCGCACCACCATCGAGCGCATCGTGATCCTCGAGGACGAGGTCCGCCGTCGGGACGAGGACCTCGCGCGCCTCGCCGCCTGGGAGGCCAGCGTCGCGGACAGCCGCGACCCCGAGGTCGAGGCCGCACGGTCGTTCGCACACACGGTCTTCGCGGACCTGCTCGCCGACGCCGCACGGGAAGCGGACCGCCGGGACCGCGCCGCCGCTCGACGCGCAGCCACCGCGCCCGTCGCGATCGTGCGCGACACCGCGGCGACCTCCGCACTGGTCGACGCGTCGGAGGTCGCGGACGCGATCGACGGCCCCGCACCGGTCGTCACCGACCCGACCACCCCCGAGCTGTCCGGACCCGCGCGACCCGCGCTGCGTCTCCCGGTCGTCTCGCCGGTGTCCGCGAACACGCGGCCCACCCCGCTCGTCCAGCCCGCGACCGGGCCGACCGTGATCGACCGCGCCGCCTTCGTCGCAGCGCTCTCGGCGCACGGCGGCACCGCCAGCACCCCGGTGGCGCTGCCCACCGCCGTCGTGCCGGACGCCCCCGCCGTGCCGGACGCTCGCGCGGTGCCCGACGCCCCCGCCTCGAGCACCGGCGCCCCCGCCGGGCGGACCCGCGCCGACGCCGACGAGCACGGTGCGGAGCACGCGGAGTCGAACGGCTGGTGGGCACGGCTCGTCGCGCGCATCATGCGTGCCCTCGGGCGTCGCTGAACCCGAGATCGCCGGTGGTGCGGTCGTCCACAGGCGCCTCGTCGCGCCGGGTGGCTCGGTAGACTGACGGGATGCCGACGCTCCGCGAACTCCAGGCCGTGATCGAAGACCTGTGGCCGGCCGCCGGTGCGGAGTCGTGGGACTCGGTCGGGCTCGTCGCGGGGGATCCCGCACAGCCGGTCGAGCACGTGCACCTCGCAGTCGACGCCGTCCCCGCGACCGCGCGGGAGACCATCGAGCTCGGCGCGGACCTGCTGCTCACCCACCACCCGCTCCTGCTGCGCGGCGTGACGACGATCGCCGAGTCCACGTACAAGGGCAGCGTGCTGGCGACCCTGGTCCGCGGCGGCGCCGGGTTGGTCGCGGCGCACACCAACGCGGACGTCGTGACCACCGGTACCTCCGCCGTCCTCGCCGACCGACTCGGCCTGACGGATCACCGTCCGCTCGACCCCGGCGCCACTCCCACGACCGGCATCGGGCGCGTCGGCGTCCTCCCCGAGCCGACCACGCTCGGCGCGCTCGCGCGGGTCCTGGTCGACCTGCTCCCCGGCACCGCCACGGGCGTCCGCGTCTCGGGTGCGTTCGACCAGCCGATCCGGTCGGTCGCGCTGTGCGCCGGGGCGGGCGACGCCTACCTCCGACACCCCGCGGTGCTGGACGCCGACGTCTACGTCACGAGCGACCTCCGCCACCACCCCGCGTCCGAGTTCCGCGAGCAGGCGCTGCTCGGGGGCGGTCCGGCCCTCATCGACACCTCGCACTGGGCGACCGAGTGGCTCTGGCTCGACGTCGCCGCCGAACAGCTCCGGCAGGCTGCCGGGGTCCGGGTCACCGTGAGCGACCTCCGCACCGACCCGTGGGACTTCGCCGTCCTGCCGGCGGCCGAACCCACCACCCACACTGAAGGAGTCTGACCATGAAGGCAGCACCCGAGGACCAGGTCATCCTCCTCGACGTCCAACGTCTCGACAACGACGTGACCCGCATCGCGCACCGGATCACCGCGCTCCAGAAGGGTGACCGGCTCACCGAGCTGAGCACGACGGCCGCCGGGCTGCGCGCGTCCCTCGCGGCCGCCACCGGTGACGTCGAGGACGCCGAGCGCGAGCTGGCCCGCCTCGAGTCCGACACCGCGACCGCGCAGGCACGTGTCGAGCGGGACACCACGATGCTGCAGAACGTCGCCAGCGCGAAGGACGCCGCGGGGCTGCAGAACGAACTCGAGTCGCTCCAGCGGCGCATCGGCGACCTCGAGACGGCCGAGCTCGAGGTCATGGAGCAGCTCGACGGCTTCCGCGCCCGGGTCGGGGACATCGAAGCGCAGCTCGCCGAGGTCGAAGCCGCACGCGCCGGTCTGGTGGCCGAGCGCGACGCTGAGATCGCCCGGCTCGAGTCCGACCGCGAGTCCGCCGTCCAGAGCCGTGCCGCGGTCGCCGCGAAGGTGCCGGCGGACCTGCTCGCCCTGTACGACCGGCAGCGTGCCCGGTACGGCTTCGGAGCGTCGCTGCTGCAGGGCGGGGTGTCGACGGCTTCCGGCGTGACCCTGACGAACTCCGACCTCCAGGCCATCCGCCAGGCAGCGCCCGACGACGTGGTGCTCTGCCCGGACAGCGACGCGATCCTCGTGCGGACGCCCGAGTCGGGGCTGTAGGCGCGGGACGACCGGCGACCACCCGGCCGACGGGAGGCGCGGTGCCGGCTGGCACCGCGCCTCCCGTCCGTCCGGGCGCGGGTGCGCGTGGTCGTCACGCGCTGAGCGACACCTCACGGGCGCGACTTCGCGTGAAGTGTCGCTCAGCGCGTGAGGTCGCCGCGCGACGGTGCGGCCTCGGCGGCGCCGCGCGGACCGCGCGGCGGTTGGTGCGAATGGGCCGGCCGTACGCCGGGTTCTGTCCCGCCGCTCGCGCGGCGGTGACGGCCATCTCTCTCGGACCGACGTTGCCGTCGGCCTCCAGCGGTCTACCCGAGGACTCAGCGAGCAGCCTCGACGTCCTCTGTCTGACCTTGCTCCGGGCGAGGTTTACCGAGCGGATCCGGTCACCCGGACCCCTGGTGGTCTCTTACACCACCGTTTCACCCTTACCGACGTCGCCGCCGGCGGTCTGCTTTCTGTGGCACTGTCTCGCGGATTGCTCCGGGTGGGTGTTACCCACCGCCCTGCTCTGTGGAGCCCGGACGTTCCTCGGCACTCCCGGGGGAGTGACGCGACCGTCTCACCGACCCATTCGCGGCTCCGAGTCTACCGGCCCCCGCGCGGCGGGAGGTTCTGGTCGCACGACATGCCGTCGGCGACGGAGTCCGGCGGCGAGTCGTGCGACCGGAACGGAACTGAGCGGCAAGTCGTGCGACCGGAACCTTGCCGGCCCGCGCCGCCGCTACTTGCTCCGCGCCGCCAGGGTCGCCGCGCCGATGATGCCGGCGTTGTTCCGCAGGGTCGCCGGGATGATCTCCGCCTGCAGGTCGAGCAGCGGCAGGAACTCCTCGTACTGCTTCGACACCCCGCCGCCGACGACGAAGAGCTCCGGGGAGAGCAGCGCCTCGAGCGTCGAGTAGTACTTCTGCAGACGCTTCGCCCAGTGCTTCCACGAGAGGTCGTCCCGTTCCTTGGCGGCGAACGAGGCCCGGGTCTCCGCGTCGTGCCCGTCGATCTCGATGTGCCCGAGCTCCGAGTTGACGATGAGCACGCCGTCGTTGATGAGCGCTGAGCCGATCCCGGTGCCGAGCGTCGTGACGATGACGAGCCCGTCCTTGCCCTTCGCCGCACCGAACTGCTGCTCGGCGAACCCGGCGGCGTCGGCGTCGTTGACGAAGTGGATGGAGCGGCCGAGCTCCTTCTCGAACAGCGCCTCGGCCTCGAAGCCGATCCACTTCTTCGACACGTTCGCGGCCGACATCGTCTTGCCGTCGCGCACGATCGCCGGGAAGCAGACCCCCACCGGGACGTCGGCCGCGGGAGCGAGCTCGTCCAGGATGGACGCGGCCACGGCGACGATGTCCTGCGGCTTCCCGCCCTCGGGCGTGGCCTTCTTGATCCGGTCCGTGGTGAGTTCGCCGGTGGAGACGTCGACGATCGCGCCCTTGATGCCCGTACCGCCGATGTCGACGCCGACTGCGAGGGTGGTCATGAGTGTGCCTTTCAGGAGACGGTGAGGAGCTCGGCGCCACGCTCGGTGACGACGAGCGTGTGTTCGAACTGCGCGGTCCACGACTTGTCGCGCGTGGAGACGGTCCAGTCGTCGGCCCAGATGTCCGCCTCGATGCCGCCGAGCGTCAGCATCGGCTCGATGGTGAACACCATGCCGGGCTCCATGACGTCGTCGAAGCGCGGCGCGTCGTAGTGCGGGATGATCAGCCCGGAGTGGAACGCCCGTCCGACGCCGTGGCCCGTGTAGTCGCGGACGACGCCGTAGCCGAAGCGCTTCGCGTACGCCTCGATGGCCCGGCCGATGACGTTGACCTGGCGCCCGGGTGCGACGGCCTTGATGCCGCGTCGCAGCGCCTCTTCCGTGCGCGAGACGAGGTCGCGGACCTCCTGCGTGCCCTCGCCGACGATGAACGTGCGGTTCGTGTCGCCGTGCATCCCGTCCTTGTAGGCGGTGATGTCGATGTTGACGAGGTCGCCCTCCTGCAGGACGGTGTCGTCGGGGATGCCGTGGCAGATGACCTCGTTGAGGCTCGAGCAGAGCGACTTCGGGTAGCCGCGGTACCCGAGCGTCGACGGGTAGGCGCCGTGCGAGACGACGAACTCGTGGCCGATGCGGTCGAGCTCGTCGGTGGTCACGCCCGGACGGATCGCGTCGCCCACGGCGTCGATCGCCTCCGAGGCGATGCGGCCCGCGACCCGGATCCGCTCGACCTCCTCCGGCGTGTACGTGTCGCCGAGGCCGTGCTCGTGCGGTTCGGCCTTGCCGACGTACTCCGGCCGCTCGATGTCCTTCGGGACGGCCCGCTGCGGTGAGATGCGGCCGGCGGTCAGGTGTCCGTGTTCGTCCCGGGGCATGCCCACCACTCTAGCCGCGGGCCCCGGGTACGTTGGCCGCATGAGCGACGAACGCATCGAGTCCCAGTGGTGGTTCAACGAGAAGACGCACGCCGTCGAGCAGGGTCCGCAGTCGCCGCAGCGCGACCGCATCGGCCCGTTCGCGACGCGTGAGGAGGCGCAGCACGCGCTCGACCGCATCAAGGCCAACAACGAGCGCTGGGACGACGAGGACCGCTGACGGTCCGATCCGACGGACGGGAGGCGCGGTGCGGGCACGCACCGCGCCTCCCGTCCGTCGCCCGGTCACGTCGCGGACGCGTCCCGCTCGTCGATGCCGGGCACCTCGGGTTCGGTGCGGAACCCGATGATCTTGTGGGTGCCGTCGCAGTAGGGCTTGAGCATCGACTTGCCGCACCGGCAGAGCGCCACCGTGCGTCGGCGCCGGGGGAGCTCCTGGCCGTCCGGGCCGACGATCCGTACGTCGCCCCGGAGCAGGAACGGGCCGTCCGGGTACGCGACGAGCTCGGCCTCGTCGTCGTGGTCCCTCACGCGGCACCCTCGGTGGTCAGTGCGCGGCGGAGCGAGGTGGTGCCCGCCTCCCACGCGGCGAGCACGTGCGCGCCGACCATGCCCTCGACGACCAGGCACGCGGCGGCGCCGAACAGCACGTCGTCGAGCAGCGTCGGGTCCGCCTCGACGAGCCCGCCGGCGAGGTCCCGCCCGGCGATCTGCTCGTGCACGGCGTCTGCTTCGACGTGCTCGTCGAAGTACCACGTGGCGTCCTCGTCGAAGCCGGCGCGCCGGAACCCGTCGCCGTACAGCTTGCTGGGGATCGACGACGTCATCTCGAACGCGGCGAGGTGTCCGACGATCGCCCCGCGCAGTCGGCGGTGGAGGCCGAACAGGCTCATCGTGTTGAGTGCCGCGAGGGTGATCGCGGGCACGAGGTCCACGTAGGCGCCGTACGAGTCGTCGAGTCCCGCCGCACGGAGCGTCCGGGCGAAGATCGCCGAGTGGATCCGCTTCGGGCGTCCGCCGCCGTACTCGTCCGACTGGATCTCGACGAGTGCCGACTTCGCGCGGCCGGACAGGCGGGGGATGGCCCAGCTGTGCGGATCGGCCTCCTTGAGCGTGTAGACGGTCTTCTGCACGAGGAACTCGCGGATCTGTGCCAGGTCGGCCTTCCGGGCGATCCAGCGCGACAGGCTGGGGCCGCTGTCCTCGCCGGTCAGTGCGAAGAGCGCCGCCGACACGGCCTCGGCAGTCGGTTCGGGCCGCTCCGGCACCGGCACGGCCGCGCGGACCGCTGCCTCGTGCGCCCGCTCGAGGACGGCTCGTGCCGCCAGCAGCCCGGCGTCCCACTCGAGGTCGTCGTCGACGTCCGCGATGCCGCCGTAGTGCAGCTCGTAGAGCACGAACAGGGCGAGCTGCACGTCGTCGTCGGTGAGGACGTCCGCGGCCCGGGCGACGGCGTCCTCCGCGATCGACCGCAGTCCGTCGGTGGATGCACCGGCGGTGAGGGCGTCGAGGACGGCGGCGCTCAGCGGCCCGCGGGCCTCCGGCGCCGGCATCGGGGTCTGGGTGAGGACGTCGGCATGGTCGAGGACGGCCATCGGGGGCTCCGTTCGCAGGTTCGTGTCGTGCTCGGTCGACATTGGTCGGGCAACCTGGAGGCGCTCACGGGAAGCGTGTGCCACGCCGCACGACGCGGCGTCGCGCTCGTACGGGCCGGACCACTAGCCTGTGGTGACGGGACCCTGGCGGCCCGCCGAACACGGGAAAGGTCGTGCATGGACAAGCAGACGGACTTCGTGCTCCGCACCATCGAGGAGCGGGGCATCAAGTTCATCCGACTCTGGTTCACGGACGTCATCGGGACGCTCAAGTCGGTGGCGATCGCCCCGGCCGAGGTCGAGGGCGCGTTCGCCGAGGGGATCGGGTTCGACGGCTCCGCGATCGAGGGGCTCACCCGTTCGTACGAGGCGGACGTCCTGGCCCACCCGGACCCGTCGACGTTCCAGATCCTGCCGTGGCGCGGGGAGATCGACCCGACTGCGCGGATGTTCTGCGACATCACCACGCCCGACGGCCAGCCCGCGGTCGCCGACCCCCGGAACGTGCTGAAGCGGACCCTCGCGAAGGCGAGCGAGCGCGGCTTCACCTTCTACACGCACCCCGAGATCGAGTTCTACCTGCTGAAGAGCCGCGACTGGAAGGACGGCGGCCCGCAGCCGGTCGACCAGGCCGGCTACTTCGACAACGTGCCCGGCGGCAGCGCGCACGACTTCCGGCGCCGCTCCGTCCGGATGCTCGAGGACCTCGGGATCTCGGTGGAGTTCTCCCACCACGAGGCCGGCCCCGGTCAGAACGAGATCGACCTCCGCTACGCCGACGCCCTGACCATGGCCGACAACATCATGACCTTCCGCACGGTGGTGAAGGAGGTCGCGATCGAGCAGGGCGTCTACGCGACGTTCATGCCGAAGCCGCTGTCCGGTCAGCCGGGCTCGGGCATGCACACGCACGTGTCGCTGTTCGAGGGCGACCAGAACGCGTTCTACGAGGCCGGTGGCCAGTACCAGCTGTCCGACACCGCCAAGCACTTCATCGCGGGCGTCCTCAAGCACGCGCCCGAGATCACGGCGGTCACGAACCAGTTCGTGAACTCGTACAAGCGGCTCTGGGGCGGCGACGAGGCCCCGTCGTTCGTCACGTGGGGCCACAACAACCGCTCCGCGCTGGTCCGTGTGCCGCTGTACAAGCCGAACAAGGGCCAGTCCGCCCGCATCGAGTACCGCGGCATCGACTCGGCCGCGAACCCGTACCTGGCGTACTCGCTGCTCCTCGCGGCCGGTCTCAAGGGCATCGACGAGGGCTACGAGCTCCCGCCGGAGGCCGAGGACAACGTCTGGAGCCTCACCGACTCGGAGCGCCGGGCCCTCGGCTACAGTCAGCTCCCCGCGAGCCTCGACCACGCGCTGAGCCTCATGGAGGACTCCGAGCTGGTGGCGGAGACGCTCGGCGAGCAGGTGTTCAACTTCGTGCTGCTGAACAAGCGGCAGGAGTGGAAGGCCTACCGCGACCAGGTCACACCGTTCGAGCTCGACACGAACCTCGGCGCGCTCTGAGTCGACCGACGAGCACCACGGCATGACTGGCAGGACGACGACGTCGCGTTCCGAGCTCGCCCGGCTGGGCTTCGCGGAGCTGTCGGAGAGCCTCGCCCGGATCGCCGACCTGGAGGCGCGGTTCGGCTCCGACCTGCCGCTCCCGTTCACGGGTGCCGACGCGTCCTGGGGGGTCACCGCCGACCCGGACGGCGCGCTGCGCGCGTTGGAGCGACTGCTGGAACGCGCGCCCGACGAGGTCCGGCGCGTCCTGGCGGACGGAGCGGCCACCGAGCGGCTGATCCGCCTGCTCGGCGCGTCGGTCGGCCTGGGGGAGTTCCTCCACCGCCGCCCGGCCGAGATCGCGCTGCTCCTCGAACCCGTGTCCGAGCCGTGGTCGCAGGAGCGGTACACGACGTCGTTGCTCGACGCGGTGGACGGTGCCACCGGCGAGGACGCCCGGCTCCGGCTCCGGGTCCGCTACCGTCGGCACCTCGCCCAGATCGCCCTGTTCGACGTGCTGAACGCCGCGCCGACGGACGCCTTCCCGGCCGTCGCCGCCGGGCTGGCCGACCTCGCGGGCGCCGCGCTGGAGACCGCGGTCGACATCGCCCGGCGCGAGGTCCCGTTCCCGGCGGCGGACGTCGCCGCGACGCCGCTCGCGGTCATCGCGATGGGCAAGGCCGGTGCGCGGGAGCTCAACTACGTCAGCGACGTCGACGTCATCTTCGTCACGGAGCCGACGCTCGACCCGGACGCCGGGACGGGTGTCGGCACCGATCGTGCGGTGCTCGTCGCCACGCGGTTGGCGATCGCGGCCACGCACGTGATCACCGACCTGGCGGCGGAGCCCGCGCTGTGGGAGGTCGACGCGAACCTGCGGCCCGAGGGCAAGGACGGCGCGCTGGTCCGGACCCTCGACTCGCACGTGGCGTACTACGAGCGCTGGGCGAAGGAGTGGGAGTTCCAGGCGCTGCTCAAGGCGCGACCGATCGCCGGTTCGGCGGACCTCGGGGAGCGCTACGCCGCCGCGGTCGCCCCCTTCGTGTGGAACTCGGCGAAGCGGCCGGGTTTCGTGGAGTCCGTGCAGCGGATGCGGGAGCGCGTCACCGAGCACATCCCGGAGGCCGAGGTCGACCGGCAGCTCAAGCTCGGCCCGGGCGGCCTCCGCGACGTCGAGTTCACCGTCCAGCTCCTGCAGCTCGTGCACGGTCGTGACGACGAGTCCGTCCGGGTGCGCTCGACGCTCGAGGCGATGGACGCGCTGACCGCGGCGGGCTACGTCGGGCGTCCCGAGGCCGCGCGCTTCGGCCCGGACTACGCCCTGCTCCGACTGCTCGAGCACCGGATCCAGCTCCGACGGTTGCAGCGCACGCACCTCATGCCCTCGGACGAGGACGAGCTCCGCGTGCTCGCCCGGTCGACGGGTCTCGCGCGTTCGGCGTCCGCGCTGGAGGCCCGCTGGCGCGGCGTGAAGCTCGAGGTCCGCGGGCTCCACGAGCGACTGTTCTACCGGCCGCTGCTCTCCGCCGTGGCAGCGAGTGACGGCGACATCGTCCTCACGAGCGACCAGGCCGCCGACCGACTCGGCGCGATCGGCTTCGCGGACCCCGAGGGCGCGTTGCGACACATCCGTGCGCTCACGCAGGGCACGAGCCGTCGGGCGGCGATCCAGCGGAACCTGCTCCCGGTGCTCCTGCGCTGGATGGCGGAGGGACCCGCACCGGACCGGGCACTGCTGGCGTTCCGGCGCCTGAGCGACACCCTGGGGGAGTCGAGCTGGTTCCTCCGCATGCTCCGCGACTCCTCGGGCGCCGCCCACTCGCTCACCACCGTGCTGTCCGAGTCGGCGTTCCTGTCCGGGCTCCTCGAACGCTTCCCCGAGGCGGTCGCCTGGCTCGACGAACCGGACACGCTGCTGCGCCCTCGCCCGATCGAGTCGCTGCTGGCCGAGGTCACGGCGACGACCGCCCGCCACGGGGACGACGTCGACGGGGCCGCCGCGCTCGTCCGGTCCGCCCGGCGCCGTGAGACGCTGCGACTCGGCATGGCCGCGGTGCTCGGGCACCTCGACGTCGACGCGCTCGGGCCGGCCCTCAGTGACGTGACGGAGGCCACGCTCGCGGGCGCCCTCACCCTGGCCCGGCGCGATGCCCCCGCGGGCCTCGAGTTCGGCGTCATCGCGATGGGCCGCTACGGCGGTCGCGAACTCGGGTTCGGGTCGGACGCCGACGTGCTCTACGTGCACCGCGCCTCCCCGGACCTGCCGGCGGAGCAGGCGTCGCGTGCGGCGCAGGCCGTCGTGCGCGAGCTCACCCGACTGACCGACGACGCGATCCACCCGTTGGAACTCGACACCGACCTTCGTCCGGAGGGCAAGAACGGCCCGGTGGTGCGCACGCTCGAGTCGTACGGGGCGTACTACGCGCGGTGGTCCCTCACGTGGGAGGCGCAGGCGCTGCTCCGTGCCCGCGGGGCGGTGGGGGACCCGCAGCTGCTCCGTGACTTCGAGCACCTGGCCGACCGCACCCGCTACCCCGAGCACATCGACGACCAGCAGGTGCGCGAGGTCCGGCGCATCAAGGCGCGCGTGGAGTCCGAGCGACTGCCCCGGGGAGCGGACCCGGCCCGCCACCTCAAGCTCGGACGGGGCTCCCTGAGCGACGTCGAGTGGTTCGTGCAGCTCCTGCAGCTGCAGCACGCGCTCACCGTCCCGGGGCTCCGGACGACGTCCACGCTCGAGGCGCTGGACGCTGCGACCGCGGCGGGCCTCGTGGGAGCAGAGGACGCCGAACGGCTCGGTGCAGCCTGGCGGTTCGCGTCCCGGGCGCGGAGCGCGCTCGTCCTCTGGTCGGGGAAGACCACCGACGTGCTGCCGGTCGACCGCGTGCAGTTGGAGGGCATGGCGCGTCTCATGGAGTACCCGCCCGGGTCGGCCTCGCAGCTCGAGGACGACTACCTCGGGGTGACCCGACGGGCGCGCCAGGTGTTCGAGCGCGAGTTCTACGGCGCCTGATCGGCGACACCTGCCGCGCACGCGACACGCCCGGGACGACGCGTTCCGCAGCGAGATGACACGTCCTCGGAAGTGAATTCCGGGTTACCGGCGCCGTCCCCCGAACTGGGAACGCGTGTACCCCTCGCTGCGGCGCGAGGATGGCCGTTACCGAGCCGTGATCCGCCGGCGGGACGCTGCGCGATCCTGCATCGATCCCACGTCCCCCGGACGGGGGTGATTGCCCTCTGAACGGGGCTTTCCTGCCTGCTCGCCCCGCGCCTCCAGGGTCCGTCGACCCGGCCCGCGGTCCGCGATCTGTTGTCGGGCGGTCCGCAGGATTGCTGTCGGCAGCAGTGCGGACAAGTCGGCAGCACCGAGAGGGGGACCAGCGTGTACCCCGTAACGCGCCCGTAACGCCCCCGGACGGGGGTCGCGTTGCGAGCACGTCCAGGTTCTGCATCAATGGGGACACCCGAACCGGCCCTGATTCCCCGATGAAGCGGAATCTCCACCTCGAACGTTGAAGCAGGGATCGATGTTCACCTTCATTCTGCAGATCAGGCAGATGGTCGACGGGCACCCCGAGTTCTACCTCTTCGCCGTGTACTCCGCGGTGATCTGGTTGCTCTGGTTGCTCAAGGTCGTCCTCTCCGCCCGCTACCGCCCCTTCACCGGCACCTACACCGGGACCACGAGCGTCGTCGTCCCCGTCGTGGACGAGCCGATCGACCTCTTCCGTGACGTGATCGGCCGCATGGTCGAACAGGGTCCCGGCGAGATCATCGTCGTCATCAACGGCGCGAAGAACGAGGCCCTCGAGAAGGTCTGTGACGAGTTCGCCCCGCTCGTCCGCTGGACCCACACGCCGATCCCCGGCAAGCGCAACGCCGTCAAGGTCGGCACCGAGATGTCCACCGGCGACATCACGGTGCTCGTCGACTCGGACACGGTGTGGACGCCCGGCACGCTCTCCGAGCTGCTGAAGCCCTTCGCGGACGAGTCCGTCGGCGGCGTCACCACGCGCCAGCGCATCCTCGAGCCCACGCGGTCGTGGATCACCCGCTGGGCCGACTGGCTCGAGAACTCGCGCGCGCTGTACTCGATGCCCGCGCAGAGCGTGCTGGGCCAGATCGGCTGCCTGCCCGGTCGCACGATCGCGTTCCGGCGCAGCATCCTCATGCGCGTCATGGACCGGTTCATGCACGAGAAGTTCATGGGCGTGTTCCTCGAGGTGTCCGACGACCGGACGCTGACGAACCTCACGCTCAAGGAGGGCTACCGGACGGTGTACCAGTACACCTCGCTGGTGTACACGGACGCTCCGCTCCAGGTGAAGAAGCTGTTCAAGCAGCAGCTCCGCTGGGCCCGCGGGTCGCAGTACAACACCCTGCGCATGCTCCCGTGGATGCTCGGGCACGCGCCGGTCCTGGCGCTGTTCTTCCTCACCGACATCATCCTGCCGTTCATGCTCTTCGGCGTGATCGCCGGCTGGATCTACCGCGGCCTGACCGGGCAGGGCGAGAACCTCTACCAGGGGATCCTGCACCAGTACGGGTTCTCCACCGGCTTCGTCTACGTGGCCGGACTCATGGTGGTCTCGAGCGTGCTGAGCATGGCGATCCGGCAGATGCGGCACCTGGCGGAGAAGCCGAGCGACTTCTTCCGACTGCCGATGTTCATCATCGTGTCGACGTTCTTCCTCATGCCGATCCGGCTCCTCGGCTTCTTCCGCCTGGCGCACGCGTCGGGCTGGGGGACCCGCGCCGGTGCCTATGCCGGCGGTCCGATGGAGGAGGACCCCGCCGACGCCGCGCAGCCGAGCGCCGCCGCGGTCCGGACGCCGGTGAGCCCGATCGACGCGTTCCCGACCGGACCGATCGACGCCACCGACCGGGCCCGCGCCGTCGTGGCCGGCGACCCGACGATGTCCGACGACCAGCGCGCGGCCGACCGGGCCTTCGACGAGCTGTTCGGTCCGGACGCCACCACCAACTCCACCGCGACCGTGCTCGCGACGCGGCGTTCCGCAGCGACCGCGGCGCAGGCCGCCGCTGCGCAGGGAGCGCCCGCAGCGAAGGCGCCCGCACGGACCCGCCGGTACAACCCGTACGCCGCGATCCCGTACTGCATCGGCTTCGCGATCTTCGCCCTGGAGGCCTTCCTCATTGTCTGACCTCATCCGCTCCTCAGGTGCCTGGTGGGCCCAGTCCAGCAAGCACGCCCGACTCACCGCGGTCGGCACCACGGCCATCGTCCTGGTCCTCGGGCTCATCACCTGGAACGTCTGGGTGTCGCCGTCCGGCCCGGTCTCGACCGCGGTCCACCAGGCGCTCGGCGTGACCCCGCCGAAGAAGAAGGTCTCCGCCGCCGAACTCCAGACGAAGCTCGACGCCGCGCAGCAGCAGATCTGGGCGCTCCAGGGCAAGCTCGACTCGTCGACGGCGCAGGCCGGCTCGCGCGCCGGCCAGATCGCACAGCTCAAGTCGCAGATCGCATCGCTCCAGTCCGAGCTGGGTGCCGCCAAGAGCGGCGGTTCGGGAGGCTCGTCCCACTCCGGCGGGTCCGGCACCTCCGTGCAGGCGGCCGGTTCGAACGGCTCGGGCTCGGCCGGGCACGGTTCCGGCGGCTCGTCGTCCGGCGGCTCCTCGTCGGGCAAGGGCTCGGGGAACCACGGTGTGACGAACCCGAACGGTGGGCCGTCGAAGGACCCCGGGACCACCCCGGTGGCCGTTCCCACCAAGGCGCAGATCCTCGCGCAACCGACACGCTGGTACGGCCTCTACACCGCGCAGGCCCCCTTCAACTGGGCCGAGTACGACGAGGTCTCGCAGCAGGTCGGCAAGGCGACGAACATGACCGGCTTCTTCCAGGGCTTCGACCAGGACTTCAACGCCACCGCCGTCCAGCGCTCCTGGGCGAACGGGCGCCTGCCGCTCATGACGTGGGAGTCCGCGCCGGCGAAGTCGGGCAACGACGAGAAGTACATCGCGGGCTACACGAACGCGGACATCATCTCGGGCAAGTTCGACGCCTACCTGACGAAGTACGCCCAGGCGCTCGCGGCGAACGGGCAACCGATGGTCATCCGTCTCGACCACGAGATGAACGGCTCTTGGTACAACTGGTCCGAGGGCACGGCGCAGCAGAACGCCACCGGCTCCTACGTGGCGATGTGGAAGCACGTGCACGACGTCTTCCAGGCCAACGGCGCGAACCAGTACGTGATCTGGAACTGGGCCCCGAGCCGCATCGACAAGCTCGGCAACGACAAGTACCTGCAGCTGTCCTACACGAAGCAGTACTACCCCGGGTCGGAGTACGTCGACTGGGTCGGCATGAGCGGCTACTACCGCACCGCCTCCGAGACGCCGTCGTTCGACACCACCTTCGGCAAGACGCTGGCCCAGCTGCGACAGATCGCGCCGGACAAGAAGATCCTCCTCAGCGAGATCGGCGCCACCGAGACCGGCACGTCCGTGAACAACGGGCAGAAGGCGAAGTGGATGACCTCGCTCTTCGACGGCCTCGCCGACCCCGCCAACGCCGACGTCATCGGGTTCTCGTACTTCAGCGAGACCGCCACCACGATCGTCGACGGCACCCGCACCACCAACGACTGGCGACTCAACTCGCGCGCCGACAGCCTCCAGGCCTTCGTGGACGGCATCGACCGCACCGACACCGACTACGACCTGCAGGAGGTCAAGCAGTGACCGCTCAGAAGAAGACCCCGTCCGTGTCCGACGGCCGCCCCGCACCGGTGATCAGCGTCATCGGGACCGGCTACCTCGGCGCCACCCACGCGGCAGCGATGGCCGAGATGGGCTTCGAGACCATCGGCGTGGACGTCGACCCGGCGAAGCTCGCCGCGCTCTCCGCCGGCGAGGTCCCGTTCTACGAGCCCGGTCTGCCGGAGCTCATCACGAAGCACGTCGCGAGCGGCAAGCTCCGCTTCACGGCGGACATCGCGTCGGCCGTCGCGGCTGCCGACGTCCACTTCGTGTGCGTCGGCACGCCCCAGCGCGCCGGTTCCCACGCCGCCAACCTGTCCTACGTCGAGAGCGCGACCCGTGGGGTCGCCGAGAACCTCACGCACCCCGGCCTCATCGTCGGCAAGTCGACCGTCCCGGTCGGCACCGCCGAGCGCCTCCGCGGCATCGTCCGGGAGTTCGCGCCGTCGGGCATCGACGCCGAGCTCATCTGGAACCCCGAGTTCCTCCGCGAGGGCAAGGCCGTCGACGACACCCTCCACCCGGACCGCCTGGTCTGGGGCGGTGCGTCGCCGGCCGCCGATGCCGTCATCCGCGAGGTCTACGCCGCACCCATCGCCGAGGGCACCCCGGTCATCACCACCGACCTCGCCACCGCGGAGCTCGTCAAGGTGAGCGCCAACGCGTTCCTCGCCACGAAGATCTCGTTCATCAACGCCATCTCCGAGATGTGTGCGATCACCGGCGCCGACGTGTCGACCCTCGCGGACGCCCTCGGGCACGACGCGCGCATCGGCCGGAAGTTCCTCAACGCCGGGCTCGGGTTCGGCGGCGGCTGCCTGCCCAAGGACATCCGCGCCCTGATGCACCGCGCCAACGAGCTCGGCGCCGGCCGTGTCGTGGGGCTCATGCAGCAGGTCGACGAGATCAACATGGGGCAGCGCGAGCGGGTCATCGACATGACGATCGAGGCGCTCGGCGGCTCCGTGCTGAACCGCCGGGTCGCCGTGGTCGGGGCGGCGTTCAAGCCCCTCACCGACGACGTCCGCGACTCGCCGGCGCTCAACGTGGCCGCGGCGCTGCACCTCCGCGGCGCCCAGGTCACGCTCTGGGACCCGGAGGCGATGGAGACCGCCCGGCGTTCGTTCCCGACCCTCACCTACGCGTCCTCCATGGAGGGTGCGATCGAGGAAGCCGACGTCGTGCTCGTCCTCACCGAGTGGGACGACGTCATCGCCGCGGACCCGGTGGCGCTCGGCGACCTCGTCGGCCGCCGCGTGGTCATCGACGCGCGCAACTGCCTCCCGGTGCAGAACTGGGTCAAGGCGGGTTGGACCGTCCGTTCCCTGGGACGGCCCACTCCGGTCACGGGTGCACCCGTGAGCGTCGCCGCGGGGACGAACGACGCGGTGGCCACCGCGCGGTAGTCGCCCGACGCGAAGCGGGGTCCGTGCCGGGGCGGCGCGGACCCCGCTTTCGTGCGCCCCGCGCGAGTTCACGCGCTCAGCGACAGATCACCGGGCCGTCAGCCCGTGAGGTGTCGCCCAGCCCGCGAAGTGGCGGCGCACCGCCTGGAGGCGCGGCGCGCGCGGCCGAGTCTCGGGCTGGGCGACCGACCTCGTGGCTCGGAGCCCGAGTGGTGTCGCGCAGCGCGAGTCTCGGGCTGACGAGCTTGGCGAGTTCACGGGCTCGGCGACAGGTCACGGGCTGTCGGCCCGTGATGTGTCGGCCAGCCCGTGAAGTGGCGGCGCCTGACCGCCTGGAGGCGCGGCGCGTGCCCGGCGGTCCGGCACCGCGCCTCCAGGCCGTCACCGGGTGGCGGGCGCTGGCCGAGTCTCGGGCTGGGCGACTGATCTCGTGGCTCGGAGCCCGAGTGGTGTCGCGCAGCGCGAGTCTCGCGCCGCCCCCCGGCGAGTTCGCGGGCTCAGCGACAGGTCACGGGGCTGGCGGCGCGTGGAGGGCACGTGACCGCCTGGAGGCGCGGCGTGCGTCCGGCGGGCCGGCACCGCGCCTCCAGGCGGCCACCCTCGTGCTCGCGGACGAAGCGCCGGACGCGGAAGGGCCCCGCACCGGAATGGTGCGGGGCCCTTCTGCTCAGCGAGGATCAGACGCCGAAGTAGAGCTCGTACTCGAACGGGTGCGGGCGCTGGGCCAGCGGGAGGATCTCGTTCTCGCGCTTGTAGTCGATCCAGGTCTGGATGAGGTCCTCGGTGAAGACGTTGCCCTTCGTGAGGAACTCGTGGTCCGCCTCGAGCGCCTCGAGCGCCTCGTCGAGCGAGCCCGGGACCTGGGGGATGCCCTTGGCCTCCTCAGGCGGGAGCTCGTAGAGGTCCTTGTCGACCGGCTCGTGCGGCTCGATGCGGTTCTGGATGCCGTCGAGGCCCGCCATCAGCTGCGCCGCGAAGGCGAGGTACGGGTTGCCCGAAGCGTCCGGCGCGCGGAACTCGATGCGCTTGGCCTTCGGGTTCGTGCCCGTGATCGGGATGCGGATCGCCGCCGAACGGTTGCCGGCCGAGTAGACCAGGTTGACCGGAGCCTCGAAGCCCTTCACCAGGCGGTGGTACGAGTTGATCGAGGGGTTCGTGAAGGCGAGCAGCGCCGGGGCGTGCTTGAGGATGCCGCCGATGTACCAGCGGGCGACGTCCGACAGGCCGCCGTAGCCGTTCTCGTCGTAGAAGAGCGGCTTGCCGTCGCTCCAGAGCGACTGGTGCGTGTGCATGCCCGAGCCGTTGTCGCCGAAGAGCGGCTTCGGCATGAAGGTCGCGACCTTGCCCCACTGGTCGGCGGTGTTCTTGACGATGTACTTGAACTTGAGGATGTCGTCCGCGGCGTGGACCATCGTGTCGAACTTGTAGTTGATCTCCTGCTGGCCGCCGGTGCCCACCTCGTGGTGCGAGCGCTCGAGCTCGAAGCCCGCCTCGATCAGCTTCAGGGTGATGTCGTCGCGGAGGTCAGCGGTCTTGTCGACCGGGGACACCGGGAAGTAGCCGCCCTTGTAGGGGGTCTTGTTGGCGAGGTTGCCGCCCTCTTCCTCGCGGCCGGTGTTCCACGCGCCTTCCTCGGAGTCGACCGAGTAGAAGGACTTGTTCTGCGTCACCGAGTAGCGGACGTCGTCGAAGATGTAGAACTCGGCCTCGGGGGCGAAGAACGCGGTGTCGGCGATGCCGGTCGAGGCGAGGTACTTCTCCGCCTTCTTGGCGACCTGGCGCGGGTCGCGGCCGTAGATCTCACCGTTCCGCGGGTTGTAGATGTCGAAGATCATGATCAGCGTGCGCTCGGCGCGGAACTGGTCGATGTAGGCCGTCGTCACGTCCGGGATGAGCTGCATGTCCGACTCGTGGATCGACGCGAAGCCGCGGATCGACGAACCGTCGAAGAGCTGTCCGACCGAGAAGAAGTCCTCGTCGACCGTCGACGCCGGGATGTTGAAGTGCTGCTGGACGCCGGGCAGGTCCGTGAAGCGGATGTCGAGGAACTTGACGTCCGTGTCCTTGATGAAGGCGAGCACCTCGGAGGAATCGCTGAACATGTGTGTCGATCTCCTGGGGGTTGGGTGATGTCGGCAGGGACCTTTCGGCACCCTCCGACGAGGCTATTGACACCGAGTTTCCCGGACGTGACTGCTTTGTTTCGTGCGTGTTACGTCGATGCGGTCGCCTACGCTGGGACCATGGCTCCTTCGTCCGCACCGTCCGCCGCCCACCCTGACGGTTGGCCCGGCAAGGACCTCGGACTGCCGGAGGAAGGCCCCCGGAGCGTCGGCCGCATCGGTCGGCGGATCGTCGCGCTGCTCATCGACGGTGCCCTGGCCGACCTGGTGGCCTACGTCACGGGCGTGTGGTCGCCGGTGCACGGGTCGGGCGACATCGCCCACTCATGGATCCAGATCGCCATCTTCGCCGCCCTGCAGATCCTGTTCATCTGCCTGCTGTCCGGGTCCTTCGGGCACATCTGCGTCGGGCTCCGCGTGGTACCGATGCGTGGTGGCTACGTGGGGGTGTGGCGTCCCGTGGTCCGGACGCTGTTGCTCTGCCTGGTCGTGCCCGCGCTGATCATCGACCGCGACAGCCGTGGGGCGCACGACCGGATCGCCGGGACGGTGCTCGTCCGGCGCTGAGGTGGTGGCGCGGCTCGCGGGGTTGCGCGGGTCGCGCGGGCTGTTGCGCGGTTCGGGCGTCGGCGCGCGTCACCGGTCGCCGGGCGCTGGCCCGCACGGAGCGTTGCGCGACTTCACGGGCTGGCCGACACGTCACGGGCGCCCCTGCGCGTGAAGTGTCGCTGCGCGCGTGAAGTCCCGGCCCTCGGCCCGCCGGCCGCCAGCACAACGCAGGACGCCCCCGACCTGGCACGGTCGGGGGCGTCCTGCGTGCGGCGTTCGCCGCGCGGGGGTCGAGTCGCTCAGCGGGGACGGCCCGCGCGGGCACGCATCGGATCCATGCCCTTCGGGATGGCGGCCGTCGGGCTCTGCGTGAGTGAGTCGAGACGGTTCGCCACCGCGAGGACCTCGTTGCGGTTGAGCGCCTTCTTGAACTTGTTCATGGCGCGGGGCAGCTTGTGCAGCGTCACGGCATCGTCGCCGTCGCTGTCCTTGCCGGTGCCGACGTGCACGACGTGCACGGGGACGTTCGGCACGATGCGCTGGACCTTTCGGCGCTCCTCGTCGACCTGGCGGTTGAGGTTGCCGCGCTGCCCCTCGGTGATGAGGACGACACCCGGGGTGCCGACGGCGCGGTAGACGGCCGCCTGGGAGCGACCGTGCACGGCGACGGGCATCTCACTCGAACGCCACTGACGGCGGAGCGAGTTCGAGAGCACGGCACCGACAGCGCCGGGCTGGCCTTCGATCTGCGAGTACGCGGCACGCTCGGCGAGGCGACCGAGGACGATGAGGAACAGCAGCACACCGAGCAGCACGCCGGCGACGATCCAGAGGATGATTGCGAGCCAGTTCTGCCCGGGCAGGAGCAGCGCGAGGAGGACACCGAGCACCACGGGGACCACGAACGCCAGGGCGAACCACCAGACGGAGCTCGGGTCCGCCCGACGGGTCATCGTGAAGACCTGGTACATCTGCTTGAGACGACCCGGCTCCTTCGCCGCCGTACCTTGTGAAGTGCTGCGTGCCATGCACCCAGGATACGGCCTGCGCCGACATGTCGAGACCGGCGCCGATCTGGCTGTGGGCGAACAGCGTCCTCCACAGATCGGAGGCGCAACCTGCGCCCGGGAACCTCCGGCGCGAGGCTGTCCGGCATGGAGACGACCGCCGACCTCGACCGCTGGTGTGCCCCGGAGGACGAGCAACCGTTCCTCGCGTGGATCGCCGATCGCGCGTCCCTCGGGACGACGCCGACGGGCCGGCACCTCGCGCCGATCGCCGACGTCGGTCGACTCGCCGACGGGCGCCTCGCGGTCGACGTGCTCCGGCCGACCGGCACGCCCCTCACCGCGGCGCTCGACGTCATCGGTGCGCTCACCGCGGGTGTCGCGGTGACCCTCAGCGTGCCGCTGCTCGAACTCGCCGTCGCCGCGCGGTGCGGTGCCGTGCAGATCGGGAGAGCGGGCCTCGACGACGTGATCGTCGACGACGCTGGCGCGATCGTGCTCTGTGATCGCCCGCCCGGCCGGAAGGCGCCGGTCACGGATGCAGACGGTGCGCGGGACGGCGGCGGGTCGAGGGCACGAGGCACGGGCGCACATGGGACGGACACGTCCGCGTCCGCGCCTCCGTCCGCCCACGCGACGCCCGGCCACGCGACGACCGGCCACCGGCGCTCGGACGAGCCCGGTGACCGCGTCCTGCTCCTGGCCACACGTGTCGTGTGGGAGCGCACGGACGGGCGTGACCCGGGCCGTTCGACGATCGACGCCGCCCTGGCCGATGCCCTCGACGGCGACGCAGACACGGTCCGCACGCTGCTGTCGCTCGTCCGCGCGCACGCCGCACCGAGGCCGGTCCGGTGGGAGCCGCCCGCGTCGGCGCTCCTCTTCGGCGTTGCTCCGCCGGTCGCCCGTGCAGAGGATCAGGGCCTCGTCGCCCTCGTCCGGACGGTCGTCGTGCGTGGTGTCCCGCTCGGTGGTGACCGGCGGCTGCCCGTGCGGCAGGCGCTGGTCGGGCTCGTGGTGGCCGTCGGGGTCGTCGCGGCCGCCGTCTTCGCGCTGGGCTGAGGCGGGGTGCCGGCCGCAGTGCCGACCGCAGTGAGGGCGGGGCGCATCGAGTAGCGCCGGAACGGGAACGGCCCCGATCCCGAGGGACCAGGGCCGTTCGCGTCGGACGGGAGTGGTGCTCAGTACCCCAGGTTCGGGCCGAAGTTGCCCTCCTCGAGGCGGTTCTTCACCGCGACGAGGTAGCGCGAGGCATCGGCACCGTCGATGATGCGGTGGTCGTACGACAGCGCGAGGTAGACGAACGAACGGATCGCGATCGCCTCCTGCCCGTCGACCTTCACGACCGCCGGGCGCTTCGTCACGATGCCCGTGCCGAGGATTGCCGACTGCGGCAGGAACACGACGGGGGTGTCGAACAGCGCGCCGCGCGAACCGGTGTTGGTCAGCGTGAACGTGCCGCCCGCGAGCTCGTCGGGCTTGAGCTGGTTGTTGCGGGTGCGCTCGGCGAGGTCCGCGATCGACTGCGAGAACTGCGCCAGCGTGAGGGAGGCTGCGTCCTTGATCACCGGGGTGAGCAAGCCACGCTCGGTGTCCACCGCGATGGAGACGTTCTCGGTCTCCGGGTAGACGATCTCGTCGCCCTCGACGGTCGAGTTGATCTTCGGGTGGGCCTTCAGCGCCTCGGACGCCGCGAGGGCGAAGAACGGCATGAAGGAGAGCTTCGAGCCGGTCTTCTCGAGGAACTCCGCCTTGTGCGCGTCACGGAACTGCGCGACCTTCGTCACGTCGACCTCGACGACACTGGTGAGCTGCGCGGTCGAGGTCATCGACTGCACGGCACGCTCGGCGACGACCTTGCGGAGACGGGTCATCTTCTCGCGGGTGCCGCGGAGCGGGGAGACCTCGGCGACGAACGGGCCGGACTGCGTGGCGGCGGGAGCCGAACCACCGGCGGCCGGGGCCTTTGCGGCTGCGGCGAGCACGTCCTCCTTGCGGATGCGCCCACCGACACCGGAACCGGTGACGGTCGACAGGTCGACGCCCTGCTCGTTCGCGAGCTTGCGCACGAGCGGCGTGACGTAGCCGGAGGCCGAGGCGTCCTGCGTCGGGTTCGGCACGGCGGCCGACGGGGCGGAGGCGGCGGGAGCGGCTGCCGGAGCGGCCGGCGCCGGCACGGCTGCCGGCGGTGCCGCGGCGGGCGGCGGGACCGGAGCGGCCTGGGGGACCGGCGCGGCGGCGGGCGGCGCGGACGGGGCCTGGGGCGCGGCGGGCTGCGTCTGTCCGGCCGGGGCGGGCTCGGGCTCGGTCGGCTGCGGTGCAGGCGTCTCGGACTCCTGCTCGGTGCTCGGCGCGGCCTCCGGCTCTTCTGCCTCGGCAGCTGCCTCGTTCGAGGACTCGGACGAGTCCGAGGAGCCACCGTCGGACGAGCCCGATCCGGAGCCGTCGCCGATCTTCACGAGGGGGGTGCCGACCTCGACGGTCTCGTCCTCCTGCACGAGGATCTCCTCCACGACACCGGCGATCGGCGACGGGATCTCGGTGTCGACCTTGTCGGTCGAGACCTCGAGCAGCGGCTCGTCGACCTCGACCCGGTCACCGACGTTCTTCAGCCATCGGGTCACCGTGCCCTCGGTGACGCTCTCGCCGAGCGCCGGGAGGTTGACGGATTCGCTCATCGGGTGGACTCCTCTTCGCGGGGGTGGTTCGTGGTGGTGGTCATGGTGTTCACAGGGCGTGCAGCGGCTTGCCTGCGAGGTGCAGGAACGCCTCGCCGAGGGCCTCGTTCTGCGTCGGGTGCGCGTGGATGAGCGGGGCGATGTCCTCGGGGTAGGCCTCCCAGTTCACGGCGAGCTGCGCTTCACCGATGAGCTCGCCCACCCGGGCGCCGATCATGCTGACCCCGACGACGGGGCCGTCGACGACGCGGACGACCTTGATGGAACCGGACGTACCGATGATGTGGCTGCGGCCGTTGCCGGCGAGGTTGTACTCGTACGAGTCGATCTTGTCGGCACCGTACTCGGCCTCGGCCTTGGCCTGCGAGAGACCGACGGACGCGACCTCGGGGTCGGAGTACGTGATCTTCGGGATGTTCTTGTCCTCGATGACCACCGGGTTGAGCCCGGCGATCTCCTCGGCGACGAAGATGCCCTGCTGGAAGCCGCGGTGCGCGAGCTGCAGGCCGGGGACGATGTCGCCGACGGCGTACACGTTCGGGAGGTTCGTGGCGAGGCGCTCGTTCGTCGTGACGAACCCGCGGTCCATCGCGACGCCGACCTCGTCGAAGCCGACGTTCTGCGTGACCGGGCCACGGCCGACCGCGACGAGCAGGATGTCGCCGTCGAAGGTCTTGCCGTCCTCGAGCGTCACGACGACGCCGTTCTCGTGCTGCTCGACGCCCTGGAAGCGGACACCGAGCGAGAACTCGATGCCGCGCTTGCGGAAGGCACGCTCGAGCTGCTTCGACATCGACTCGTCCTCGGCGGGCACGAGGTGGGGGAGCGCCTCGACGATCGTGACCTCTGCGCCGAAGGACTTCCACACGCTGGCGAACTCGACGCCGATGACGCCACCACCGAGGATGACGACCTTGTTCGGCACGTAGTCCATGCGGAGGGCGGTCTCGGAGGTGATCACACGACCACCGATCTCGAGGCCGGGCAGCGACTTCGAGTAGGAGCCGGTCGCGAGGACGATGTTCTTGCCCGTCACGGTCTGGTCGCCGACCTGCACGGTGTTCTGCGAGGTGAGTCGACCCCAGCCCTCGACGACGGTGATGCCGCGGGCCTTGATCAGGCCCTGGAGGCCCTTGTACTTCGAGTTGATGACGCCCTGCTGGTACTCGATGACCTTGGGCACCTCGACACCGGCGAACTCGGCGACGACACCGTACTTCTCGGCGTCACGGGTGCCGTCGGCGATCTCCGCCGCGTGCAGCAGCGCCTTGGTCGGGATGCAGCCGCGGTGCAGACACGTCCCTCCGAGCTTGTCTCCCTCGATGAGCGCGACGCTCATCCCGAGCTCGGCGGCCCGGAGCGCAGCGGCGTAGCCACCACTGCCGCCACCGAGGACCACGACGTCGTAAGTCTGTTCCGTCACCTGGTGCAACTCCCTCGTGCGTGTCGGGGCCGGTCGGACCCCTCTGGACACCGCGGCGGCGGCGTCCGACGGTCGGACCGCATGGTTCCGGCCCCGTCCCGTTGGTTTCCGGCGGGAGCACGACGTGCGCACGCTCCCGCCGGTGTCAAACCTACTACTTGGCCTGGAGCTCTTCTGCGAGCGCGATGAGCGTCCGGACCATGACCCCGGTCGCGCCCTTGCCGAGCCATCCGTAGCCGCCGCCCTTGTTCTCGGACGGGCCCGCGATGTCGAGGTGCGCCCACGGGATGCCCTCGCCGACGAAGCGCTCGAGGAACTTCCCGGCCAGCAGCATGCCGCCCGCCGGGTTGCCGACCGTCGCGTTCACCATGTCGGCGATCTCGGAGGCCAGCCGCGCGTCGAGCTCCTCGGGGAGCGGCATCGGCCAGATCGGCTCCGCGACGGCCTCTGCGACGGCGCGCACCTGGGCGACGAGGTCGTCGCTGCCCATGAGGCCGGTCGTCCGGTCGCCGAGCGCGACGACCTGCGCGCCGGTCAGGGTGGCGACGTCGACGATCGCGTCGGGTTGCTCGAGCGAGGCGGCGGCCATCCCGTCGCCGAGGACGAGGCGGCCCTCGGCGTCGGTGTTCGTCACCTCGACGGTCTTGCCGTTCTTGAGCGTGAGGACGTCGCCGGGGCGCGTGGCGGACCCGGACGGCATGTTCTCGGCGAGGCACAACCAGGCGGTGACCTTCGTGTCGAGCCCCAGGCGTGCGGCGGCGACGGTGGCGGCCAGCACGGTCGCGGCGCCGGTCATGTCCGTCTTCATCCCGAGCATCGCTCCGGCGGGCTTGAGCGAGAGTCCGCCGGAGTCGAACGTGATGCCCTTGCCCACGAGGGCGAGGTGCTTCGCCGCGCCGGCCGGCTCGTAGCGCACCACGACGAGACGCGGCGGACGCTCGGAACCGCGTCCGACGCCGAGGATGCCGCCGAAGCCCTGCTCCTCGAGCGCGGTCTCGTCGAGCACCTCGACGGTGAGGGGGAGGTCCTGGGCGATGGAGGTCGCGACCGCGGCGACGTCGGCCGGGCCGAGGTCGCCGGCCGCGGTGTTCACGAGGTCGCGGACCAGCGTGGCGGCGTCCGCCACGATCGCCGGGCGGACGGTCGCGTCGGCCGCGACGCCCTCGGCGGCGACGACGGTGACCGCCTGGTCGCCGCGGGCCGGTCCGGTGGTGCCGGTGCCCTTGTGCCGGGTGAACGAGTAGGCGCCGAGCGCCGCGCCCTCGAGTGCGGCGTCCACCAGCTCCGCGGAGTCGGTCGGCAGCGCGAGGGCGATCGACGCGGCGGTGGGCAGCTGTCGCACGGCGCTGCCCGCGGCCGATCGGATCGTCGCCGCGTCGGTGCCGCTGCCGAGTCCGATCAGCGCGATGCCGGTCGCTGCGACCCCGGTGCCGGGCAGCCGGACGAGCTGGTCCTTCACACCGGTCGCCCCGATCGAGGCGAGGTCGAGGTCGGCGAGGGCCTCCACGGTCCCCGCCGCGCTGGAGGCGATCGTCGCCGGGCCCCCGTCGCTGCCGGGGCGGACCCCGACGACGAGGACGTCGGCGGTGACGGTGTCGGGGCTGGAAGTGGTGGTGGAGAGCGTCGGTCGGACCATGCGACCACCCTATCCAGCAGGTGTTCGCTGACGGCGTGGGCCGCGCGCGCGGACGGCACGGGCGGCCCGCCTAGCATGGGGACGGTGAACCACCCCGAGGAGCTCTACACCTTCGCCGAGGACGCGCCGACCGTGCCCGCGGGGCTGCACCTGGTCGCCGGCCTCACCGGATTCGCCGACGCCGGATCGGCCGTGGCCCAGGTGACGACCGCGGTCCTGGGCGAGCTCGAGACGGAACTCGTCGCGGAGTTCGACCCCGACGTGCTGCTCGACTGGCGTGCCCGTCGTCCCGTGATCACCTTCGAGCACGACCACATCGCGGCCGTCGAGCCGCCGAGGCTCGCGCTGCACCTCGTGCGTGACGAGATCGGCCAACCGTTCCTGTTCCTCTCCGGGTACGAGCCGGACTTCCAGTGGAACCGGTTCGTCCGGGCGGTCACCGACCTCGCCGCCGACCTCGGCGTCGTCGACACCACGTGGGTGCAGTCGATCCCGATGCCGGTCCCGCACACCCGTCCGATCAGCCTCACGGTCTCCGGGACGCGCGCGGACCTCGTCGAGCAGATGAGCGTCTGGAAGCCCGAGACGCAGGCGCCGGCGAACGTGCTGCACCTCGTGGAGCACCGTCTGACCCAGCTCGGTCAGCAGGTCACGGGGCTCGTGCTGCTCGTCCCGCACTACCTCTCCGACACGGAGTTCCCGGACGCGGCCGTCGCCGCCCTGTCCGGCATCTCGGCCGCCACCGGGCTGATCTTCCCGACGGACGAGCTCCGCGAGGAGGGACGCGAGTTCCGGACGCGTGTCGACGAGCAGGTCGCCGGCAACCAGGAACTGCAGCGGCTCGTCGCCGTGCTGGAGGAACGGCACGACACCTACATGGAGGGGAACCCCATCGCCTCTCCGCTCACCGGCGTGGACGGGCAGGTGCCCACCGCCGATGCGATCGCAGCCGAGCTCGAGCGCTTCCTGGCGGATCGTCGGACGGACGGCGACGCGGGCGGCGACTGAGCCGCACCGACGTCGTGGGGTCGAGCCGCGCCTCCCGACCCGTGGTCCGGACTGGAGGCGCGACCCGACATCCGGGGCCCGTCACGTTCTCCACAGGCGGTCCTGGCGGCGGGGCCGCCCCCGCTAGCCTGGTCGCGTGAACTCCCGCCGCGCCTTCCTCGTGTGGGGCGTCGCGGTGCTCGCGTACGTCCTCGCGGTCGTGCAGCGGTCGTCCCTCGGGGTCGCCGGGGTCGACGCGCAGGACCGGTTCGCGGTGTCCGCAGCCGTGCTCTCGACGCTCGCCGTGGTCCAGATCGCCGTCTACGCGGGGTTGCAGATCCCGGTCGGCATCGCCCTCGACCGCGTCGGACCCCGTCGACTCGTCCTCCTCGGCGCCGCGCTGCTCGTCGTCGGGCAGGCCGTCGTGGCGGTCTCGCCGACGATCGGGCCGGCGATCGCGGGTCGGGTGCTCGTCGGCGCCGGTGACGCGATGACCTTCATCTCGGTGATCCGCCTGGTGCCGATGTGGTTCAGCGGACGGATCCTGCCGCAGATCTCGCAGTGGACGGGCAACCTCGGGCAGATCGGGCAGATCCTGTCGGCGTTCCCGTTCGCCGTCCTGCTGCACACCGCGGGCTGGTCGCCGGCGTTCGGCGTCGCCGCGGCAGCCAGTGCGGTGGGTTTCGTGCTCGCGGTCGTCTTCGTGCGGAACGGTCCGGTGCCCGTGCGGACCGACACCATCCCGCTCCCGCTGCCGCACAGCTGGCGCGGAGCGTTCCACACCTTCGGGCACGCGCTGCGCCGACCGGGCACGCAGCTGGGCTTCTGGTCGCACTACGTGACGCAGTCCTCCGGCACGGTGTTCTCGCTGCTCTGGGGTGTCCCGATGCTGCGCGGGCTCGGGTACTCGCCGTCCGAGGCCGCGGGTTTCCTCACCGTCATCGTCGTCACGGGCTTCGTGGTCGGGCCGGTGCTCGGTGTGCTCTGCGCCCGGTTCCCGCTGCGCCGGTCGAACCTCGTGCTCGGCATCGTGTTCGCCCTCGCCGTGGTGTGGACCGCGGTGCTGCTCTGGCCGGGGCACCCGCCGACCTGGCTGCTCGTCCTGCTCGTGGTCGTGATGGGGATCGGCGGCCCGGGGTCCCTCATCGGGTTCGACTTCGCGCGGTCGTTCAACCCCGTGGGGTCCCTCGGTTCGGCGAACGGCGTGGTGAACGTCGGCGGCTTCCTGGCGGCGTTCGTGATGATGTTCCTCATCGGAACCGTGCTGGACGCTGCGTCGCGGGCGACCGGCCAGACCGTCTTCGCATGGGCGAACTTCCGGCTGGCCCTCACCGTGCAGTACGTCGTGGTCGGCATCGGCGTCGTGATGCTGCTGCACGCCCGCCGTCGGACGCGCCGAGTGCTCCACGCGCAGGACGGAATACGGGTGGGCCCCCTCTGGGTTGCACTCGTTGCACGACTGCGGAAGCGGAGCGTGCAATAATGAGGTCGGACCCGTTCGGGCCTCCTGTGTCTCGGAGCACTCCAGTGCGCCGCAGAACCCGGGGGACTTGACATGGGTCCTAGTGCTGCCCGGAACGGTAGGACCTGATGACGCGCACGGACGCGGCACGGGCCCTGGGCGGCGAGGGAGGCCACGACCCCACGAACGTGGCACGACGAGAGAGGTGATCGCATGGCTGCCCGGAGCACGACGATCGATCCCACGAAAGACACCGAGCCCGAGGGCACCGCGGTGGACGCCGCCGCGGAGACCGAGGGGACGGCAGCGCCGAAGAAGCGCGCCACCAAGACCACCGCCAAGAAGGCGGCTCCGAAGAAGGCCGCCTCGAAGGCGAAGAAGCAGGCCGACGACGACGACGACGAGGAGCTCGACGAGGAGACCCCGGTCGCCGAGGCCGACGTCGACTCGGCCAGCGACGCCGACGACGACGCCGAGGGCGAGGCGGACGAGAAGGACGCCAAGCCGGACGCAGCGGCCGCCGTCGCCGCGGGTGCGCTGGTCATCTCGCAGTCGGACGACGACGAGGCCCCGGTCTACTCGACCACCATCACGGGCGCCACGGCCGACCCCGTGAAGGACTACCTCAAGCAGATCGGCAAGGTCGCGCTCCTCAACGCCGAGCAGGAGGTCGAGCTCGCGATGCGCATCGAGGCCGGCCTGTTCGCCGAGGACAAGCTGCAGCACTCGACCGGTCTGTCGAAGCCGGAGGAGCGCGAGCTCCGCTGGGTCGCTCGTGACGGGCAGCGTGCGAAGTCGCACCTGCTCGGTGCGAACCTCCGTCTGGTCGTCTCGCTCGCGAAGCGCTACACGGGCCGCGGCATGCAGTTCCTGGACCTCATCCAGGAAGGCAACCTCGGTCTCATCCGCGCGGTCGAGAAGTTCGACTACACCAAGGGCTTCAAGTTCTCGACCTACGCCACGTGGTGGATCCGTCAGGCCATCACCCGTGCCATGGCCGACCAGGCGCGGACCATCCGCATCCCGGTCCACATGGTCGAGGTCATCAACAAGCTCGCCCGTGTGCAGCGGCAGATGCTGCAGGACCTCGGGCGCGAACCCACTCCGGAAGAGCTCGCCCGCGAGCTCGACATGACGCCGGAGAAGGTCGTCGAGGTGCAGAAGTACGGCCGCGAGCCGATCTCCCTCCACACCCCGCTCGGTGAGGACGGCGACTCGGAGTTCGGCGACCTCATCGAGGACACCGAAGCCGTCGTGCCGGCCGACGCGGTCGGGTTCACGATGCTGCAGAAGCAGCTCGAGAGCCTGCTCGACTCGCTGTCCGAGCGCGAGGCGGGCGTGATCCGCATGCGGTTCGGTCTCGGTGACGGTCAGCCGAAGACCCTCGACCAGATCGGTGACACGTTCGGCGTGACGCGTGAGCGCATCCGTCAGATCGAGTCGAAGACGATGGCGAAGCTCCGCCACCCGTCGCGGTCGCAGTCGCTGCGCGACTACCTCGAGTAGGCCGATGCGGTTCTTCATCCCGATCCTCATCGGGCGGATCCTCCGCGCCCTCGCACGTGCGCGGGGCGGGGGGTCCGCCTACCCCGGGTACATCGTCCTCAAGCTGGTGCCGGACTTCCTCCAGCACGTGACGAAGCAGTTCCCGAACGGCGTCGTGTTCGTGCTCGGCTCGAACGGCAAGTCGACGACGACGCACATGATCTCGGACATCGTCCGGGCGCACGGGCTCCGCGTGTTCACGAACCCCTCGGGCGCGAACCTGCCGCAGGGCATCGCGTCGGCGCTCCTGTCCGAGGTGTCGTTGACGGGGCGGCTCAAGGCGGACATCGGCATCCTCGAGGTGGACGAGGCCTTCGCGGTCGAGCTCGCCGGGATCCTGTCGCCGTCGACGGTGACGATGCTCAACGTGCAGGTCGACCAGCTCTACCGGTTCTTCGAGACCGAGCGCGTCGCCACGATGATGCTCGACACGGCGGCGCTCTCCAGCGCGAACGTCATCACGAACCACGACGACCAGTTCCTCGACGCCTACACGGCCGTCGACGGGCAGCGCGTGCTCCGTTTCGGTGCGAGCGACGAGGTCATCGCCGCGGCGCCGAACGGCCTGCAGAACGCCGACGACTTCACCCGTGCCGAGCGCGAGCGGACCACGGCGGACGCCGAGGTCATCGCGCACACGGGCGACGGAGCGACGATCCGCTTCGACGGTGCCGAGATCCCCGTGCGGCTGCCGGCCCGCGGGCTCCACTACGCGGTCGACGCCGCCGCAGCCACCGCAACCGCCAGCGCGGCGCTCGGACCGCAGTTCCGCGCGGACGCCGTGACGAAGGCGTTCGGCACGATGAAGCCGGCGTACGGGCGCGGTGAGCGACTGCCGATCGCCGGCGAGTCCGCCGAGTTCACGATGTTCAAGAACGCCGCGAGCCTCCAGCTCAACCTCGACGCCCTGCCGGACCACCCCGAACAGGTCCTCATGGCGATCGACGAGGGCACGCCGGACATCTCCTGGATCTACGACATCGACTTCTCGAAGCTCGACCACGTGGACGTCGTCTCGGGTGACAAGGCGTGGCAGATCGCGATCGCCCTGGAGCACGCCGGTGTCCGCATCGGCCGCGTCGAGCCCGACGTCGAGGCCGCGATCAAGCACATGGAGCAGCTCGGCAGCACGAGCAGCGGGACGAAGAACTTCATCGTCAACTACGAGATCATGATGATCGCCCGCAAGGCACTCGGCCACCCCGACATGGAGAAGACCGCATGACGGCCGACCGGCTGACCATCCTGCACGTCTACCCCCGGCAGATGGGTGTCTCGGGAGACCGTGGCAACGTCGCGGCGCTCGTCCGCCGTGCTGCTGCGGCGGACATCGAGACCGAGGTGCTCGAGTACGCGCCCGGCGACGCGCTCCCGACCGCCGCGGACGTCGTGGTCGTGGGGAACGGGCCGCTCAGCGCGATGCGCTCGCTGGGTGACGACGTCGCCCGGATCGGTGCGCCGCTCCGCGAGTTCGCCGCCGCCGGGGTGCCGGTCGTTGCCGTCGGCGGCGGGTTCGACCTCGCCACGAACGAGGTCGTCCCCACGGACGGTCCGGCCGTCGCTGGCTTCGGGGTGTTCGACGCACGTGCCGTCCGCGGTGCCGAGCGCCGGGTGAACTACTTCGTGCTCGACACCCGGTACCCGCTGCTCCCGGGAGCGCGGACGCGCCTCGGGGGCTTCGAGGACCACGCCACCCGGATCGAACTCGGCGCCGGCGTCGAGCCGTTCGCCGACGTGGTCTCCGGCGGCGGCAACCAGGCCGGCGCTCCCGTCGAGGGCGCGATCGTCGGCAACTCGTTCGGCACCCACACCCAGGGGCCGATCCTGCCGCTCAACCCCCAGCTCACCGACGGTGTGCTCGCCGCTGCCACCGCACGGCTCGGGCGCGCGTACGCGCCGGATCCGCAGCGGACCGCGACGATCGACCAGTACGCGCGGGAAGCGCGCGCGACGGTGGACCGCTACGTCGACAAGGCGTTCAAGCGGATCGCTTGAAGCGGCCACACGAACGACGGGAGGCGCGGTGCCANACCGCGCCTCCCGTCTGCTGTCGGTCGCGACTACTTCGACTCGTAGAGTCGGCTGCTCTCGTCGTGCCACTCGATGGCGGTCGCCGCGAGCTTGTCCTTGAACTCTGCGCCGTGGTGGGCGCAGAAGAGGAGCTCGCCGCTGGCCATGGTGGCCCGGATGTACGCCTGCGCGCCGCAGCTGTCACAGCGGTCAGCAGCAGTGAGCTGGTTGCTGCCGAGTTCGTCGATGGAGAGGTCCTGCACGGTCTGGGTCATTGCTGTGCTCCTCACGGATCGCAGGTGGTGCGGGTTGGTCCACCTATTTCAACACGTGCTGCCTGTGAAGCGTGCATTGCAGGGGGGCCATTTCGCTCAGCGCGGATCGGTCGTCCCCAGTCCGAGTGTCCGCGCGGGTGGTGTCGGTGGGCGTCGCTAGCATCGGACGGTGAGCTCCGACTACTCTGCACGCCATCTCTCCGTCCTCGAAGGGCTCGAGGCGGTCCGCAAGCGTCCGGGCATGTACATCGGTTCGACCGATTCCCGCGGCCTCATGCACTGCCTGTGGGAGATCATCGACAACGCGGTCGACGAAGCCCTGGCGGGCTACGGCGACGAGATCGGTGTCGTGCTGCACGAGGACGGCTCGGTCGAGGTCCGCGACTCCGCGCGCGGTATCCCGGTGGACGTCGAACCGAAGACGGGTCTGACCGGGGTCGAGGTCGTGTTCACGAAGCTGCACGCGGGTGGCAAGTTCGGCTCCGGGTCGTACGCGGCATCCGGTGGGCTGCACGGCGTCGGTGCGTCGGTCGTGAACGCGCTGTCGGAGCGCCTCGACGTCGAGGTCGACCGTGGCGGCAAGACCTACGCCATGTCGTTCCGCCGCGGCGAGCCCGGCACGTTCTCCGGCGACGGTCCCGATGCCCCGTTCTCGCCGTTCACCTCCGGCAGCGAGCTCCGCGTCGTCGGCAAGGTGAAGAAGGGCGTGACGGGCTCGCGCATCCGGTACTGGGCGGACCGGCAGATCTTCACCGCCGACGCGAAGTTCAGCACGACCGACCTCATCAGCCGTGCACGCCAGACCGCCTTCCTGGTTCCGGGGCTCGGCATCACCATCACGGACGAACGCCCGGCGTCGATCGAGGCCGTCGCCGCCCGCGCCGAGGCGACCGGCACCACCGTCGAAGCCGGTCCCGTCGTCGAGCGCTTCCGGTACGAGGGCGGCATCGCCGAGTTCGTCGAGCACCTCGCCGTCGACTCCGCCGTCACCGACGTCTGGCGCATCCAGGGCACCGGCACGTTCACCGAGACCGTCCCGATGCTCGACGACAAGGGGCACATGGTGTCCACGTCGGTCGAGCGCTCGTGCGAGGTGGACCTCGCGCTCCGCTGGGGCAGCGGCTACGAGACCGTGTTCCGCAGCTTCGTCAACATCATCGCGACGCCGAAGGGCGGCACGCACCAGGCGGGGTTCGAGTCCGGCGTGGTCAAGGCGGTCCGCGCGCAGGTCGAGGCGAACGCCCGCAAGCTCAAGGTCGGGCAGGACAAGCTCGAGAAGGACGACGTGCTCGCCGGGCTCACCGCGGTGCTGACCGTCCGCCTGCCCGAGCCGCAGTTCGAAGGGCAGACGAAGGAGGTCCTCGGCACCCCGGCGGTCCGCAAGATCGTCGACCAGGTGGTGTCGAAGCGGCTCACCGAGATCCTCACCTCGACGCAGCGCACCGAGAAGGCCCAGGCAGCGACCCTGCTCGAGAAGGTCGTCGCCGAGATGAAGACCCGCATCTCCGCCCGGGCGCACAAGGAGACCCAGCGCCGGAAGAACGCGCTCGAGAACTCCTCGCTGCCGACGAAGCTCGCCGACTGCCGGTCGCAGGACACCGAGGGGACCGAGCTGTTCATCGTCGAGGGCGACTCCGCGCTCGGCACCGCCAAGCTCGCGCGCAACAGCGAGTACCAGGCGCTCCTGCCGATCCGGGGCAAGATCCTCAACGTGCAGAAGGCGTCCGTGTCCGACATGCTCTCGAACGCCGAGTGCGCGTCGATCATCCAGGTCATCGGCGCCGGATCGGGCCGCACGTTCGAGATCGACCAGGCCCGCTACGGCAAGGTCATCATCATGTCCGACGCCGACGTCGACGGCGCCCACATCCGGACCCTCCTGCTGACCCTGTTCTTCCGGTACATGCGGCCCATGATCGAACAGGGTCGGGTGTTCGCCGCGGTGCCGCCGCTGCACCGGGTCGTCGTGGTGAACCGCGGCAAGGCGAACGACACGCTCTACACCTACTCGGAGCAGGAACTGCAGGCGGTCCTGAAGAAGCTCGAGAAGCAGGGCAAGAAGTACCAGGAGCCGATCCAGCGGTACAAGGGGCTCGGCGAGATGGACGCGGACCAGCTGGCAGAGACCACGATGGACCGCACGCACCGCACGCTGCGGCGGGTGAACATCACCGATGCCGAGAGCGCTGCGAAGGTGTTCGAGCTGCTCATGGGCAACGACGTCGCGCCGCGCAAGGAGTTCATCCTCGCCGGCGAGGGGCTCGACCGCGACCGCATCGACGCGTAGGCGCTGCCGGCGCTCGCGCTGTCGCCGCGAGTCTCGCGCGGGCGGCCCCGAGTCTCGCGGCGGCCGCGGCGAGTCTCGCGCGGGCGGCCCCGAGTCTCGCGCGGGGCGCGGCGAGTCTCGGGGCGGGCGCGGCGAGTCTCGGGCTGGCCGCACCGAGTTTCGCGCTGAGCGGCAGTTCACGGGCTGCGGAGCCCGCGAACTGTCGCTCAGCGCGAAATCTGCACCGCAGCCGCGCCGCCGGCGCGCCGCAGCCGCCGCGCGCCCTACGCGTCGCCGGCGGTGCCGTCGAGCGCCGCGGCGCTCCCGCCGATCGAGCCGATGACCGCCTCGAGCGGCGCCCCCGACCCATCGCGCTTCGACAGCCAGTCCGGCAGGGTCCGAGCAGCGCCGTCCGTCCCGACGGCATGCGGAGGAGCGATGCCCGCCCACGCCACGGTGAGCCCGTCCTCACCCTTGAGGAACGCGTGCGCCCGGACGCCCTGCGTCGCACGACCCTTCGCCGGGAACTCCGACAGCGCCGACACCTTGGCCCGCCCGGTGTCGGTGCCCGGCAGCGCCGAGGACGACGTCGAGACGGTGGCGACCACGGCGTCGTCCGAACGGGCGACGGACCCGAACCAGATCACCGAGGCCCCCGCGGCGAGGGCGACCCCGGCGACACCACCGGCGGGGAGTCCCTGCGGCCGCACGCCGGACGCGGGGAACCGCAGTAGCTGCGCGTTCGAGGTGATGAACACGAGGTCGTCCGTCTCCGGCGCCTGTGCGGCACCGACGACGGTGTCGCCGGGCTTCAGGCCGATCGCGACGAACTCGGGCTTGTCCGGCCAGGTTCCGGGGACCACTCGCTTGACGACACCCTGCGCGGTGCCGATGGCGAGGGAGTCGGACGACGCGCCGGAGAGGTCGACGAGTGCCACCACCGATTCACCGCGGGCGATGCCGAGGAAGTCGGTGACGCGGACGCCGGCGTCGAGCCGGACAGCTGCCGGCGGCACGGCGGGCACGTCGACGGGGGAGAGGCGGAGAACGCGCCCGGTCGAGGTCAGCGCGCCGACCTGGCCACGGACGGAGCTGACGACCTCGGAGCGGACGGCGTCGTGCTTGGACCGCTTCGGGACCCGCACGATGCCGAGTTCCGAGGTCGGGATGTCGACGCGGACGAGTCGGCCGGTGGTGGAGAGCAGCACGCGGCACGGCGCGTCGGCGATCTGGAGCGACTCCGGGTCGACCGCGGCCTTCCGACCACCGCGCACGGGGGCGTCCGCCTCGGTCAGGAGCGTGCGTCGCGGCGTCGCGAACTTGTCGGACACCTCGGTGAGCTCCAGCGCGACCTGCGCACGGAGCCGCTCGTCGGACGCCAGCAGCTCTTCGAGCGCGGCGATGTCGGCGAGGAGCTGGTCCCGCTCGCCCTCGAGTTCGAGGCGCGAGAACTTCGTGAGCCGTCGGAGGCGCAGTTCGAGGATGTACTCGGCCTGCACCTCGGAGAGGTCGAAGACGTCCCGCAGTCGGGTCCGGGCCGCCTCGGAGTCGTCCGAGGAGCGGATGACCTCGATGACCTCGTCGATGTCGAGGATCGCGATGAGGAGACCCTCGACCAGGTGGAGGCGTTCCTTCCGGCGGGCCAACCGGTACGAGGACCGCCGGGTGACCACGTCGAGCCGGTGCTGCACGTACACGTCGAGCAGCTCGCGCAAGCCGAGGGTGCGCGGTGACCCGCCGACGAGGGCGACGTTGTTGATGCCGAAGCCGTCCTCGAGCGGCGTGTGCTTGTAGAGCTGCTCGAGCACGGCCGTGGGGTTGAAGCCGCTCTTGATCTCGATCACGAGCCGGAGCCCGTGGTTGCGGTCGGTGAGGTCCTTCACGTCGGAGATGCCCGCGAGCTTCTTCGACTGGACGCCGTCCTTGATCTTCTCGATCACGCGTTCCGGGCCGACCAGGTAGGGCAGCTCGGTGACGACGAGGCCGACCTTGCGCGGGGTGAGGTTCTCGACGGAGACCTTCGCGCGGGTCCGGAACGAGCCCCGCCCGCTGGCGTAGGCGTCACGCACGCCGGAGAGCCCGACGATCGTGCCACCGCCGGGGAGGTCCGGCCCGGGCACGAACTCCATGAGCTCGTCGAGCGTGGCGTCGGGGTGGAGCAGCAGGTGCTTCGCCGCCTCGACCACCTCGCCGAGGTTGTGCGGCGCCATGTTCGTCGCCATGCCGACGGCGATGCCCGACGCGCCGTTGACCAGCAGGTTCGGGAACGCCGCAGGCAGCACGCCCGGCTGCATGATCTGGTTGTCGTAGTTCGGGACGAAGTCGACGACGTCTTCGCCGAGGCCCTCGGTCATCGCCATCGAGGGCTCGGCCAGGCGCGCCTCGGTGTACCGGGCCGCCGCGGGACCGTCGTCGAGGGACCCGAAGTTGCCGTGCCCGTCGATGAGCGGCACCCGCATGGTGAACGGCTGCGCCATGCGCACGAGGGCGTCGTAGATCGCGCCGTCGCCGTGCGGGTGCAGCTTGCCCATCACCTCGCCGGTGACGCGGGCGCTCTTCACGTGGCCGCGGTCGGGCCGCAGGCCCATCTCGGACATCTGGTAGAGGATGCGTCGCTGCACGGGCTTGAGGCCGTCGCGTGCGTCGGGGAGCGCCCGGGAGTAGATGACGGAGTACGCGTACTCGAGGAAGGAGCCCTGCATCTCCTCGGAGACGTCGACGTCCTCGATGCGTTCACCGTCGGGCAGGCCGACTGCTTCCGTGCGTGCCATGGCACCCTTCTGCGAGACTGGGGGAGATGGGAACAAGCGTACCGACGGCCCCCGACGCCACCGCGAACCTCGCCGACGTCTTCCCGAGTTGCCTCGTCGCGCTCGGCGCCGCGGACGACGCGTGGTTGCGCAGTTCCGGACTGGAGGCGCGGATCGCCCTCCGCCCCGCCCGTTCCGCGGTCGTGGTGCTGGTCGACGGCCTCGGTGCGACCGCGCTGTCGGCACGTGCCGGGCACGCCCGGTGGCTCGCGTCCGGCAAGCGCCGGCTCCGCAGCGGCTTCCCGACGACGACCGCCGCGGCCCTCAGCACGCTGACCACGGGTCGGTCGCCCGGCACGCACGGCGTGGTCGGGTACAGCGGCTGGAACCCGGACACCGGCACGGTGATGAACCTGCTGAGCGGCTGGGACACCGAGGTGCCCGACGACTGGTTCCTCGCGACGACGCTCTTCACCGCGGCCGCGGCGCTCGGCGTCGACCCCGTCGTGGTCGGTCCCGCGCGGTACCGCTCGTCGGGGATGACGGCGAACGTGCTCGGGGGAGCGCGGTACGTGTCCGCGGACTCGATCGCGCAGCGCGTGGACGCAGCCCTGGCCGAGACCGCCACGGGACGCTCGCTCGTCTACCTCTACGTCCCCGAGCTCGACTCCATCGGGCACAAGCAGGGCTGGCAGTCCGACCGCTGGACGGGAGCGCTCGAGCTCCTGGACGGCGAGCTCGCCCGGCTGGAGTCCCGCGCACCCGCCGACGTCGGGATCGTGGTGACCGCCGACCACGGCGTGCTCGACGTCCCCGACCACGCGAACATCGCGATGGACCCGCAGCTGCTGACCGACGTGATCGGCATCGCCGGGGACCCGCGCTGCCGTCAGCTCACGGTCGCCCCCGGGACGGACGTGCGTTCACTCGTGGGCGCGTGGCGTGCCCGCTACGGCAAGAAGGCGTACGTCGCCAGCCGCGACGAGGCGATCGCAGCCGGGTGGTTCGGCGCGGTCGCACCCGAGGTCGTCGACCGCATCGGCGACGTCGTCGTCGTGGCCCGTGGCTCGTGGGCGTTCAACGACGACCGCGCGCTCCGCGACGGCGAGGTGCCCAAACGGATGATCGGCCAGCACGGCGCCATGACCGACGAGGAGGTCCAGGTTCCGCTGCGCCTCGCCGGAGCGTTCGCGCAGTAGCGGCAGGAGCGCAGGTGGCCGGGCTCAGGCGGGGTCGTCGTCCGGGCGCGTGCCGAAGACGATCTCGTCCCAGCTCGGCATCGACCGCCGGTTCCGCTTCTTGCGCTCCTGTCGGCCGCCCTCAGCCTCGGGTGCGGAGGCCGGACGGGCGTCAGGCTGCGGCGCGGTGTCCGACGAGTCGTCGAACCCCTGCAGGGGGATGTCGACCACGCTGATCGAGGTGCCGCGCGGCTCCTCCTGCTGGTCGCTGAACGCCGCCGCCTCCCGCTCGCCGCGGCGGCGCCGGAGTGCCTCGAGGAGGTCGGCGGTCTCGTTGCCGGGTGCGCGCTCCTCGACGGCGACGCCGATGCGGGGGAGCGGCGCACGGAGCGGGCGCTCCTGCACCTCGGGGTTCGTGATCGACTCGTCCGGCTCGTCGACCCGGAACGCCCCGGAGTCGAACCGGGTGCCGTCGGTGTCCTGCTGCTCGAACTCGACCGCACGCAGGCGGGGCGCGATGCCCTCGTCCTCGGTGTGCGACAGACGGTGGGCATCGCCGTTGTCCGGCGTGAGCGTCGAGGTCTTCGGGTCGAACCGCCACTGGGCGTCGTGCTCGACCTCGCCGGCGGTGTAGCGGACGCGCACCTGCCAGCCGCTCTCGACGTGCTTCCACGAACCCCACGCGATCCCGGTGGCCTCGCCGGCCTCGAGCTTCGCGGTGATCGCCTCACCGAACGTGTCGGGCGACTCGTCGTCGACCGGGGTCACCGGCACGCGGTGCGCGGCGTCGAGGATGAAGGCGCGCTCGGCGAGGACGGGGCCCTCGAAGCGTCGGACGTACTCGACGTCGACGTCGAGCGCAGCAGCGACCTCTGCGGCGTCGGCGCCCCCGCGGATGCGTGCCTGCACGTCCTTCGGCGAGACGCGCTTGTGCGGGCCGGACTCGGGGTTCGCCTGCCGGACCTGACCGGGCAGCGACGAGGTCACGGGCAGGCGGAACTCGGTCCCGCCGTCGGTCGCGAGGAGGAGCGCCCCGGACTCCACCCCGATGACTCTCACGTCTTGCATGGTTCCGCCTTCCGAGCGTCGCGTACGGTCGTGCGTCGTACCCCGTGAGTATGCAGCCGTGCGGACGTGATCCGGCGGAGGCGCACGGGCGTGCCGCGGACTGCCGCGGCGACGATCGCCGACGCCGGGAATGCGCGGAGGCGACGACGGGTTGCAGGGCCGTGACGGCTCGCGGGAGACCTCGGTTTGCGCTCTGGCGGGACGTGGTGCAAACTGTCGCCGCCGATCACCGGCGACGACCTCTCGATACGAGAAATGGATGGGCATGGCCACCGATTACGACGCCCCCCGGAAGACCGACGACAACTCCGATTCGGAGTCGATCGAGGCCCTCAAGGAGCGCGTTCCCGACAAGATGTCGGGGGTCGTCGACGATGATTCCGACAACCCCGGCAGCTTCGAGCTCGCCGGACAGGACCTCAGCGACGTCGACCTCGACGTCGTCGTGCTCCCGCCCCAGGTCGACGAGTTCACCTGTGTCGAGTGCTTCCTCGTGAAGCACCGCTCGCAGCTCGACCACGAGTCGAAGCTCGGCCCGGTCTGCATGGAGTGCGCAGCGCTCTAGGGAACGCCCAGGACACGAACGGCCCGCCACCTGCAGAGGTGGCGGGCCGTTCCGCGTGCTGCGCCGTCGGGTCCGGGAGGCGCGGTGCGGGCCCGCGCCGTCCCTCCCGTCCCCGACGTGTCTCAGGACCGCAGGGCCGCGACGACCGCCGACGGGTTGCGGACGCTGACCAGCCAGTACGGCGTCGGGTCGGCGGGGTCCTGCACCTCGACCTTGACGACCCCACGCACGTAGCCGCGGAAGAGCGTCCACGCACGCGCGTCGAGCTTCGGCCCGCGCTGCGTCGTCGCCTCGGCGCCCTCGTACCCGGAGACCTCGCCCACGAGCGTGCGGGGCAGGTGCGCGCGTCCGGCGCGGAACTCGGTGTCCGTGACCTCGATCGTCGGGGCGAGCACCCAGAGGAGCACGAGGACGCCGAGCTCCATGCCGATCGCGACGAGCACGCCAGCGAGCACGCTGATCGGCAGGAACACGAGGAGGCTGGCGGGGATGACGAGCGCGGTCGCCAGGTAGAGGGCGGGCGGAGCCCAGAGTCGTTCGCGGTACAGGGTCACGACACCATTCGACCACGACTCGGACCAGGTCACGGAACGGTCACGGTCTGCACTACCCTCGACACGTGACCGAACCAGTCGACGTGCTCTGGACCGGGGAGAACGCTCCCGGCTACGCCCACCCCGGTGACGCCGGTGCCGACCTCGTCTCCACGGAGGCGTTCGTCCTGCAGCCCGGCGAACGGCGACTCGTCGGCACGGGCCTCCGGATCGCGCTGCCCGACGGGTACGCCGCGTTCGTCGTCCCGCGCAGCGGGCTGGCCGCGAAGCACGGCATCACGATCGTCAACGCTCCGGGCACGGTCGACGCCGGGTACCGGGGTGAGATCAAGGTCGCGCTGCTCAACACCGACCAGTCGGAACCGCACGAGGTGCACGTCGGCGACCGCATCGCGCAGATGATCGTGATGCCGGTCCCGCGCGTGACGTTCAGCCGCGTCGACGAGCTGCCCGACAGTGTCCGCGGCCAGGGCGGTTTCGGTTCGTCGGGCTACGGTGACCGCAGCGGTGTCGTCAGCGGCGCCGCGGACAACGCTCAGGAAGGAACGCGCGCATGAAGTTCGGCCGACGCAAGCGTGACGAGGTCGAGGTGGCGGACGCCGTCGCCGACGACGCGGACGTGGTCGCGACGACGCCGGAGGTCGACATCGCGACCGACGCCGACGCCGACCTGGACGAGGTCGACGCCGTCGCCCCGACCGACAAGTCCGCACCCGCGGACCGTGCCGAGAGCGGCCCGCACGACGAGACCGAGGCGAACCTGGTGCGTCCGTACGTGGACCTCGGCGGTGTGAAGGTGCTCCCGCGCGAGGGCCTGCACCTCCGGCTCGAGGTCGAGGAGGGCTCGCAGCGCGTCGTCGCGGTCGGGCTCGACTACGACGAGTCGACGCTCCAGGTCCAGCCGTTCGCGGCTCCTCGCTCCACCGGCCTCTGGCACGAGATCCGCGCCCAGATCGCCGAGCAGATCGAGCGGCAGGGCGGCGTCGTGAACGAGGTCGACGGGCCGTTCGGCCCCGAGCTGCGCGCCCAGGTGCCGGTCGTCACCGACGGCTCCGGCGTGACGGACGGCGCCCGGCCCGCACGCTTCATCGGCGTCGACGGTCCGCGCTGGTTCCTGCGCGGCGTCATCGCCGGCAAGGCGGCCGAGCAGCCTGACGACGCCGCCGAGATCGAGGACCTCTTCCGCAGCGTCGTCGTGGTCCGTGGGACCACCCCGATGCCGCCGCGCGACCTCATCCCGCTGCACATGCCGAAGTCGACCCAGTCGGCGATCTGATCCGCTCTCCCGACCAGCCTGGAGGCACGGTGCCGGACCACGACGACACCTCCCGTCCCGACGCGGTCGCGCCCGACGACGCGACGCCGTCGTTCAACGAGCAGTTCCGCGCGGCGGTCGCGAACACCGGGCTCGGCAAGGTCGCGCCGGGCGAGGCACCCTCCGGGCACGCGCTCGTCGCCGCGATCGGCGGGGTCCGCGGGCTCGCCGAGTCGGTGCTCCCGGGCCTCGCGTTCCTCGTCGTCTACGCGATCACGAAGGAGCTCGTCCCGAGTGTCCTCATCCCGGTGGCCATCGGCGTCGTCTTCGTGGTGCTCCGGCTGTTCCAGCGGCAGTCGCTCGTGATGTCGCTCGCCGGCATCCTCGGCGTCGCGATCTCGGCCGGACTGGCGCTCATCACCGGTCGTGCGGAGAGCAACTTCATCCCGGGCATCGTCATCAACGCCGTCTGGCTCGTCGGACTGCTCGTGACGCTCGCCGTCCGGCAGCCGCTCATCGGGCTCGTCGTCGGCTTCCTGCTCCCGCCGAACGAGGACGGCAGTCACCAGGACTGGCGCGCGGACCCGGCGAAGCGGCGTGTGCTCACGGTGGCGACGTGGCTGTGGGTCGGGCTCTTCGCGATCCGGCTCGTGATCGAGGTGCCGCTGTACCTGACGGCGCAGGTCGAGCTGCTCGCTGGCATCAAGCTGATCACCGGCGTCCCCCTGTACGCCGCCCTGCTCTGGGTGACCTGGCTGCTCGTCCGCACGGTGTTCAAGCGCGAGGGTGACGCCGCCGCGGTGTAGAGTTGTCTCGACATCGAGATAGTTCCCTCGGCCCTTCCCGGGTCGACGGGTTTAGGTTTGCCTTGCTGGTGGGTCGTGCTGCGGCCCGCTTGGATGGGGGCACACCGATCAACCAGGGAGGCGGCACAGTGGCTGCAGTCAACAGCTTCGGCTCGAAGGACACGCTGTCGGTTGGGGGTGTCGACTACGCGATCCACCGGATCGACACGGTGCCCGGGCACGAGAAGCTCCCGTACAGCCTGAAGGTGCTGCTCGAGAACCTCCTCCGCACCGAGGACGGCAAGAACGTCACCGAGGAACAGATCCGTGCCCTCGGCTCCTGGCAGCCCACCGCCGACCCGGACACCGAGATCCAGTTCTCGCCGGCGCGCGTCGTGATGCAGGACTTCACCGGTGTCCCGTGCATCGTCGACCTCGCCACCATGCGCGAGGCGATGGCCGAGATCGGCGGCGACCCGAACAAGATCAACCCGCTCTCGCCGGCCGAGATGGTCATCGACCACTCCGTCATCGCCGACCTGTTCGGGCGTGAGGACGCGCTCCAGCGCAACACCGACCTCGAGTACGAGCGCAACGGGGAGCGCTACCAGTTCCTGCGCTGGGGTCAGACCGCGTTCGAGGACTTCAAGGTCGTCCCGCCGGGCACAGGCATCGTGCACCAGGTCAACATCGAGTACCTGGCGAAGGTCACCTACACGCGCGAGTTCGACGGCGAGCTGTACGCGTACCCGGACACCCTCGTCGGCACCGACTCGCACACCACCATGGTCAACGGCCTCGGCGTGCTCGGCTGGGGCGTCGGCGGCATCGAGGCCGAGGCCGCCATGCTCGGCCAGCCGGTGTCGATGCTCATCCCCAAGGTCGTCGGCTTCAAGCTGTCCGGGTCGATCCCGGCCGGCGTCACCGCGACCGACGTGGTGCTCACGATCACCCAGGAGCTCCGCAAGCACGGCGTCGTCGGCAAGTTCGTCGAGTTCTACGGCGAGGGCGTCGGCGAGGTCCCGCTCGCGAACCGCGCCACCATCGGCAACATGTCGCCGGAGTTCGGTTCCACCGCCGCGATGTTCCCGGTCGACGACGTGACGCTCGACTACCTCCGCCTCACCGGCCGCTCCGAGGAGCAGATCGCCCTCGTCGAGGCGTACTCGAAGGCACAGGGCCTCTGGCACGACCCGTCGGTCGAGCCGAACTACTCCGAGTACATGGAGCTCGACCTCTCGACGGTCGTCCCGTCCATCTCCGGCCCGAAGCGCCCCCAGGACCGCATCGAGCTGTCGAAGGCGAAGGACCAGTTCGAGGTCGACCTCGCCAACTACACCGAGCCGGCCGGCCAGACCGACCTCGACGACGCGGTGGAGGAGACCTTCCCGGCCTCCGACCCGATCGCCGCGGGCTCGACCACCGGTGACCTGACCACGCACCACCACGACTTCGTGTCGAGCGCTCCGTCGACGGCGTCCGCGCCGACGAAGGTCGCGATGGACGGTGCCGACCCGTTCACGATCGACCACGGCGCCGTCGCGATCGCCGCGATCACCTCGTGCACGAACACGTCGAACCCCTCGGTCATGATGGCCGCCGGCATCCTCGCGCGGAACGCCGCGAAGAAGGGCCTCAAGGCGAAGCCGTGGGTCAAGACGACGCTCGCCCCGGGCTCGAAGGTCGTCACCGACTACTACGAGAAGGCCGGTCTCACCAGCTACCTGGAGGACCTCGGCTTCTACACCGTCGGCTACGGCTGCACCACGTGCATCGGCAACTCCGGCCCGCTGCCGGAGGAGATCTCGCAGGCCGTGCAGGACAACGACCTCGCCGTCACCGCGGTGCTCTCGGGCAACCGCAACTTCGAGGGCCGCATCAACCCCGACGTGAAGATGAACTACCTGGCCTCGCCGCCGCTGGTCATCGCGTACGCCCTCGCCGGGTCGATGCACTTCGACTTCGACAAGGACGCCCTCGGCAAGGACCAGGACGGCAACGACGTCTTCCTGCAGGACATCTGGCCCGACGCGGCCGAGGTGCAGCAGGTCATCGACGAGTCGATCGACACCGCGATGTTCACCCACGAGTACGGCTCGGTGTTCGAGGGCGACGACCGCTGGAAGAACCTGCCGACCCCGACGGGCGACACCTTCGAGTGGGACCAGGAGTCGACCTACGTCCGGAAGCCCCCGTACTTCGAGGGCATGACCATGCAGCCCGACGCCGTCTCGGACATCTCCGGCGCCCGCGTGCTCGCGAAGCTCGGCGACTCGGTCACCACCGACCACATCTCCCCGGCCGGTTCGATCAAGGCGGACAGCCCCGCGGGGAAGTACCTCGCCGAGCACGGCGTCGACCGCAAGGACTTCAACTCCTACGGCTCGCGCCGCGGCAACCACGAGGTCATGATCCGCGGCACCTTCGCGAACATCCGCCTCCGCAACCAGCTCCTCGACGGCGTGGAGGGCGGCTACACCCGCGACTTCACGACGCCGGACGGTGCGCAGTCGTTCATCTACGACGCCTCGCAGCACTACCAGGAGCAGGGCATCCCGCTCGTCATCTTCGGTGGCAAGGAGTACGGCTCGGGCTCGTCGCGCGACTGGGCGGCGAAGGGCACGAACCTCCTCGGCGTCAAGGCGGTCATCACCGAGAGCTTCGAGCGCATCCACCGCTCGAACCTCATCGGCATGGGCGTCGTCCCGCTGCAGTTCCCCGCGGGCGAGACGGTCGAGTCGCTCGGCCTCGACGGCACCGAGGTCGTCTCGATCTCCGGTCTGACCGAACTCAACGAGGGCCGCACCCCGAAGACCGTGCACGTCACGGCGGAGCCGAGCGAGCACTCGCCGGCGGGCAAGCAGACCGTCGAGTTCGACGCGGTGGTCCGCATCGACACCCCCGGTGAGGCCGACTACTACCGCAACGGCGGCATCCTGCAGTACGTGCTGCGGTCGCTCGTCTGACGCGACCACCTGACGGACTGGAG
>NZ_JBQEPN010000008.1:153981-167539 GCF_052045775.1 Curtobacterium sp. 22159
CCTCCAGTCCGTCATCTGGTTCCGCGGATATGGTGAGGGATCAGCCCCACGAAAGGAGCGCCCGTGAGTCTGCTCTCGAGCATCTCGTCGCCGCGCGACCTGAAGCGTCTGTCGGACGCGCAGATGACGGACCTCGCCGCCGAGATCCGCCGGTTCCTCGTCGCCGAGGTCGCGAAGACCGGCGGACACCTCGGCCCGAACCTCGGCGTGGTCGAGCTGACGCTGGCGATGCACCGCGTGTTCGACTCCCCGCGGGACCCGTTCGTGTTCGACACCGGGCACCAGTCGTACGTGCACAAGCTCGTCACGGGGCGGCAGGACTTCTCACGACTGCGCGAGCGCGGCGGCCTGGCCGGGTACCCCCAGCGCAGCGAGTCGGAGCACGACATCGTCGAGTCGTCGCACGCCTCGTCGTCGCTGTCGTGGGCGGACGGCATCTCCCGCGCGTTCGTCCAGACCGGTCAGGCCGACCGCACCGTGGTCGCCGTCGTGGGTGACGGCGCGCTCACGGGCGGGATGACCTGGGAAGCGCTCAACAACATCTCGGACAGCAACGACCGCCGACTCGTGATCGTCGTCAACGACAACGGACGCTCGTACGCCCCCACGATCGGCGGCATGGCGCGGTTCCTCAGCTCCGTCCGGACCCGTCGCGAGTACCGGGCGCTCTACGAGACGACCCGGGCCGTCGCCGGGCACTTCGGCGCACCCGGTCGGGCGATCTACCGCGGGATGCGCGGCGGTCTGCACGGCTTCCTGTCGCGCTTCACGAACAACGAAGCCCTGTACTCGAACCTCGACATCAAGTACATCGGGCCGGTCAACGGACACGACCAGCGTGCGATGGAGGCCGCGCTCCGGCAGGCGAAGGAGTACGGCGCACCGACGATCGTGCACGCCATCACCGAGAAGGGGCACGGCTTCGAGCCGGCGCTCCGCGACCAGGCCGACCAGTTCCACGCGGTCGGGCACATCGACCCCGAGACGGGGGAGTCGCTCGACGTGAGCTCGGGCCCGTCGTGGACCTCCGTGTTCGCGCAGACCCTGGCCGAGGTCGGTTCGGAGGACGAACGGATCGTCGCGATCACCGCGGCGATGCTCCGGCCGACCGGGCTGCACCTGTTCCAGGAGCGGCACCCCGACCGGGTCATCGACGTCGGCATCGCCGAGCAGCACGCCGTCACGACCGCGGCCGGGCTCGCGTTCGGTGGTCTGCACCCGGTCGTTGCCCTCTACGCGACGTTCCTGAACCGGGCGTTCGACCAGGTGCTCATGGACGTCGCGCTCCACCGGGCCGGCGTGACGTTCGTCCTCGACCGGGCGGGCATCACCGGCCCCGACGGCCCGTCGCACCACGGCATGTGGGACCTCGCGCTGCTGCAGGTCGTCCCGGGCATCCGCATCGCGGCCCCGCGCGACGCCGCCACCCTGCGGGAGGAGTTCCGCGAGGCCGTCGCCGTCGACGACGCCCCGACGGTCCTGCGCTGGTCCAAGGGCCAGGTCGGCCCGGACATCCCCGCCCTCCGGCGCCTGCCGGACGGCGTCGACGTGCTCCGTTCTCCGTCGGCCGATCAAGAACCCGACGTGCTCGTCGTGGCCGTCGGCTCGATGGTGCCGATCGCCCTCGACGCCGCGGCGCTCCTCGAGTCCCAGGGCATCGGGGTCACGGTGGCGGACCCGCGGTGGGTCGTCCCCATCCCGGCGTCGCTCATCGACCTGTCGCGGGACCACCGGCTCGTCATCACCATCGAGGACGGCGTGCGGGTCGGCGGTGTCGGCACGCGCCTGCGGCAGGACCTGCGCGCGGCCGGCGTGGACACCGGGGTGAACGAGCTCGGCCTGCCGGACGAGTTCATCGACCACGCGTCGCGCTCCGAGATCCTGACGGACGTCGGGCTCACCGCGCAGGCGATCGCCCGCGACGTCATCGACCAGGTCGTCGGGACGAAGGTGCCCCAGGCGAAGCCGGCGCGGTCGCGGGAGTCCGCCGACCGCTGACGCGTCGCGTTCGCAGGGCTGTCGCGGGCGCGCGGGGCGGGACCGAACCACGGAACCGACATCGAACCAGCCGCAAGGGGCGGTTCGATGTCGGTCCCGCGGTTCGACGCAGGGCGCCGGGCCGCGTCAGCGGGAGGCGGGGCCCACGATCAGCGGGTCGTGGAACGTGCCGCCGAAGACGCGCTCCGACGCGCCGGAGCGGTCGAGGTACGGGCTGATGCCGCCGGCCTGGAACGGGTAGCCTGCGCCGAGGATGAGACCGAGGTCGATCTCCTCGACGTGCTGCACGACCCGGTCGGCGAGCATGCGGTGCAGCTCGTCGGCGAGGGCGTCCTCGAAGCGCCGCTGCATCTCGGCAGCGTCGACGGGCTTCGCGTCCTTCTTCGCGGGCGCGACGAGCTTCACGGCCGCCGGGTCGTAGCCGGTCGCGTTGCCCTTCTTGTCGCGGGTGAGGATGTGCCCGAACTCGGCGATCCGCTTCAGCCCGTCGCCGGGGTAGAAGCGCTCGGGCCACGCCGCGTGGTGCGAGTCCAGCACGTGCGCGCCGACCGGCAGACCGACGAGCTCGAGCAGCTCGAACGGGGACATCGGCAGGCCGAGCGGTGCGGCACCCTGCGCGACGGTCTCGAACGGGGTGCCCTCCTCGACGCCGCGCATCGCCTCCCCGAGCACCCGGGCGAGCACCCGGTTGACCACGAAGCCCGGCTGGTCGGCGGTGATGATCGCCGTCTTCTTGAGCGTCTTCGCGACGGCGAGGGCGGTGACGAGTGCCTCGTCCGAGGTCTTCGACGCCTTGACGACCTCGAGCAGCGGCATGACCGCGACCGGGTTGAAGAAGTGGAAGCCGACCAGCCGCTCGGGGTTCGCCAGCACGGACGCCATCTCGTCGACGGAGAGGGACGACGTGTTCGTGGCGAGGATCGCGTCCGGCGCGATGACCTGCTCGATCTTCCGGAACACCTCCTGCTTGACGCTCATCTCCTCGAAGACGGCCTCGATCACCCAGTCGGCGTCGGCGAACGCGTCGTACGACACGGACCCGCTCACGAGCGCCTTGATGCGGTTCGCGTCGTCGGGGGAGACGCGGCCCTTGTCGAGCAGCTTGTCGACCTCGCCGGAGATGCGCTCCACGCCCGCGTCGACCCGCTCCTGCGAGACGTCGGTGATGACCACCGGGACGCCGAGCCGACGAGCGAACAGCAGCGCGAACTGCGACGCCATGAGACCCGCGCCGAGCACGCCGACCTTCGTGATCTTCTTCGGCTCGACGCCCTCGGGAGCGCCCACGGGCCGCTTCGCCCGCTTCTGCACCAGGTCGAACGCGTACATCGACGCGGCGAACTGGTCACCGGAGATGAGGTCGGCGAGGGCGTCGTCCTCGTCGGCGAAGCGTTCGTCGAGCGAGCCGGACTTGGCCGCCGCCACGAGGTCGAGCGCGCGGAACGGCGACTTCGGCACCGTGCCGATCTTCGCGGCGACCTGCCCGCGCGCGACCTTCACGACCGTGCCCCACGCGGCCTTCTCGATCATGCCCGGCTCGTTCTTCCGGACCACCTTCGTGCGACCGCTCACGACACCGTCGACCCAGGCCACCGCGGACGGTAGGAACGTCACCGACGGGATCAGCGCGTCGCCGATCCCGAGCTCGACCGCGGCGGGGCCGTCCATCAGCCGGTTGTTCTTGAGCGGGTTCTCGACGATGACGCGGAGCGCGCGCTCGGGCCCGATCAGCCGCGGGAGCAGGGTCGCGCCGCCCCAGCCGGGGATGATGCCGAGGAAGACCTCGGGCAGCCCGATGCCCTGCGCCGCCGACGAGAACACGCGGTAGGTGCAGTGCAGGCCGATCTCGAGACCCCCGCCGAGCGCGATGCCGTTGATGAACGCGAACGAAGGGACGCCGAGGTCGGAGAGCTTCCGGAGCGTCGCGTGCCCGAGGGCGGCGAGGTCGTGGGCGACGTCCCGTGAGGGCACCGAGGCCGCTTGGGACAGGTCGGCGCCGGCGGCGAAGCAGTACTCCTTGCCCGTGATCGCCACGGCCTGGACCGTGCCCGCCGACGCTTCCGTGCGGAGGGTGTCCAGGACGCCGGACAGCTCGTGCAGCGTGCGCGGCCCGAGGGTGTTCGGACGCTTGTAGTCCTTGCCGTTGTCGAGCGTGATGAGCGCGAGGGTGCCGCCGGAGGGCAGCGCCACGTGCTTGACGTACGAGTGGGTGACGACCTCGTCCGCGCTGAGGGCGAGAAGCCGGTCGTTGTCGACGATGGTCATGCTCAGGCCGCCTTCCGTGCCGCGGACTTGCTGAAGTTCGGGTTCTCCCAGATCACGGTGCCGCCCTGGCCGAGCCCGATGCACATCGTGGTGATGCCGTACCGGACGTCCGGACGCTCGGCGAACTGTGCCGCGAGCTGCGTCATGAGTCGCACACCGCTGGAGGCGAGCGGGTGCCCCACGGCGATCGCACCGCCCCAGGCGTTGACGTTCGCGGAGTCCTGCGGGATGCCGTAGTTGTCGAGGAACGCGAGCACCTGGACGGCGAACGCCTCGTTGATCTCGAACAGGCCGATGTCGTCGATCGTGAGACCGGCCTTGGCGAGGGCCTTGTCGGTCGCCGGGACGGGGCCGATGCCCATCACCTCCGGGTCCACGCCCGCGAACGCGAACGAGACCATGCGCATCTTCGTCGGCAGGCCGTGCTGCTTCGCGCCGTCGGCCGACGCGATGAGGCTCATCGTGGCGCCGTCGTTCAGGCCCGCGGCGTTGCCGGCGGTGATCCGTCCGTGCGGGCGGAACGGCGTCTTCAACGCGGCCAGCGCCTCCAGGGTCGTCTCGGGGCGGGGCGGCTCGTCGCTCGTGACGATGTCCCAGCCCTCGCCCTTGTTGACCTCGACCGGGACGAGGTCCGGCTGCAGCTTGCCCGCGGCCCAGGCGGCGGCGTAGCGCTGCTGCGACTGGACGGCGTAGGCGTCCGTGCGGTCCTTCGTGATCGCGGGGAAGCGGTCGTGCAGACGCTCCGCGGTCTTGCCCATCACGAGCGCGTCACCGTTGACCATGCGCTCCGCGACGAAGCGCGGGTTCGGGTCGGCGTTGAACCCCATCGGGTGCCGGCCCATGTGCTCGACCCCGCCGGCGATGGCGACGTCCGCCGCGCCGAAGGCGATGGCCCCGGCGAGCGTGGTGACGCTCGTCATGGCGCCGGCGCACATGCGGTCGATCGCGTACCCGGGGACCGACTTCGGCAGGCCCGCGAGCATCCCGACGGTCCGGCCGAGGGTGAGCCCCTGGTCGCCCTGCTGGGTGGTGGCCGCCACCGCCACGTCGTCGACCGCGGCCGGGTCCAACAAGGCGTTCCGGTCGAGGAGCCCGCGCATCGCGTGCACCGCGAGGTCGTCCGCGCGGGTCTTCCAGAACACCCCCTTCTCTCCGGCTCGTCCGAACGGTGTCCGGACACCGTCAACGAAGACGACGTCTGCTGCCTTTGGCAATCTGGGCCTCCAGATCCTCATCGATCAGGTCGGGGCACGTTCCGCCCCGCCCGGCCGGGTCCGACCCGGCGTGCACCACCGACGCTATGCCCCGATCCTGGGCGGACGCATGCCGGTTGGGGCGTTCCTACGACTCGTTGTTGCTCTCGGCAGCAGGCTCCTGTGCAGCCTCGACAAAGGCCTCCGCGATGAGCGGTGCCGTCGCCTCGACCTGCCACGGGCGCGCGTCGTGGGACGCCAGCGCGTCACCGACGCTCTGGGCGGTGATCGGCGTGGGCGGCTCCCACGACACCGTGCGCAGGGTGTCGGGCGTGAGCAGGTTCTCCACCGGCAGGTCGAGCTCCTCCGCGCGTCGCAGCACGACGGCCCGTGCGGCCTTGTACCGGCGGTCGGCAGCGGGGTTGCGGTCGGCCCACGCCCGCGGCGGTGGCAGCGTGGCCTCACCGGTGCCGCGGAGCTTCGGGAGGTCGTCCGTCGTCCGGCCCTCCTCGACGGCGGCCCACCAGCGGTCGAGCTCGGTCCGGCTCGCACGGCCGGTGAACGCCTTCACGCCGCTCAGCTCGCCCTTCGACGCCGGGTTCGCCGCGGCGGCCGCGACGATGGCGGAGTCGGGGATCGTGCGGCCCGGGGCGATGTCGGCTTCGCGGGCGTAGGCGTCCCGTGCCGTCCAGAGCGCCCGGGCGATCGCGAGCGCGCGACCCCCACGGAGCGAGTGCATGCCCGACAAGCGCCGCCAGGGCTCGGCGCGTGGGGGCTTCGGCGCGCGGGTCAGCACCGCGGCGAACTCCTCCTGGGCGATGCGGGTCTTCCCGGCCGACTCGAGCCGGGCTGCCAGCTCGTCCCGGAGGTCGGGGAGCAGCTCGACGTCGAGGGACGCGTACACGAGCCACGACTGCGGCAGGGGCCGGGTCGACCAGTCGGCGGCCGAGTGGGCCTTCGCGAGCGTGATGCCGAGCAGCTGCTCGACGACCGCGCCGAGCCCGACCCGGGGGAAGCCGGCGATGCGGGCGCCGAGCTCGGTGTCGAAGATCCGGGTCGGGACCAGGCCGACCTCCTGCAGGCAGGCGAGGTCCTGCGAGGCGGCGTGGAACAGCCACTCCTCGTCGACGATCGCGTCCTGCAGCTCGCTGAAGTCGCCGATCCCGATCGGGTCGAACAGGAACGCGCCCGCTCCGCGGCGGAACACCTGGATGAGGTAGGCGCGCTGCGAGTAGCGGTACCCGCTGGCGCGCTCGGCGTCGACCGCGACGGAACCGTGTCCGGCCGCGATCGCCCGTACGGCGTCGAGGTACTCATCGCGCGTGTCGATCACCTTCACCGTCTCGTGCGACGCCTCGTACGCGGGCGCGACGGACCCACCAGCGGCGGCCGCACCGGCCGTGGGGTCGCCCGCCGCGGGCACGGCGGGCTCCGACGCCGCCTGGGACGCAGCCGGAGCAGCGGGGTCAGTCACGTGCGAGCCTCCTCGGGGCCAACAGGGTCACGCCGTCCGACGCGGGCGGCAGACCGGCGAGCATCGCGACGATCTCCTCCCACGCCTCGACGTGCGCGGTGAGGTCGTCCCCACGCGGCGTCCACGAGGCGCGCAGCTCGAGCTGTGCACCGTCGCCCTGCGCCGCGAGGTCGCCGTACCCCCGCGAGATGATCTTGGTCGCCGTCCCCGAGGCGTGGTCGTACGTCGCGCCGTGCGCGGCCAGGGCGTCCACGAGCCAGCTCCAGGTCACGTCGGCGACGAACTCGTCGACGCCGATCTCCGGTTCCAGCGGTGCCTGGGCGAACGTGACGACCCGGAACGCGCCGCCCCAGCCCTCCGGTTCGGACGGGTCGTACAGCGCGATGAACCGGCCGGTGCCGAGGTCGGAGTCGATGCCGTGCGCCGCACCGGAGACGTCCGCGGCGAGGGCGATCGAGAAGGGTGCGATGCGCGACGGGGAGGGGATCTCGGTGATCGTCGTCTCGGCTCGGGTGCCCCCGGACGCCACGAACGCACGGAGCCGCGCGAAGGCGTCGGGCTCTCGGGTTTCGGACACGAATGCAGACTAGGCTCCGGACCATGTCCCGATCCGCGCGACCCGCCGAGGACGTCGTCCAGGAGACCGCACGATCGGCCGGGTTCGTCGCGCTCGGCACCGGGATCGCCGCCGCCGCCGTCGGGACGGCCGTCCTCGGGGGCTTCGTCGCGGCCGTCGCCCGCGCGGTGGTCACGCCGGACCGGAAGCGGTCCGAACGCGTCCCGATCCACGCCGTCGACCCGGTCCGTCGGACGGTGACCCTCGAGCGCACGGCAGACACGGAACTCCAGGGGCGGTACAGCCTCTGGTTCGGCGGCGGCACCGGCCACATGCGCGTCGGCGAGGTGCTCGGCACGACCGACACCACCGTGACCCGCCGCATCATCGCGATCGACGCCGGTGACCCCACCGCAGCCCGGAAGGGGCGCTGGGGTGGGTGGTTCTACCTCACCCCGGGGGAGCTCGACGTGCCGGTCGAGGACGTCGACGTCCCCACCCCGAACGGGCCCGCCCCGGCCTGGGTCGTCCGCGCCGACGACCCCGAGGCACCCTGGGCGGTCCTCGTGCACGGTCGCGGTGTCACCCGCGCGGAGACCATCCGCGCGGTCCCGGTCTTCCGCGCGGCGGGGTACTCGGTCGTCCTCGCGTCGTGGCGCAACGACGGCGTCGCACCGCGGAGCGTCGACGGCCGCTACGGTCTCGGCAGCACCGAGTGGGAGGACATCGACGCGGTGCTGCGCTGGGTCGCCGGCGAGGGCGCGACGAGCGTCGTCATGATGGGGTGGTCGATGGGCGGTGCGGTGGTGCTGCAGACACTGCTCCGCTCGCGGTTCGCGCACCTCGTCGACGGCGTCGTGCTCGAGTCGCCGGTGGTCGACTGGCACGCGGTCCTGAAGTCGCAGAGCCAGCTGCTGCGCCTGCCCCGGCCGGTCCGGAAGGTCGCCCAGCGGCTCCTCCGCACCCCGGTACTGCACCGTCTCACCGGGTTGCGTCAGCCCGTCGACCTCCGTGAGCTCGACATGGTGGCCCGCGCGGACGAGCTCCGGGTCCCGATCCTCCTCATGCACAGCGACGACGACGGGTTCGTGCCGTCGTCCGCATCGCACGCCCTCGCCGAGGCGCGGCCGGACATCGTGCGGCTCGAGGTCCAGACGGTCGCCCGGCACACGAAGCTCTGGAACCACGACGCCGACTGGTTCGACGCCCGCATCCTCGCGTGGCTGACCGAGGTGGTGCAGTCCTCGAGCGCGACGCGCGCGCAGTAGACCGCAGGACGACACGGACGGGAGGCGCGGTGCNGCACCGCGCCTCCCGTCCGTGTGGCGGCTACGCGACCGCGGCCCGCACCTGCCGCTGCACCCGGCCGAGCATCCCGACCATGCCGCGGATCCGCAGCGGGCTGACGGCTTCGTTCAGCCCGAGCGTCAGCGGGTAGTCCGCCGGGACGGCGAGCACCTGCGCGGCGGTCAGGCCGGACAGGCCCTGCGCGAGGATCGAGGCGAAGCCGCGCGTGGTCGGCGCCTCGCGCGGCGCGGTGGCGTGCATGCGCACGACGTCGGGGGCGTCCCCGTCCGCTCCCACGGTGACCGTGATGAAGACGGGGGACTGGCACTCCTCGACGCGTTCGAGCTCGTCCTCGTGGCCCTGGAGCCGTTCCGGCAGCGCCGGGAGTTCGTCCGAGAACTCGAGGAGCAGCTGCAGGCGGTCCTGCTGGGACAGTTCGGCGAAGTCGTCGCGGATCTCGGCGAGGGACTGGGGGAGTTCGTCGGTCATCGGTTGGGGATCGTACCCGGCTCGGACCCGACGGCGATCGGCACGCGGACGGCGCTGCCCCACTCGGTCCACGAGCCGTCGTAGTTGCGGACGTTGTCGTACCCGAGCAGGTGCTGCAGGACGAACCAGGTGTGGCTCGACCGCTCGCCGATGCGGCAGTAGGCGATGACCTCGTCGGCGTCGCCGATGCCGGCGCCCTCGCGGTAGACGGCGTCGAGCTCCTCGCGGCTCTTGAAGGTGCCGTCCGGGGCGGCGGCGGTCGCCCAGGGGATGTTCACCGCGGTCGGGACGTGACCGGCACGGAGCGCACCCTCTTCCGGGTAGTCCGGCGCGGTCGTGCGTGACCCGTCGTACTCGGCGGCGCTCCGCACGTCGATGAGGGGCTTGCCGAGGTGGGCGAGCACGTCGTCCTTGAAGGCCCGGACCGCTTCGTCGCGGCGCTCGACCACGGGGTACTCGACCGGGGTGACGGCGGTGCGGTCGGTCGTCAGCGCGCGGTCCTCGGCGATCCACTTCGCCCGACCGCCGTCGAGGAGCCGGACGTCCTCGTGCCCGAACAGCGTGAACACCCAGAGGGCGTAGGCGGCCCACCAGTTGTTCTTGTCGCCGTAGATGACGACCGTGGTGTCGCGGGCGATGCCCTTGCCGCCGACCAGCCGGGCGAACGCCTCGCCGTCGACGTAGTCGCGCTGGACCGGGTCGTTGAGGTCGGTGTGCCAGTCGATCTTCACCGCGCCGGGGATGTGGCCGGTCTCGTAGAGGAGGACGTCCTCGTCGGACTCGACCACCACCAGGTCCGGGGACCCGGCTCCGCCGTCGAGCTGTTCCTGCAGCCACGCGGTGGAGACGAGGCGCTCGGGGTGCGCGTAGGCGGCGAACTTCTCGGACGGGTCGACCGGTGCGGTCATCGGGGTACCTCCAGTGTGCTGGCGACGGGTCGTCGTGGCGGCACCGGACTAGGATCGGTCGTCGGTGCCCGTGGGCAACGGTACGCGGACGTGCCGTTCGACTCCTGCAACGTGACACCGCACGACATGCTTCCCGGAGGGTCTCGATTGCCAGCGCCAGCACACCTCGTCGACCGTGACCCGCAGGTGACCCCGCAGCAGATGGCTGCGGCACTCGTCCCGCCGCCGCAGTTCGAGGGGGCATCCTTCGCGAGCTACCGTCCCGACCCGGAGTACCCGTCGCAGGCGGCCGTGCGGGACGCGGTCGAGGCGTTCGTCGCCACCCGGCCCGAGCCCGCGAGGCGTGGCCTGTTCGGCCGTCGGAAGCAGGCCGAGGCCCCGACGAAGTCCGGCGTGTACCTCGACGGCGGGTTCGGCGTCGGCAAGACGCACCTGCTCGCCGCGGCGTACCACGCGGAGCCCGGACGGAAGACGTTCGGCACGTTCATCGAGTACACCGCCCTCGTCGGGGCGCTCGGGTTCCAGGGCACCGTCGACCTGCTCCGGGGGACGTCGCTCGTCTGCATCGACGAGTTCGAGCTGGACGACCCGGGCGACACGATGGTGATGACGCGGCTCATCAAGGAGCTCACCGAGTCCGGCACACGCTTCGCCGCCACGTCGAACACCCCGCCGGGGGCGCTCGGCGAGGGACGGTTCGCCGCACAGGACTTCCTCCGCGAGATCCAGGCGATGTCGGACCGGTTCGAGACGATGCGGATCGACGGCCTCGACTACCGCCGGCGGGCCGTGGACGAGTCCGCCCGGGTGGTCGACGACGTCGCGGCCGCGCTCCCCGCCGGCAGCACGACCCTCGACGACTTCGACGCCGTCGTGGCGCACCTCGCGAGCGTGCACCCGTCGAAGTACGTCGCACTCGTCGACGGGCTCGACGCGGTCGGGCTCACCGACGCCCGGCCGTTCACGGACCAGACCGACGCCCTGCGATGGGTCGCGCTCGTGGACCGCCTGTACGACGCCCAGGTGCGCATCGTCGCGTCCGGGACGCCGCTCGACCAGGTCTACCCGGAGTCGATGCTGGGCGGCGGGTACCGGAAGAAGTACCTCCGCGCCGCGAGCCGCGTCGTCGCGCTCACCCGCGCCGCCGACTGAGGGCCACGAAACACGACGTTTACACAGCGGGCGGTGGCGTTACACCCGCGAAACACATCGTGCTCCCTCACGAAACCTCACCTCGCCAGACTCAGCAGCACCCGAGGCGGACCAAGAGCCGCACTGCATTCGCGAGAGGTGAACAGATGCTCGATCAGGGCCAAACCGGCTTCATCATGATCATGGCCGCACTGGTGTTGTTCATGACACCCGGCCTTGCCTTCTTCTACGGTGGTCTCGTCAAGGCCAAGTCCGTCATCAGCATGATGATGATGTCCTTCGGCGCGATCGCGCTCGTCGGCGTCCTCTGGGTGCTGTACGGCTACGCGATCTCCTTCGCCAACACCGGCCCGCACACCGCCGTCAGCGGCATCGTCGGCTTCTTCAGCATCGACTGGAACCAGATCGGCCTCGGCCAGGCGTTCGAGCAGTCGCAGGCCGTGAGGCTCGCCGCGCCGTACCCCGACCTCGCGTTCGTCGGCTTCCAGGCCACGTTCGCGATCATCACCGTCGCGCTGATCTCCGGCGCGATCGCGGACCGCGCGAAGTTCGGCGCGTGGATGGTCTTCGCCGGTATCTGGGTGACGGTCGTCTACTTCCCGGTCGCCTCGTGGGTGTTCAACCTCACCTCGGGCTGGGCCGCGACGTGGGGCGTCATCGACTTCGCCGGTGGCACCGCGGTGCACATCAACGCCGGTGCCGCGGGTCTCGCGCTGGCGCTCGTGCTCGGCAAGCGCGTCGGGTTCGCCAAGGGCGCGCACAAGCCGCACAACCCGCCGTTCGTCCTGCTCGGTGCGGCGATCCTCTGGTTCGGCTGGTTCGGCTTCAACGCCGGTTCCGCCGGCGCCGCGAACAGCACCGCGTCCCTCGCCTGGATCAACACGCTCGCCGCCCCGGCCGCCGCGGTCCTCGGCTGGCTGCTCATCGAGAAGCTCAAGGACGGCAAGGCCACGTCGATCGGTGCCGCCTCGGGCGCCGTCGCCGGTCTCGTCGCGATCACCCCGGCCTGCGCCAACCTCACCCCGGGCTGGGGCATCCTGCTCGGCTTCCTCGCGGGCATCATCTGCTGCTTCGCGATCGACTGGAAGTACAAGCTCGGCTTCGACGACTCGCTCGACGTCGTGGGCGTCCACCTGGTCGGCGGCATCTTCGGCACGCTCTACCTGGGCATCTTCGCCAACAGCACCGGTCTGATCTACTCGGGCTCGTTCGCGCAGCTCGGCAAGCAGGCCGCAGCCGCCGGCGCCGTGGGTGCGTACTCCTTCGTCCTCGCGTTCGTCATCGGCTGGATCATCGAGAAGACCATGGGCTTCCGTGTGACCACCGAGGACGAGGTCGCCGGCATCGACACCGCGGTGCACGGCGAAGAGGGCTACGTCCTCTACGAGGAGCGTGACGACACCCCGGTCACCGTCCGGTAGCACCACGCACCACCCGCACGACGGGCCCCGCGCACACAGCAGGCGCGGGGCCCGTCGTCCGTGCGGCAGGTGTCCGTGCGGCAGGTGTCCGCGCGGCAGGTGTCCGCGCGGCAGGTGTCGGTGCGGCCGGGCCTCCGTGCGGCAGGGTGGACGCATGACGACGACGTTGACCAACCTCCGCCCCGTCGGGGGACCGGGTCTGCAGCGCGGCCGCCGACGCACCGTGTACCGGGCGAACACCGAGCGGGTCGACGCGGACGCCTACCCGGCCGACCTCGCGGCGGTGGTCGACCTCCGTCGGGTCGACGAGGCCGCGGCCCTCCCGCACCCGCTCGCCGCGTCCTCCGCGTACCGGGCCGTCCCGCTGTTCGACCCCGACTCGCCGCTCGAGTCCGCCGAGGACGCCGTCCAGCTCGAGGACCAGTACATCGACTGGCTCGGACGCCACCGGTCCGGGATCGCAGCGGCGCTCCGTGCCGTCGCCGCCGCCGCCGGGGACGTCCTCGTGTGCTGCGCCGCGGGCAAGGACCGCACCGGCGTCGTGAGCGCGCTGCTCGCCCGGCACTGGGGCGCGGACCTCGACACCGTGGGAGCGGACTACGCCGCGAGCGCGGCCCGCCTGGTCGAGCGGTTCGCCGCCGAGCGCGCCGCGAGCACCGACCCGGAGGCGACCGCCATCGCGCACCGCTGCGTCCCGGAGACCATGGTGACCGTGATCGAGCACGTCGAGCGTCGCTGGGGCTCGGTCGACGACTTCCTGCGGAGCATCGGCCTGCGCGACGACGAGATCGCCCGCCTGTGACGTACGGGAGGCG
>NZ_JBQEPN010000008.1:167564-179781 GCF_052045775.1 Curtobacterium sp. 22159
CGCCTCCCGTCACGGTCGCGTCAGCGATCCGTCGTCACCAGGCGTAGTCCTCCGGGGAGGTCTCGTGCCCCGGGAAGATCTCGTCGAGGCGGGCGAGCGCCGCGTCGTCGAGGTGGATGTCCACGGCGCGGACCGCGGACTCCCACTGCTCCATGGTCCGCGGGCCGGTGATCGGTGCGGTCACGCCCGGCTGGTGCAGCAGCCACGCCAGGGCGAGCTCTCCCGGGGTGTGACCGAGCTCCTTCGCGAAGGACTCGTAGGCGGTGAGCTGGTCGCGGTGCCCCTCCACGTACTCGGCGCTGCGGCCGGACAGCCGACGCGAGCCGTTCTCCGTCTTCTCGATCACGCCGCCGAGCAGGCCTCCCTGGAGCGGCGACCAGGGGATGACGCCGAGGCCGTACTCCCGGGCGGCCGGCAGGACCTCGCGCTCGATGTCGCGCACCACGAGGTTGTAGATCGACTGCTCGCTGACCAGGCCGAGCGTGTGACGGCGCGCCGCGGCCTCCTGCGCCTGGGCGATGTGCCAGCCGGCGAAGTTCGAGGACCCGACGTACAGCGCCTTGCCCTGCTGCACCGCGACGTCGATGGCCTGCCAGATCTCGTCCCACGGCGTCGCCCGGTCGACGTGGTGGAACTGGTAGAGGTCCACGTGGTCGGTCTGCAGCCGGCGGAGGCTCGCGTCCAATGCCTGCCGGATGTTGTACGCGCTGAGCTTGCCGCCGTTCGGCCAGTCGATCATGTCGCCGTAGACCTTGGTCGCCAGCACGGTCTTCTCGCGCCGACCGCCGCCCTTGGCGAACCAGCGGCCGATGATCTCCTCGGTGGCGCCCTTGCCCACCGAGCCGCCGTAGCCGTTCGCCGTGTCGAAGAAGTTCACGCCGAGCTCGTGCGCCCGGTCCATGATCGCGTGCGAGTCGTCCTCGCTCGTCTCCGGTCCGAAGTTCATGGTCCCGAGCACTGCTCGTGAGACCGACAGCCCTGTCCGTCCGAGGTGTGTGTAGTCCATGCGGCCGGTCTACGCGCTCGGGGGTGGCGGTGACAGGCCCTGCCGGTACCGGCCTCGAGGTCGGTCGTCCGCCCGGTCGGTTCCGGCCGCGGGGTCGGTCGTCCGCCCGGTCGGTTCCGGGCCTCGGGGATTCTCGATGCGCGGTCGCATGCCGAGGCGGGCATGAGCGGCACGGACGGGGGAGTAGCGTGCCCTCTCGTGAACACCGCAGCTCTCCGTGGCAGCCGGATCCTCGGGTTCGGCCACCACCAGCCATCACGCGTCCTGACGAACGACGAGCTGTCGACCATGGTCGACACGAACGACGAGTGGATCCGCACGAGGACCGGCATCGAGACCCGGCACATCGCCGGACCGGACGACACGGTGACGTCGATGGCGATCGAGGCGGCACGGAACGCCCTCGCCGACGCCGGCGTCGAGCCCTCCCGCGTCGGGCTCGTCATCGTGGCCTCGACCACCCACCGCGACCGGGCCCCGTACACCGCCGGACGTGTGGCTGCGGCACTCGGACTCTCGCCGACCGCCGCGCCGATCGACATCAACACCGCGTGCAGCGGGTTCGAGTACGGCGTCGCGCTGGCCGATCAGGCGATCCGTGTCGGGTCGACCGACATCGCCGTGGTCGTCGGGTCCGAGGTGCTGTCCGGCATCGTCGACTGGACCGACCGCTCCACGTGCGTGCTCGTCGGGGACGGGGCTGGCGCGGCCGTGCTCGGGGTCTCCGACGACGCGCAGATCGGGCCGGTGTCGTGGGGGAGCGTGCCGCACCTCGAGGAGGCCGTGCTCGTCTCCGGCGACCCGGAGCGCTTCACACAGGAGGGGCGTTCGATCTACCGCTGGGCGATCACCGAGGCGGCCGACCACGCCCGTGCGGCGGTCGCGGCGGCAGGCCTCACGCTCGACGACATCGAGGTGTTCGCGTTCCACCAGGCGAACCTGCGGATCATCGAGCCCCTCGTCTCCGCGCTCGGCGGGGAGTCGAAGTACGTCGTGCGCGACGTCGTCGAGTCGGGCAACACCTCGGCTGCGAGCGTGCCGCTCGGCCTGTCGAAGGCCTGGGCGCGTGGGGACCTGCCGGAGGGCGTCCCGGCGCTGCTGTTCGGTTTCGGCGGTGGGTTCGCGCACGCCGGCCAGGTGGTGACGACGCCCGTGCGGGCACGCTGACCGCGGTCGGCTCAGTCGCCCGGCGGCCGCGTCGGGGTCTCGGCCCAGAGGTCCTCGCGGCCCGAGCGCCGGGTGATCGAACGCGGCTCCCGTGGGCCCTTCGCCTGCTTCGGGGCCTTCGGGGCCTTGGGCTCCTTGGGCTCCTTGGGCTCCTTGGGCTGCTTCGTCGCCTTCGGCTCGAGCACGACGGGGAAGTGCGCCGGCGGGAGACCGAACCCCGTGCGAGACGCCTGGACCACCTTCCGCCCGAGCGTGTGGTTGCCCAGACCGCCGACGGCAGCACCGATGCCGAACGGGAGTGCCCGCCCGACGATCGTCGTGCCCTGCCGGGCCGCGAACCGCTTGATGAACTGGTCGCGCACCTGGCCGCCGATCCCGTTCACGACCTGCTTCGGCAACGAGGACGTCACCATCTCGCCCCAGAACGCCGTCCGTACCTGCCCGCCGGCGATCTGCCCCGCGAGCTGGTTGATGAGCTGCGTGCCCGGGGTGCCGAGGATCATCGCCATCACGAGCATCCGAGCGCGCTCCGGGTCGTCGAGTGCGATGCCGTGCACCTCCGTCACCGACTGCGCGAAGAGGGCGGTCGTCTCCAGGAAACCGACCGTCTCCGCCCCGCTCAGACCGAGCGCCGCGGCCATGCCGACCCCCGGGATGACCGCGCTCGCGCCGACGGCCGCCCCGCCGGTCGTGACCGCTGTGAGGTACTGCCGTTCGAGGAGCTGGATGATCTGCGCCGGGCTCGCGTCCGGGTGCCGTCGCCGGAGTCCGTTCACGTGCGCGACCACCACGGGCCGCTGCACGCTGAGCACACGGTCGAGCATCTTCACCCAGCCGGTCGGCTGTTGGTCGGGGGTTCGTGCGTCGGGTTCGGTGGGGGTGGAGGCCACAGGCGCTGCCGGCATGGGCACGATCGCCTGGTCCTTCTGCTCTCGGGCCATGGCGACGACGGTACGCCGCTCGGGTGGGAGTCCGGTCGGGACGCACGGCCGCCGTCGGCGCCCGGTGCGGCGGTCGCAGACGCGATCCCAGACGCCGGCGCTCGGTGGTCACCGGCACGGCACACCCGCACGGACGAGCTTCACGCGGACACGCTCCGGGTCCATCAGGTCCGCCCAGGTCAGGCGGACGACGGTGCGCACCTCGGCGAAGGAGCGGACGAAGTCCTCCCGCTGCTTCTCCTTCCAGTGGGCATCGGCGGTGGAGCGGCCGGCGAGCATCGCGGGGTCCTCGTACTTGGCACGACCGTCCACCTCGACCACGACGCCCTGCGCCGAGAACCAGAAGTCGACGACGGCCGTCCGTTCACCGGGCCGGGCGAAGACGCGCTGCTGCACGGCCTCCGGTACTCCGAGCTGACGGAACCGGACGCGGCACACCGATTCCGCGGGCGAGCCCGACAGCGCCGACCCGAGCGCGATGGCCGTGCGCGCCTTGTCCTGTCCCTTGCGCGTGTGCTGGTCGAGCTCGTCCGCGAGCATCGCGGGCAGCACCTGCCGCCCGTGGAGCGCAGCGTCGATCATGGGCACCGCCGCGACGAGCGACGTGCAGCTCGCGACGTCGACCAGGGTGCGGACGAGGGGCGTCACGGGCGCGCCGCAGATCTCGATCGGCGTCGTCGGCGGCAGGCCCGACCACCGGCTCGGGAGGTCCGCACGAGGCTGCGCCGCATGGACGCGACGGAGCGCAGTCGTCTCGTTCCGGCTGCGGCGTGGGTCCGTGATGTCGACCCGGTCCGGCACCGCTCCCACGAACGGCAGTCCGTGCACGACCGCAGCGGAGCGGTGCGAGACGGCGGCGGGGTGCACGATGGTCGGTGCGGCGGCCCGGACGAGCAGCAGGTGCCGGTGCTCGTCCCCGAGGCCGTCGACGTGCTCGGGTCGCACGAGGACACCCGGCCGGAGGGCGATCAGCTCACCGCGGTGGACCCGACGTTGCAGCGCTCGGCGTTCGGCGCTCGGAAGACCACCGGTCCGGATGAGGGGGATCGCAACGGCTCGCTCGTACATGCCCTCACGATGCCCGGGCCGAGGTGACCCGGCGGCATCGGTGAGGCGATCTGTGGAGAGCGAGCCGCGCCTCCAGGCTGTGGAGGGCGAGTGCGTGCGCAAGGTGCGACGTCGTCGATGTCGTCCGACAGCGATCGTGTCGCTCGACGGCGTCTGCAACAGTTGCGCGTGCGGGGTAGCGACGATGTCGCTGTCGTACGACAGCGACATCGTCGTTTCGCGTCGGCAGACCGGCCGGCCCCACCCCCGACCGGCCCGACCGCCCCGCCCCCGCCCGCCTCAGCGCCGGGCGAGCTCCGCCCGCAGCGGCAGGTCCTGGTCCTCCAGGATGACCTGCGCCCCAGCGGCCGTCCGCGCGTTCACGACGATCGGCGCGAGCAGGTTGACGGTGGTGCCCGCGTCACCGGGGTTCGCGACGACGAGCAGCACGGCGTCGGCGGGGTCGGTCAGCTCCAGTGCCGCCGCCTGCTCGTCCGTCAGCTCCGGCGCGTAGTCCGGCAGGTGCACCGCGGCGTCGAGGAGGAACAGCCGGGCGTCGTCGCCCACGAGCGTGAACAGCCCGGCGGCGTCCTCGACCGCGGTGAGCGTGAAGCGGGACGCCGGGGACAGCCCGAACGGCGGGACGGCGAACGTCAGGTCGATGCTCATGACAGGTAGTCCATCAGGGTCGGCTGCAGGACCTTCGCGGTGACGGCGAGGGCTGCCTGGTAGTTGGTCTGCTGCACCTGCAGGTCGAGGACGGCCTTGCCGAGGTCCTTGTCCTCGATGCCGGCACGTCGGTTCTCGAGCGTGACGGTGGCCGTCTTCAACGCGTCCTGGGCGGACAGCGCCGCCGCGTGACGCACGCCGACGTCGGCCTGGACGCCGCGCACCGTGTTGATCGCCGCGTCCACCTCGTTGATCCGGGGGTTCGTGTTCACACCGTTCTGCAGGTCGCCGACGATGGAGTCGATCACGGCGAAGACGGACGAGGACCCGGAGCCGAAGACGTCGGTGCCGGAGGTGTCGACCCGCACCGTGGTGCCGTCGCCGATGCGTCGGGTGACGTCGGTGCCGGAGGGCGCCCAGCCGGTCGCCGGGTCGTACACCGTGGACGCGGTGGAGGAGCCCGCGAAGACGGAACGGGTCCCGTACGTCGTGTTCGCCCGCGACTCCAGCTCCGACTTCAGGGACTGGAACTGGGTGATGAACGCCTCGCGGTCGGTGTCGCTCATCGTGCCGCTGTTGGCGGCCTGCACGGTGAGGTCCCGCACGTTGTTGAGCACGGAGTAGACGCTCGAGAGCGCGCTGTCCGTCGTGGCGAGCCAGCCGACCGCATCGTTGGCGTTGCGGGTGTACTGCGCGGCGGCGGCCTGCTCCTTGCGGACCTGCATCGACGACATCGTGCCGACCGGGTCGTCCGACGGCCGCTGGATGTTCTTCAGCGTCGTCGCCTGCTCGGTGAGCTGGGCGACCTTCGCCGCACCGGCCTGCAGCCGCGCGGAGGCGGCCGCCATCGACATCTGGGTGGTCACACGGGTGATCACGGTCAGCCCCTCCCGACGAGTCCGACGCGGTTGATGATGGTGTCGAGCATCTCGTCGACGGCGGTGAGGACGCGTGCTGCGCCCTGGTAGGCGTGCTGGTAGCTCAACAGGTTCACGTTCTCCTCGTCCAGGTCCACCCCGGCGCTGGACTGCTGCTGGGTGCGTGCGTTGGTCATCGCGAGACCGGTCAGCGTCGACTCCGATGCGGCGGACCGGGAGGCGCTGCCCACCCCCGCCACGAACGTCGCCCACGCGCGGTCCGGGCCGTCGGACGCCGTACCGAGCCGTGAGAGCGCGTCGGTGAACGAGTCGTCCAGCTGCCCGGACGCGTTCCGCGTCGCCAGGCCGCTGCCGTCCGTCGGCACGACCGTCAGGCCCTGCGCGGCGGGGACGCCGGCGGTGAGTGCGAAGAACGGCGCGCCGGTCGCGCCCGTCGGGGTGGTCCCGGTCGCGTGCACGGCGTTCACGGCCGCCGCGAGCTTCGTCGCGACCTGGTCGTACGCCACCGACGCCTCGGCGAGTGCACCGCCGGTGCCGTTCGCGGTCGCGGGCGCGAGCAGCGAGAGGTTTCCGCCGATGGACCCGCCCGAGAGCGACACCGAACCGGCCGTGCCGGAGGTCCAGCTCAGCGTCACGGCAGCACCGTCGGCGAGCCGCTGGCCGCCGCCGAGCGCGACCTGGCGTGCGTCGGTGCCCTGCACGATGGCGTTGCCGCCGATGAGGACGTCGACCGTGCCGTCGGTGTTCTGCCGGACCGTGCCACCGGCGAGCGAGGCGATCTGCTCGGTGAGCTGGTCGCGCTGGTCCAGGAGCTCGTTCGCGTTCCCGCCCGAGGCGAGCGTGCTCCGGATCCGCCCGTTCAGGTCGGCGACCTGCGACGCGGTCTCGTTGAGCTGGCGCACCTGGCCCTCGACGGTGCCGCGGATGCTCGACCACTGCGCGTCGATCGCCTTCGATCCCGTCGCGAGCGCACTCGCGACGGTCTTCGCGGCGCCGAGGACCGCACTGGCGGCACCCGGGTCGTCGGGGTGGCTGGACAGCTCGCTCCACGACGACCAGAACGCGTCGAGCTTCGTGGCGAGGCCGTCGTCGCCCGGCTCGGCGAGCCCCGTCTCGAGGGCGGAGAGCGCGGTGGCCCTGGTGTCCGCGTACGCCGAGGAGCCGACGGCGGCACGGACTCCGGCGTCCAGCGTGAGGGACGCCAGCCGGGCGATGCCGTCGACGGACACGCCCTGCCCGGCGAGGGCTGCCGTGCCGCGCACGAACCCGGTCTGCGCAGCGGGGATCGACGTCTGCGTGACGCGCTGCCGGGTGTAGCCCGTCGTGCCGGCGTTGGCGATGTTCTGCCCGGTCACGTCGATGCCGGCGCGGGCTGCGGCCAGGCCGGAGTAGGCGGTGGCGAGGGATCCGAACGTACTGACCACGGCCTACAGGGTCCCCTCGAACAGTCGTGCGCCGTCCGTGCCGGTGCCCGAGCTGCCGGTGGCGTCGTAGGTCGCGGCCCCGGCCACGGAGCCGGCGAGCGTCTCCTCGGTCGCCTGGGCAGCGGTGCGGAGGAAGCGGTCGTTCTCGTCGCGGAGCGCGCCGATCTGGGTGGTCAGCTCCACCATGGCGGTGAGGTGCGCGGCGAGGATCTCGCCCCACGGGCCGCTGGGTGCCGCGGCGACGACCTCACGCAGGGGTGCGTCGGCGGGGACGCCCCACTCCTCGGCGACCTCGGCACTCGACGCGGCGCGCTCGAGCCCAGTGCTCCGGAGTCGTTCCAGGACCTGCTCGACCTCACGGCTGGCGTGGGACACCCAGCGGGAGCGTCCGGCTGCGAGCAGCAGCTGTTCCTCCTCGAGCTTGAAGGTGAGCAGCTCGAGCAGTTCGCGTTCGCGCCAGAGCACGGCGGACAGTTCGTTCACGCTCATCAGCTCCTCCGGTCGGGGTGTCGGTCATCCTGCGGACACCGGGAGCTATCGGGCGCCCTGACCGGCACGTAAGCGGCGCGTCGGGAGGTGCGTCCCGTGGACAACGGCGATCGATCGCGCAACGGCCCCGTGTGGGGGACAAGAACGCTCGTTCCCCGGTCGGAGTCCCCCCAAATGCCGACGCTCGACGCGCCCTGTCACCCCCGCACTGGGGACGGTTGTGTACCCGTACAGGCCGTTGTCAGCCGATACATTCGAACCGCACCGCGGGGGACACCCCGCACCGTGTCGCAGGGACGCGGACGTGCACCACCCGGAGGGAACCGGGTGGGTCTTCGGCGTACTCCACCGGCCTCCCGAGGCCGGTGTCCGCCGCGCCCAGGGACGGGTCACTCATGTCAGGCGACCAGGGGATCAGCATGGACCGGAACGACCGCAACGCGATGATCGTGGAGCACCTGCCGCTCGTGGGCTACATCGTCGCCGACGTCCGTGCCCGTGCCACCCACCTCGACCGCGACGAGCTCGCCGCCGTCGGGTCCCTCGCGCTCGTGGCGGCGGCGGACGCGTTCGACCCCGACCTCGGCGTCCCCTTCGGCGCCTACGCGCGCACCCGGATCACCGGCGCGATCGCCGACGACATGCGCTCGGCCGACTGGGCCTCCCGCGGCACGCGGAAGCGCATCCGCGAGACCCTCGCCACGCAGGAGGCGCTCTCCGCCCGGCTCGGCCGGAGCGTGGGCGTGCAGGAGGTCGCGGACGCGATGGGCGTCGACCGTCAGACCGCCGCCGACGCCATGAGCGACGCCGCCCGCACGGTGGGTCCCCTCGACGAGACCGTGCACGACACCCTCGTCGCCGACGTGCCGCTCCCGGGCGAGGACCTGCTCGAGGCCGAGAAGCGTCGGTACCTCCGCGCCGCAGTGGAAGCGCTCCCGGAGCGCATGCGGTTCGTCGTCGAGAGCGTGTACTTCGGCGACCGCTCGGTGACCGAGGTCGCCGCCGAACTCGGGATCACGCACTCCGCGGTGTCACAGCAGCGCTCGGAGGCGATGCGCCTGCTCCGCGACGGGCTCGCCGCGCACTACGGCGACGATGGGGTCGCCGCCGAGCCGACCTCGAGGACGACCGCCGCTCGTCGGAGCGCCTACCTGGCACGCGTCGCCGCGAACGCCGCAGCGGGCGTCGCCCGGGCCGTCCACGACGCCGCCGGCAACCCGGCCGTGGCGGCCGGCTAGACGTCGGCGGGGAAAAACCTCGCCGATCACCTAACGGCTCCGGCCAACCGGTCGAGAGTCCACGATGTCAGCCCACGGACGGGCCGACGCACGACCCAGATTCACGGAGGAAACCACCATGGGTATGTCCATCAACACCAACCTCTCGGCACTCAACACGTACCGGAACCTCAACTCGACGCAGAACGACCTGTCGAAGTCCCTCGAGAAGCTCTCGAGCGGCCTCCGCATCAACCGTGCTGCCGACGACGCGGCCGGTCTGTCGATCTCCGAGGGGCTGAAGTCCCAGGTCGGTGGCCTCACGGTCGCCGCCCGCAACGCACAGGACGGCATCTCCGTCGTGCAGACCGCTGAAGGTGGCCTCACCGAGACCCACTCGATCCTCCAGCGCATGCGTGACCTCGCCGTGCAGGCCGGCAACGACTCGAACAACGCGGACTCCCGCACGGCGATCTCCACCGAGGTCACCGAGCTGTCCAAGGAGCTCACCCGCATCTCCCAGTCGACCAACTTCAACGGCATCAACCTGCTCGACGGCTCGGCCGGCACCGCAGGCGTCCTGAAGTTCCAGGTCGGCGCCAACGGCGATGCGGCGAGCCAGATCGACGTCGACCTGTCGGGCGCGAACGTCAGCACCGTGGCGACCGCCGTCACCGGGCTCGACTTCACGACCGCCGCCGGTGCCCAGTCGGCGATCACCGCGATCGACGCGCAGATCAAGAACGTGTCGACGGCTCGTTCGAACATCGGTGCCATCCAGAACCGCTTCGACCACGCCATCAACGTGACGAACGTGGCCAAGGAGAACCTCACCGCTGCGTCCTCGCGCATCACCGACGTCGACATGGCGGAGGAGATGGTCAAGTACACGCGCGACAACATCCTCAGCCAGGCCGGCACCTCGATGCTCGCCCAGGCGAACCAGAGCACGCAGGGTGTGCTCTCGCTCCTGCGCTAGCACTCCCGACGCCGTCGTCCGGGATCGCCCAGGCATCCCGGGCGGCGGCGTCACCCGCATCCGACCTCCACCCCGAAACGGCAGGGAGCCCCCGATGTCCACGTCGTCCGTTTCGTCGGCGAGCAGCCTCGCGATCGACGGGCTCGTCAGCGGCCTCAAGACCACCGACCTCATCAACTCGCTGATGAGCGTCGAGGCCGTCCCGCAGACGCTCCTCAAGAACAAGCTCACCACCACCAACTCGTTCATCTCGTCACTGCAGACGATCAACGGGCTGGTGCAGACCCTCGCCTCGAAGGCGAAGGACGCGGCGAAGGCGACCTCGCTCGACGTCTTCAGCGCGACCAGTTCGTCGCCTGGCGTCACCGCCGTCACGGGCGCGAACGCGAGCGCCGGCTCCATCAGCTTCACGGTGGGCTCGACCGCGTCCGCCCAGGTGGGCGTGACCGCCGCGATGTCCACGTGGTCGGCGGCGGCCCAGCCCGTCACGCTCGTCAGTGCCGACGGCACGAAGACGACCGTCACGCCGGCCTCCGGCTCCCTCGACGACACCGTGTCGGCCATCAACAAGTCCGGCGCCGGTGTCACCGCCACGAAGGTCGCCGCCGGCACCGACGCCGACGGCACGAAGCTCTACCGTCTGCAGCTCACGTCGACGAAGACCGGGGCCGCCGGCGCGTTCCAGGTGTACCGCGGGACGGCGGACGAGGTCACGGCGGGCACGGCGACGAACGTCCTCACCGAGGTCGGCGCCGCGGTCGTGACCCAGGCCAAGGACGCCAGTGTCACGCTGTGGGCGGGGACGGCCGCAGCCCAGACCGTCACGAGCGCGACGAACACCTTCACCGACCTCGTCCCCGGACTGAGCGTCACGGTGTCGCAGCCCACCACCGACCCGGTGACGCTCACGGTCGCGCAGGACACCAGCAAGGCGCAGGCCGTCGCCTCCGGACTCGTCGACGCGATGAACGCCGTCGCCGCGTACTACACGTCGAACACCTCGGTCACGAGCACGACGAGCGCGACCGACGGCACGACCACCACGACCGCCGGCGTGCTCATGGGCGACGCCACCACACGCGACGTGGTGCAGCGGCTGTCGAGCACGATGTCCGCACCGGTGAACGGCAAGTCGCCGTCGTCGATCGGGATCGTGATCACGAAGGACGGCGACTTCAGCTTCGACGCCGACGCGTTCCAGAAGGCCCTCGCCGCCGACCCCCAGGGCACGCAGGCGATCCTGTCCGGTGTCGCCGCGAACGTCGGGGCGACCGCCACCGCAGCGTCCGACAAGTACGACGGCTCCATCACCACGTCGATCACCGGGCAGCAGGCCGTCGCGAAGGACCTCAACACCCAGATCGACAGCTGGACCGACCGCCTCACCGCCCGCCGCGCAGCGCTCCAGACGCAGTACGCGGCCCTCGAGACCAGCCTCAGCAAGCTCCAGTCCCAGTCGAGCTGGCTCGCCAGCCAGCTCGCCTCGAGCTCGAGCTGACGGGAACCCCGATGAACGCCTTCGACCTGCAGTCCGCCGCCTTCCGCCAGGCCGCACAGCCGCGCACCGTGACCGACCAGCGCCGCGCCCAGTACACGAACGAGGCCGTCCTCTCCGCGACGCCCGCGCAGCTGGTCACGATGCTGTACGACCGGCTCCTGCTCGACCTCCACCGCGCCGAGGCCGCGCAGACCGGTGCCGACTGGGACGCCGCCCGCGAGCAGCTCCTGCACGCCCAGGCGATCGTCGGGGAGCTGTCCTCGACGCTCCGCATCGACGTGTGGGACGGCGGTGAGGGGCTCCTCGCCATCTACAACTACGCGTCCACGTCGCTCATCACGGCGAACGTGCACCGCGACGTGCAGGCGACGCGGGACTGCATCAGGATCCTCGAACCGTTGCGGCAGTCCTGGCACGACGCAGCCGCCGCGCTCCCGGCGACCACCGCCGAGCGGCCGACGGGTGGAGCCCTCGGTGTCGCCTGAGCCGGACGACCACTCCGCCTGGGAGGTGCTGCTCGACGCCCTCGAACGCGACGCGACCGGAGACACCGGGGCCACGTGGGCCGAGCCGACCGGGCTGGGACCGGTGCCGCGGGAGCTGGTGGGTCGTGCCTCCCGGATCCTGGCGGCGCAGCGGGACCGCATCGCCGTGCTCGAGGCCGAGCGCCGCTCGACGGCGGAGCACCTCGGTGCGCTGCGCTCGGTCGCGGCGACGCGCGAGCCGCGGGGGGCCGTGTACCTCGACGCTTCCGCCTGACGGGCTCGCTGCCGACTCGCAACGACATCACCGACGTCGTACGACAGCGACTTCGTCGTTCCGTCCGTCCGCGATGGCGGGAGCGTGCACGGGGCGACATCGCCGTTGTCGCACGACAGCGGTCTTGTCGCACGCGTGTCGGC